>JAYVGL010000082.1:0-33777 GCA_043772175.1 Pyrinomonadaceae bacterium | reverse complement strand
GAGTTCGGCTAAAAAATCTTGCTCAAATGAGTATTCGACGGCAAATAAATGTTTGCATTTCTGCCGTCTGATTTCATAATCAGGGCAAGTGCATTTCTGTCTGGCTAAATCAACTTTATAACGGTTGCTTTTGCCCGAACTGGACGGAACGAACCACAGCTCGTTTTCTTGTTTGATGGTGTAGCGTTTGGCAATATCAATGCCGCGAATTTGACGGGGATTATTTAAATCGTTCTGCATATATGAATCTCCTATGGATTGAAATTCACACAGCAAAAGCGTATAATGTTCTTGCACAATCATTCAGCTTTATGCTGTGTGGTAAAAATTAGCCGGTTGGAGTTGGTAGCTTCGACTGGCTTTTCCTATCTAAAAACTAACACTATTTTACCCCGTAAACCAAATAAAATCAACTGTTTGTATGCTATTTGTGCATACAATTAAGACTTTCATTTTGCGTTGTGCATACATTTAACATACAATTTCAGTTTTAATATGCAAAGAGAAGGAAATACCAAAACTAAAACAGAGTTGCGAGATGTGCGGGTTATTGTTCGGATGCTTGGCTCGGAACGAGAGGCTTTTCAAGATGCCGCCGATTTAGCAGGCATTCCGCTTTCGGCTTGGGTTCGCAACAGATTGAGGCAAGCGGCTATAAAAGAGTTGGAAGCCCAAGCACTTCCGATAGCGTTTTTAAGTGATAAATATTAACTACTATGAGCGGAACAGAACTTGGTGAAATTGGCTTTGAACATATCGGCATAGGCACAGCGTTAAATCGTAATCGGTTTATCGTGCCTGTTAATCAGAGAGAATATGCTTGGGAAGATAAGCACGTTTTAGCCCTTTTTCAAGATTTTTCAAAAGCGATTAGCCAAGATAAAAAGACTTACTTCTTGGGAACAGTCGTATTGACTAAAGGAAAAGACGGTATTCCAGAGGTTGCAGACGGGCAACAAAGATTAGCTACAACAACAATACTGCTGGCGGCAATTCGTGATTATCTTTTCAATAAAAACGAGGATAGGCGTATGCGAAGCGTAGAAGACGAATTTCTTTTTAAAACAGTTCGTAGAGATAACGACTTTTCACCTCGACTTACTCTAAATTTAGACGACAACAGTTTTTTTAAGAATCGGATTTTGTCCTCACCAAATAGTCTTGACCGAGATATTGCGCCAACTAAAACTTCACATCACAAAATTGAAAAAGCCGCAAAATTAGCGGCAAAACACATTGAAGATATTCTGAAACCGCAAAGCGAAAGCAACAAAATATCTACGCTTATTGATTGGCTGGAATTTATTGAATACAACGCAAAAGTTATTTTATTGAAAGTTCCGGGTGAATTAGACGCATTTGTAATGTTTGAAACATTGAATGACAGAGGGTTAAAAACATCACAAATTGATTTAGTCAAAAACTATCTTTTTGGGGAAGCCGGAGATCGCCTTGCTGAAGCACAACAGAAATGGACAAAAATGTCTAGCACGCTTGATTCGATAGATGATAACGACATTGCTTTTTCATATTTGAAGCATTTGTTAAGCGCAATGTATGAAATGACTAGAGACCGCGAAATTTTTGAAAGAATCCGCGAAAAAGTCAAAGGTAAGGGAGAAACAATAAGATTTCTTGATACCCTTGCCGAACGCGCCTCTGACTATGCTGCAATCTTAAATCCAGAAGACAGTAAATGGAATAACTATGATCCGAGCATAAGAAAGAGTATTCAAACAATGAATGATTTACAAGCAATGCCGTTGCGACACTTAATGCTTAGTGTTGCTTTGATGTTTGAGCCGTCCGAAGCCACAAAAGCCTTTCGTCTTTTTATTTCTTGGGCAATCAGATTTTTAATCGTAGATGCGCGGCGCGGCGGTTCTTTGGAAGAATCCTATGCAGAACAATCAAAACAAATCTATGATGGTAAAATTACAACCACAAAAAAGTTAGCAGAGGCTTTAGTTAAAGTAATTCCGTCGGACTCACAATTTAAGGCTCAATTTGAGTTTGCACAAGTATCAAAAGCCAAACTAGCAAGGTATTTTCTAAGGTCGCTTGAATTAAAGGAAAAAGGCAATCCCGAACCTGAATTTGTTCCAAACGAGGAAACAGTTATTAACTTGGAACATATTTTACCTGAAAACCCTAATAACGATTGGAAACACATTGACGCTGAAACGGCACGCACATATTATAAACGACTTGGAAATATGGTTTTATTACAGGCAGCTAAAAATAACGCGATTGGAAATAGAGGATTTGATGAAAAGAAACCAATCCTTAAGGCTTCTGCATACATTCTAACCTCACAGGTTGCTAAAGAAGTAACTTGGGGTGCGGCTGAAATAACGGAAAGGCAGAAAAGATTAGCTGAGTTAGCTGTTGAAACTTGGTCGCTAAATGTTAAATGATTCTGTGTTCAACTTTAAGCACTTTATGTTCAAGTGAGGGGTTTATGTGCAAAGCCGGATTATCTACAAACCGGCATCAAAAACGGACTGATTCAGTTTAATGCTGACAAGACGCGCATTACCTTCGTCAAACGAAATACAACTTATAATTTCAAAGACCCCGAAGAAACGGTTCGCGCTGAAACTTTCGTGCAGCTTGTCGAAGTCTACGGTTACGCGCCCGAAAACATTGATTTTGAGGTTCGCGTTCCGCGCCGCACACCGAACGATTTGGCGGATATTGTCGTTTATACCGACGAGACGCTGACGACCGCTTACATTGTTGTCGAATGTAAAAAAGAAGTCGTCACCGACGCGGAATATAAACAGGCGATTGAACAAGGTTTCGGCAACGCTAATTCTTTGAAAGCGGCGTTTCTGTGGGTAACTTCAAAAACTCTCGATAATTATTACGATGTCGCGGGTTTCGGCGGAATGGAGCGCGAAAGAAACCAACTCGCAGACATTCCGAAGGCAGGCAAAACCGAAGTCGGCAAAGCGCGTTTTTACAAGGGCGGCGTGAATGAAACCGGCGAAAAGGCTTTTGATATTGACGTGATCGCCGAAAGCGAATTGACACGGCTTTTCAAACAGGCGCATCAGGCACTTTGGGGCGGCGGCAAACGTAATCCTTCGGAAGCGTTTGATGAACTCGACAAACTGATTTTTTGTAAAATCCGTGATGAAAAACGTCATCGCGCTAAAGGAACGCCTTACGATTTTCAGGTGTTCACCAAAGAACTGCCTGAAGATTTACAAAAAAGAATAAGGAAAATTTACGAAGAAGGTCGTGTTTATGATCCTGAAGTTTTTCGTGAAGATATTAAATTAAATCCGAAAGAACTTGAAACGGTTGTCGGCTATCTGGCAAAAGTAAATCTTTCCGATACTGATCTTGACAGCAAAGGCAGAGCGTTTGAAACATTTATGGGAAGTTTCTTTCGCGGCGATTTTGGCGCGTATTTTACGCCGCGCAAAGTTGTAGATTTTATTGTTGATGTATTGCCGATTGAAAACGATGATTTCGTGCTTGATCCGTCCTGCGGCAGTTCGGGTTTTCTGCTTCATATTCTAAATAAAATGCGAAAGAAAGCAGATGATTTATACGATTCGACAAATATCAAAGAATACAATGATTGGCGTTCGTATTGGCACGATTTCGCCGAGCAGAAACTTTACGGAATCGAAATCAACGATCAGATTGCCCGAACCGCCAAGATGAATATGATTCTGCACGACGACGGACACACGAACGTCCTCGCGCACGACGGACTCGAACCGATTGAAAAGATTCAAAAATACGCGCTCGCCAATAAAAGCAAAGGTTACGCGAACTTTCAAAAAAATCATTTCAACCACATCACGACTAATCCGCCGTTCGGTGATCAAGGCGAAGGAAAAATCATACATCGGCGATTTTAATCTGGGCAAAAAGAATTTCGACTGGATTTTCAGCCGACTCAACAACGTCAAGCTCGACGACGACCGCGATTCGCAAAAGTCGGAGATACTGTTTATCGAGCAGTGTTACAAATTCTTGAAGCCCGACGGATTTCTGGCGATTGTTTTGCCCGACGGAATTTTAACGAATTCGTCTTTGCAGTTTGTCCGTGATTGGATCGAGGAACATTTTCGGATCGTCGCGGTCGTCAGTTTGCCGCAGACGGCTTTCACGCACACGGGCGCGGGCGTGAAGAGTTCGGTTTTGTTTGCCAGAAAATATGACGAGAAACAAACGATGGCGATTCGTCATTTGAAAACAAATATTCAGGACGATTTGTTTAAGCAAAAGCGGTATCAGGGCGAAATTATCCGTTTGTTAAATGACAAAGCGGCCGAGTTGAAAAAAGGCGATTCGGTTATTCAGGAAATCAACGAAACATTGGTAAATCATATCGAAGCCCTGCGAAATCAAAGTTCAGAGTCCACGCTTCAGCGTGATTCCGCCAGCGAAGCGCGGCGGAGAGGACAAACTGAAGTTTGGACTCTGAACAAAATACCCGAAAAACAGCTTATCGCCGAAGCCAAAGCGAAGATCAAGGAATATGAAAAGACCGAAGATTATAAAACTCGGCGGCAGGAAGTTGCCGATAGATACAACGAGCAAATCGAAGCGGTCAAAGAAGCGTTGAACGACGAATATCTCGAAACGGTGCGGGAAAAAGCGGCGAATTATCCGATCTTTATGGCGATTGCCGAAGAAATCGGCTACGACGCGACGGGGCGCGAAACCAAACGCAACGAACTGACGGAAATCGGCGCGCAGTTAAAAGAATTTATTGCGGCGGTCGTCGAAGGCAAAGACTCTTTTTTCGCCTCAGCCCTGATTTAGACGCAAACAAAATATTTTTGCTAAATCGGGGCGAACTTGAAGGAAGATTCGATGCCTTTTATTACAAACAAGAATTTATCGAATTAGAGAAGAAAGTCAAAAATGTTCTCACTCATAAATTAAGGGATTTGATTCGTTATATAGCAAGCGGCGCAACGCCTGATAAAGACAATCCAGATTTGTATTATTCCGACATTAAAACGGGTGTTCCGTTTCTCCGGGTTCAAAACGTATTAGCCGAAGGACTTGATTTAAGTGATGTAATTTTTATCAATCAAGAAACTCATAACAAAATGCTCAATCGCAGCAAAGTTTTTGAGGATAATTTACTGATTACAATCACGGGAAGAATTGCAAGCTGTTGTGTTGCTCCAAAAGATTTTGATGGAAACATAAATCAACATTCGGTTGTAATCAAAACTGACAATCTTGAAACAAGCGAAGTTTTAGCAACTTATCTAAATTCCACAGTCGGGCAAAAGTTAGCTTTGCGCCGAACAACAGGCGGAACTCGTCCCGCACTTGATTATATTGCTTTGAAATCAATTCCTATTGTTTTCAAACCTGAAATCGTTGAAGTTATAAAAAAAGCCTACGCCGAAAAGAAAGCGAAAGAGGCGGAAGCGCGTGAGAAGTTGGCATCGGTTGATAAATTGGTTTTAGACGCGCTCGGCATCACGCTGCCCGACGCGGAAGTAAACACGCTCGCCAGACGCATCTTCTTCACCAAATCAAGCGACATCGCAAGCGGCAGATTCGATGCTTTTTTTTACACGAATTATTACAAGACAATCGAAAAAACTATTTCAAATTCCAAAGTTCAGTTTTTGCCGTTGAAAAGAGTTACTTCAAAAATCACCGACGGCTCGCATTATTCGCCGCAAAGTTCAAAAGACTTAGCAAAGAAATACGTCACCGTCAGAGATATAAATTCTTACGGAGAAATTAATTTTAAGAATTGCTTTTCAGTCAGCGAAGAAGATTTTGAACTTTTGGAAAAATCAGGCTGCCGTCCTGATTTTGGAGATGTATTATTTTCAAAAGACGGAACAATCGGAAAAACGCATACCGTCAACGACACAAACGATTTTGTGATTCTTTCATCATTGGCAATAATTCGACCGAATACAAATTTGCTGAACCCAAAATATCTCGAATATATTTTGAAAACGGAGTTGATTTTAAGTTTGATAAAAAGGTTGATGGGCGGAAGCGCATTACAAAGAATTATTTTACAAAACTTAAAAGAATTACAAATCCCGATTCCGCCGCCCGAAATTCAAAAAGAAATTGCCGAACGAGTCGAAGCGATTTATGCCGAAGCCAAACTTTTGCGCGAACAAGGTGTATCAATTCTCAAACACGCCAAAACCGAAGTCGAACGAATGATTTTGGGCGAAGGTTAGAAAATCAATCAAAGCCGGAAATTCTGCGCGTCAAACTGTAAAAATAATTGAATAAAAAAACACATCGGCTTAAGATACACCAATGGAACAAACAACCGTCACCATCAAAATACCGAAAAGACTCAGCCTGAGCGAATTTGAAATCAGTATGATTTTGGCGGCGCGGCTTTACGAGACGGGCAGAATAACCTCCGGGCAAGCCGCCGAAATGGTCGGTTTGTCGAAACGCAGTTTTATCGAGCTTCTAGGAAAATATAACGTCTCGGTTTTCGGTTACACGCTGGACGAAGAAGATTTATCCGTTTTATGAAAAAGGTCGTCATCTCCGATACGAGCTGTTTGATCGTTTTGAGCAAAATCGGAATGTTGGAAGTTTTGCAAACTCTTTTCGGCGAAGTTTTGATAAGTGAAACGGTTAGAAACGAATACGGTGAAGACTTGCCGGATTGGATTATCGTCAAAAGAGTCGAATCTCATCAAATTGAAAAAATCCTTCTGCTGAATGTTGATGAAGGCGAAGCAAGTTCGATGGCTTTGTATTTAGAACAGACCGAAGATGCGTTATTGATAATTGATGAACGCAAAGGCAGAATCATCGCCAAAGATTTGGGAATAAAGTTAATCGGCACTATCGGGATTATTATCAAAGCCAAAGAAAAAGGAATTATCACAAATCTTTCCGAAGTTACCGAACGGCTGGAACAAACCGATTTTCGGCTTTCGCCTAAACTCAAACAACAATTATTAGATAAGAGTCAATAATTACCGGAGGTTAGACAGACTGAAATTTGCGTTAAAACGGCGAATGAATAATTAAAGTTACACTAAATCTACCTGAAAATATCTATCGCAACTACACCGAATTGGCGGAGAAAAAGCATCGCCGCGTCGAAGAGGTAATTGCCGATAAACTGCGCGATGATTTTTCGGCGGATGTTGCGGATTATGAGGAAACCGTCGCGGCTTGGACGAATAGCGCGGTTTTGGCTCTGGCGAATTTGAAGATTCCGAAAGAACAATCCGACCGAATGAGCGTTCTGCTCGCCCGTTTGGATACAGGCGTTCTGACCGATGCCGAAGAAAGAGAACTCGAAATTTACACCGAACTACTTCAGATTTCGACGCTCCGCAAAGCCTACGGCATTGCCGAAGCCGTCGGGCGCGGTCTGATTTCTTCACCGGACGACTTGAAACGAGCCGAATCTCAGAAAAACTCCGCGAGAAAATTCGCCTTGCGGCTGGAAACCTCTGCGGTTATTGTCAATCTCCGCGACATCTGATCCCGATTGTTTTTGAAATAGAGTATATTTTGCCGACAGCGGAAGGCGGCACAAACGACGAGGAAAATCTGTGGCTGGCGTGTCGCGTCTGCAACAGTTTCAAACACGCCAAAACTTATGCCGTTGACTTGCAAGCGAGTCGCAAAACTCGTCTCTTCAATCCGCGAAAACAAGTTTGTCGGACATTTTGAGTTTAGCGAAGGTAAAACTGAACTAATCGGTAAAACGGCTGGGCGGAAATTACGCGCCTCCAAAACATCGGCTACAGCAATTGGATCACGGAGCAGTTCAACACTCCGGCGGAATCTTATTACGCTCCGATTGAGCCTCTGACGGGCGACGATGTTTTTCAGGAAAGCCGTATGGATCGGGAAGTCGGCAAACACACGATTGCCGGACAGGATCAACTGCGGCAGCGCGTCGCCTTCGCCCTTTCGCAGATTTCTGTGGTGTCGTTCCGCGACGGCGAATTGCAGGGAAACCCGAAAGCGATTTCGGCTTATATGGACACTTTGCAAAACAGTTCTTTCGGAACTTACCGCCAGCTTTTGAAAAACGTCACGCTCAGTCAAACGATGGGTTTGTATCTGGATATGCTGAAAAACGACAAAGGCGATCCGGCGAACGGTTTGAAGCCGAACGAAAATTATGGGCGCGAAGTTTTGCAGTTATTTTCGACCGGAATGGTCAAACTGAACACGGACGGTTCGATTCGGCGCGACGCGAACAATAATCCGATTCCGACTTACGGGCAGGCGGAAGTCGAAGGTTTCGCCAAAGTTTTCACCGGCTGGAGTTACGGCGGCGATTTCGGAAGCTGGTATTACCCGACCGACGGCAAATTCCAATGGAACAAGCCGATGAATTTCTACGCCGAACACCACTCGACGACGGCAAAGTTCTGCTCGACGGTGTAACTCTGCCGCCCGGACAAACCAGACAGCAGGATTTGGAAGCCGCGATCACTAATATCGCCAACAACGAAAGCGTCGCGCCGTTCATCTCGCGCCAGTTGATTCAGAGACTGGTGACTAGCAATCCGTCGCCCGCTTACGTCGGGCGCGTCGCCGCCAAATTCAACAACAACGGCTCGAACGTGCGCGGCGATCTGAAAGCGGTGATCAGAACGATTCTGCTCGACCCGGAAGCCCGCCGTCCGACAGCGGGAACGGCTTCGGGACACGGCAAACTGCGCGAACCCGTGATTCGTTTCCTTCATCTGCTGCGCGGCACGAACGGCTTTTCGGAAACTGGAATTTATCCGATTGAAGGTCTCGCATCGCCCGAATACGGTGTCGGACAACTGCATTTCTATTCGCCGAGCGTGTTTAATTTCTACCCGCCGAACCTGCGACGACAAAGGTTATGCCCGAACCGAAAGCGGAATGGGAGTTTGCAAACACAAATAGGAAATAAAAATGACCGCCGCCAACACACAATTTATCGAAAAACCGCTGCCGTCTTCCCCTGATGCCGAACGCTGCATCGTCGGCGGCATCCTGGTCGAAAACGAACTGATCACTCAAGCGGTCGGCAGTTTATTGCCCGAAGATTTCTATTCGCCGGTTTTTCGCCGCGTTTACGCCGTGATGCTGGAGTTGTTCGCCGCCCGGCAAACCATTGACCCGATCTGGATCGGCGAGAAACTCAAAAAAGATAATCTGCTCGATTCGATGGGCGGCATCGCCACGATCACTAATTACACTTACGGTTTGCCGCGCTTCGGCGATATTCGCGGCTACATCGAAATCGTCAAAGAAAAAAGGCGGCGGCGGGATTTAGCGCGAATCGCCTCGCAAATCGCGGCAATGGCGGTCAGCGAAGACGATACGACCGAAACTCTGCTCTCCTACGCGCAAACGGCGATTAACGATGTCTGCGCGAACCGCGAGCAGAAAGGGTTTTCGTCAGCCGGAGATTTGAGCGTCGAACAGGTCAACGACACGGCGGAACTCATCAACGGCAAAACACGGGCGACCGGCTTGCACGTCGGATTAAAAGAAATCGATTTTATCACCGGCGGTTTTCAGCCGTCGGATTTAATTATCATTGCCGGAAGACCGGCGCAGGGGAAATCTTCGCTGGCCGGTCAAATGGCGATGAACGCCTGCGACATTAACCGCGATGTCGTCCTGCCGATATTCTCTTTGGAAATGAGCAAAAAACAGTATATCCAGCGACTGTTTAGTTCCCGCGCCGGTGTTGACACGCAAAAAATGAAAGACGGCACGGTGTCCCGCGACGAATTTCAGAGAATGAAAAACGCGGCGGTCGAAATCAGTCGAATGAATCTACTGGTTGACGATTCGAGCGTCATCAACGCCCTGCAAATCCGGTCGGCTCTGATTCGGCTGAAACAGGAAAAAGGCAGACTCGACGGCGTGGTTATAGATTTTTTACAGCGAATGAGCGCGTCGGGCAAAACCGACGGCAGACAGCAGGAAGTATCTTTAATCAGCCGCGAACTAAAAACACTCGCCAAAGATTTGCAAATTCCGGTGATCGTCTTGTCGTCATTGTCCCGCGCCGTCGAAGCGCGAAGCCCGCCGCGTCCGCGAATGAGCGATCTTCGAGAATCCGGCGACATCGAATCCGAAGCCGATTTCGTCGCCTTCGTTTATCGTGAAAACTATTACAACCCGTCGGCGGAACCGCATTTAGCCGAATTCATCATTGATAAAAACCGGCACGGCAGAACCGACACGGTGAAATTGAACTTTATGCGCGAATACACGCGCTTTACGAATTACTGATTACCGATTACCGATTATGAACAAAATTACGCAAACGCCTTGTAAAGGGTGCGCTCGCCGCGACGAAATGATCGTCGAGATTTCCGAAAAGAACGACGAGTATCGAAGGGAAATTGAAAGATTAACCAAAGAAATTAAACGTCAGAGGCTAACGACCGTCGGCGTATAACTAAAATCTGTCAAATACTATGACCGATTGAAGCAATACGGTCATAGCTTGTAGCTCAAAGGTCTGGCTACCTTGATAAATAATTATCGTTCGGCAATTTGACGGTTGCCCTCGCTTTGATATTCAAAGCGGCGTTAGAGTCGGCGTTCGCGGAGTGTCCGCACTGCTGACAGAGAAAAACAGATTGAGATTTTCGATTAGATTTAGAGATATGATGGCAAGCATTACATTCGCGGCTGGTGTTTTTCGGATTAACTGCAATCACGGTTACGCCCGAAAGTTTAGCCTTGTAGTTTACCTTTTCTCTCAAATCTGCGAACGCCCAATTATTCAACTTGTTTCTTTGTGCCTTGCGAACCCTAATCCGAGCGCGGATGTTGGTCAAATCTTCCAACGAAATCGCCCTCTGCGTGTGTTTGGCTTTAGCAACAAGTCTTTTACTGATTACGTGATTCTCGTTTTTTTGAAAACGGGATTGTTTACCGGAAAGTTGTTTGAGTTTACGTTTTGCCGCTTTCGTTCCTTTGCGCTGCAAGTTGCGGCGGCGATGAGCGAAAGTTTGGCGAACTTTTTCAATCTGCTTGCCGGAAAACTGTTCGCCGTCCGAATCCGAAACTATTTCCACGATACCGAAATCAACTCCGAGAATGTCTTTTGGGTCAAACGGACTTTCTTCGGGAACGTCGCAAACGGCGTTCAAATAAAATTCGCCCTTGCGAAAAACCAAGCCGACTTCGCCCTTGCGATATTGAAAAAGTTCGCGCTGATGCGTCCCCATTACAAACGGGATATTCAGACGACCTTTAACAGTCCAAATAGAAACAACGTCGGACTTCTTGAAACTGATAATTCTATCGTCGTAAGCAATCGAACCCGTTGCGCGAAAAGTGGTTTGTTTTTTCGTTTGAATTTTGTAGCTGTCAGCTACTTTGGAAATTTGCCGCACAACCATTTGCGCGGACAAGTTAAAAGTGTCTCGGACTACACCATAAACGAGTTTGTGGAGATTGAACTGCTTAAATATCTTGTTTTCAAACGCTTCTTTAGAAATCCGATCGCACGCTTTATTTGCTTCTTTCAAAGTTTCAAGCAGAGCATCGTGTTGGCTTTCGAGCGGCTCGAGTTTGATATTTACAATCAATTTCATAGTTTCAAGTATAGAACAAGTGGAGCGTAAACGCAAATGCGGATTGACTCGAACGCGCTCCTCCGTAGGTTAAAAACACTGCGGTTTCCGCGCTATTTTAGGATGAATCTTGAAATTGACATCGCGCCGGACAATCTCGAATCGCTCTTAAAAAGCGACATCGCGGCGGTCGGGGCGGAGATCGTCAAAGAATTGGCGGAACTGGCTCCGGTCGAGATGCGCGATTTGATGGGAACCAGTCCGAGTGCCAGAGGAAATCCGCCGGGTGTCAAGTCCGGCTCGCTCTCAAGATCATTGAAGGGTTTGAACGATGAGATTTCAATGGTCTATTACGCGGAATTTCTCGATTCTTTCTTGGGCGGCAATTTGGAACGCGATTTTGTTTTGCAGGGAATTGACAACGCCCTCGTGAAGGTTGCCAGGCAATTATGAGCATCGAAACGGCGGTTTACGAATTCATTCAAAACGCGGTTGACCGAAGCGCACCCGCCGCCGCCATCAGCGGCGCAATCGTTCACGCGGACGCATACCAAGAGATTTCGGGCGGGACAAAATGGATTCGCACGGGCGATGTGATCCAGTCAACGCCCGCCGGTCCGGTAAAAGAACAAAACGCGCTGCTCGAAATCCAGTTCGTCGCCCGACCGGACACGCAGACTTTGATCAATCGCCGGATTGCCAGAGACCTTGCCAACCGAATGGCACTCGAAATCTACGTCCTGATTAGCGACAACGAGCGAATGGGAACGACGAACGGAGAAATCTGCAACGTCGGCAAAATCATCAAGCGCAACGAGTGGGTGAAAGTCGGAACCGTCCGCCACGCCGCCAGTTTTTTGAGACTGCAAATCAATCCGCAAAGTTAGAAGCTAGAAGTTATAAAAAATTATGAGCGACAAAATAGAAACCCGAAAAATCATATTGAAAAAAGGCGAACCCGCGCAGAGCTTTTGGTTAAACGAAAACTTTGCGGCAACGCCCGGCGCAGCGATTGACGCGCCCGTCAAACAGGCATTGATGGCGATGGACACCGGAGCCTTCGAGTATGTCGAAATAGACGCGCCCGCCATTGAAATACCGGACGCGGACGCGCTGCCGCTCGATTTTCCACACTCGGAAGTTTTAATCAGAAACGGCATCACGACGTTGAGCGAGTTGAATTTAACCGCCGATGAAATCCTTTTGAAAATAAAAGGTGTCGGCGATCAGAGTTTGAAACAAATCCGCGAGGCAGCGGCTTTAGGTTTTACCGAAGTAACAGGAGAAAACTAATATGTCACGACAGGAAGGATCGCTTTTCGCACTCTCTTTAGTCCCGCAAACCGATTATAATACGCCGCTTGCCCCGTCGAGCGCGCCGAAAAATTACGAACAGATTTCCAAAGTCGGCTACGACAAAGCGAAATTTACCACGTCCCCCGTAACCAACGAGGGAATGTCCACCGGAACCGCTTATCCGACCAAAAGTTTCCCGTCGGTTCACGATGTCGAGCAGTCGTTCGAGGAACGCGCCACGTTTGAAAATATCGGTCGGCGATTGCTCGCTCTGTTGGGCGGCTACACGGTTTCAACGGTCGCGCCCGGCGTTTTCAAACATACGTTCGCGCCCTTGAATCCGCTGCTGCTCGTAGATTTGCCGAGCTACAGCTACGTCGAGAAAATCGGCGAACCCGTCCTCGACACCGATATTATTCACGATTTGCTTTATCCGGGCTTCAAATGCGAGTCGGGAACGATTGCGAATCCTTCTTCGGCAGAGAACGGCGCGTTTTTGATGGCGACGACGCAGTGGCGCGGAAGCGGAAAACAGTTAGGCTCGCCCGTCGCATCGGGAACCGGATCGGGTATCAACTTTTTGAAAACGGCGGTTCACGTCGAAGACGATGCGACGCGGACGGAGAATTATCTCAAATCCACGTCCGGCATCGTCGGACTTTTCCCATCCGCGTCTTTCGGCGGGACGGTGCAGGTTTTGGGCTGTGATTTTCGCGGCTTTAATTTCAGCCACAACAACAATTTTTTAAGCGGTCAGGGCTACCAGGGCTGCGGCAAATTCCAGATCGAAGGCAATGCCGATTCGGGAGCGGTCAGGGGTTCCCTGCCCATCGGCAAACCGTCAACCGACATTTCCTTTTCGGCACTGATCGCCAAAACCATCGCGCAGGATTTCAATCCTTTGAAACGCCTGCGGGCGCAGGATACGTTCTCTTTGCGTCTCGATTGGGCGGGCGCGTTAATTGCGGGAGCCGTTTTTCGCTCGCTGACTTTCAAGGCACCGAAACTGACCGTCAAAGATGTCGGGATGTCGGCGGACGATACCTTAGATAAATACGATATTTCGGCGGCGACTTTGGCGGCGGGCAATGTGCTTCCTTTTTCCTGGGAGCTGGTCAACAATATCCCGAATTACACTACCTTGGTTTAATTCGTTTAATTTTCCCCTCCTCCAAAGGCGGAAAAACCCGTCTGCCGTCTCTTTCAGTCAGGGCGGCGGGCGGCAATTTTAGAATGACTGAAACCATTTAAATATGACTGAAACCATTGAAAATAACATTGTCGGCGCAATTACGGACATTATTAAAACCGCGCCGGATTCGGTCGCAAAAGCCGAAATGCTTTACGACGCAGCCGCCAATCAAAAAATTCCGCTCACTGTTACCAAAGGCGGTAAATCCTACGATGTCGCCATCGAACTGTCAAAGATTACGGCAGACGAATACTTTCAATTGATGGAAGATATTCCGAACGGGGCGAAACGCATCAAAACCGTTTCGGTTGACTTGTTTGCGCCTTACGCCGCGCTCGGCAAAGAAAAAGCCGTCGCCCGTTACGGCTACAAAAACCGCGACGACTGGCGCGTCGCCACCCGTGATTCCGATTATATTTCCGCCGTCAAATCCTACTTAGACGTTTCGGCGCAAACCGAAACCGTCGAAACCGGCGACTTGCTCGACGACGACGACGAAACGGCAATTCTGCTGATTTCCAATTTCGGCGGACGCGAGACGAATACATCAATTTTCTTCCGCGAAGAAACGAAAGCGGAAATGGACGAATATCTCGCCGCTTTAGGCGATCAGCCGCAGAAAAACGCCATCGCCTCGAATAAAAAAATATCGAAAGAACGCCGCTTGTTCGCCCTTTACGAAGCGATGACGACACGCGGGGAAGGCTACGCAGACGGTAAAGTTCCGGTCTGGCACGGCATCGAAGCAGTCGCCGCTTTTTTCAATGTCTCGCTCGCTCGATTGGGGAAGTTTTAGAGTCGTTCGCGGAAGCGGCGAAACGGCACATTCAAAAGGTATTCGGTTTCAACGAAGGCGGCGGCGCGAGCAAATGTCCCGGCGAGTCCGACTGCACGGATTTCAAACGGGCGGCGGGCAAGACGGCGGAAGAGAAAGCCGACAACGCCTGCTCCGCCTGTCCGATGAAGTCAACCAAGCCGAAACCGGAAAATTATCACGGGAAACGCATTGAAACACTGCTCGAATCCGTGCAGAGAATTCGGCAGGAAAGAGAATCGGGGTTCGGCATTAAGGAATCAATCACTTATCTCGAATACGAATCACTGCTGATCTTCGACAGTTTCACCGCACAGGCGATAAGGGAAACGCAGGTTATGACGCGGATGCTGAACGAGCGCAATTTGGAGATTATGCGGATGATGACCGGCAATGGAAAAAGCTAAAGAAAAACGACCGCGCACCAGAAAAGGATATTGGTTTGAAACCGCGCCGAACGGCGAGAAACTTTATTGTGTGCGCGGCAGGTTGAACGGGAAAACGGTCGAGGTTAAGAAGTCGGTTGCGGAGATCGTCAGAGAGGCGGCAAATTGAAGATGAAAGACGAACTAATTTACAGCGACATTATTTCAGCAAAAGGGCGCAATCCTGTTACAATTAACCTCGAACGGAGAAATGTCAGAATGCACTACGTTTTTGAACACGAACTTGAAACACTCGGCAACGTTAATTTCCAAGCCGCACTCCACATGGCTTTGTTCGGAGTCAGCGTCGGGGCGGCGATCAGTTTCGGGGTAACGACTGCGACCGTCGAAATTGCCAATCCCTACACCTATGCCGCTTTCCTGTGTCTGACGGTTTTGTCGTGTCTGATGACTTTCTATTTCGGCATTCGCTCGCTGATTGATTTTATGAATGCCAAAAAGCAGTTGAACGCTTTGAAGCAGGTGCGCGAAAACTCGGAATCCGCGCTTTAAAATCTGCCGCATAATTTCAGCTTTTATTTTATTTCTGCTATCCTGCGCGAATGAAAATTCTAATGTCATTCGCACTTATTTTTGTATTCGCCGCCGCTGATAAATTAAAAGTTAAAAAAGAGGCGAGTTAATCGCCTCTTAATTTTTCCGGCGCATACAACCTTAAAAATAATCTCAAAAAGTTGTTTTTCGATTTGAATTCGCATTTCCGCGCTTGCAACAAGGTAGCGAATATGTTACCTTATAGATAATGAAAGTGCGGGAATTAATCAAACTAGTCGAAAAAGCCGGTTGGGTGTTTGAGCGTGAAGGTAAAGGCAGTCATACGATCTATATTCATCCGAATAAACCTAATCCCCTGAGTATTCCCGTTCACAGTGGCGACATTCCGAAAGGAACGCTGAATTCGATTCTGAAACAGGCAGGAATAAAAAAATGAAAGTAGATGTCATAATTGAAAAAGGGAAAAAAGAATTTTGGGGACGCATCGAAGGTTATAATTTTCTACCCGTGACCGCCGGTAAAAATATCAATGAGATTTTAGATAATCTGAGATTGCAAATTGAGGATTACATTGAACACGAAGGGCAAAACGATAAAGTTTGGAACAAAGTTGATGTCGCTGAGATTAAATTTAATCTGCATTATGATTTGCGGGCGTTCTTTGACCGATACAAAGTCTTAAATGTTTCATCCATCGCAACTAAAGCGAAAATCAATCAATCGCTGCTGCGGCAATATGTCGCCGGTGTTAAACATCCGTCCACCAAACAAGCGAAAAAGGTTGAAGCGGCGGTTCATCAAATCGCGGAAGAAATGAATAAGATTTCCCTAGTCGGCTCCACTTTGTAAAGCAATATGAGCAAAAATAAAGGCGAACATAACTGGACTGGAAACAATAAAGCACGAACAAAATTTTACGGTGTTGAGTTCTCAGTTACTTTTTCACAAAAAGATGTGCTAGAACGTGACGGAAGCTCTTGTTATTTATGTGAAAGAGAGTTGCTCGTTAATGAAATATCATTCGATCATATCGTTCCTTTGTCGCGGGGCGGGGTCATATTTTGTCAAATGTTAAGGTTTGCTGTATGAAATGCAATCGCGCTAAAGGGAATAAAACCGAGCAAGAACACCGAGGTTTGACGAAAGAAACTGTTAACAAAGGTGTTGAAATGAACATTGAAACTAAATACGAAAACTTTACCCCGATTCATCCGGGCGCAATCTTACGGAATGAGCTTGACGACAGAGGCATAACCCAGCGGCATTTAGCCATCCATATCAAAATGCGTTTTTCCAATATCAACGAGATATGCAACGGCAAGCGCGGCATCAGTGCGCCGATGGCGTGGAAACTGTCAAAGGCGGTCGGCGCGAGTCCGCAGTTCTGGATGAACCTGCAAAACAATTGGGAATTAAGTCAAGTTGATAAAAATGCGTTCAGCGGAGTTGCGAAAATCGCGGCTTAGTAAATAATTAAAATTCTGCTATCCTGCCAAGATGAAAAAATTATCTATCTTGGTTTTTATTTACGCGTTCGCGCTAAACTCGTTCGGGTCGCCGCTAGTGTTTAAGGTTTCAAAAAACATTGACAGCAAATATGTTTTAGTTGACCTAGCCGCAGTTGACACTTCCAAATAAAAGCAAGTTAGAATCCGAATAACCACAGACCCAAAACTCTCAAGCGAAAACAGTAGATACTACGAATTCGCTATATTGGGTGAGGAATCCGGCGACGAATTTTTAATAAGCGCAAACGGGTCGGAAGTTATAAATACGCCGCCATCAAAAATCAAAGTAAAAGTTCGAGGACAAGGAAAGTTCACGCTTTATGTTTGGGGCGAATAAAACCTTTTGCTTTCAGACGGTTTAATGTAGAATAAAGACAATTTATTGAGCGTCTTTCTGATGCTCCAAAGCGTTTCGGCGGCAAGTCGGACATTTTGGAGCATTTTTCTTTTTTAAACCACCGATGGCAATTTCAGATAGAACCGTATTCGTAAAAATCGCGCCGAAAGACGGCGGCGTTATTAAATATATTGACGCTATCGGCGAATCGCTGAAACAGCTAAAAAAACAATTTCAATCACCAAACACGAGTTCTAATTTTGTAGGCTTTGATTTAGAATCATACAAAAAACAATTTGCTAAATTAAAAGAATTAAGCACCGAGCAGCGAAGTTTTTCGCGGATTCTGTTCAAAGGTGAAGTCGCTGACGCGGTTAACGCCTCAAAATCCAAACTCTCCGCAGCGCAAACCGCCAACAAACAATTACTCAGCGATGCAAACAACACGTTTCGGGCTTTGGAAGCGGCAAAACGGCGTGAGTATTCAGAATTTGTTCGACTGGAGAAAGAGAAAGCAAAAGCGGCAAAAGCACCAACCGGAAACTCAAACTTGCAAACTTCCTTTCTCGGTAGCTTTGGCGGAAATTTAGCCGCCGATGCAGTCAGCGGACTAACATCAATTCTAACATCGGGAGGGTCAGCGGTTCTGGATTACAGCGCGAAACTGGAACAAGCCCGCATAGGTTTTACAACTTTAACCGGATCGGCGCAGGCAGCGCAGAAGCATATTACCGATTTACAAAATTTTGCCAAAGCAACGCCGTTTGAATTTGCCGGACTTCTTAAATCTTCACAACTTTTGCAGGGAGTCGGCATTAACTCGGAAAGGATTATTCCGATTTTGAGCGATGTCGGCAACGCTCTCTCGGCAGTCGGCAAGGGTCAGGAAGAGATAGAGCGGACGGTTTTGGCTTTGTCTCAAATCGCCTCAAAAGGAAAGGTCGCAGGTCAAGAAATCAACCAATTGGCAGAAAACGGAATTTCGGCGGTAACGATATTGGCGCAAGCGACCGGAAAATCTCGCGCTGAAATTATCAAATTAAGCGAAGCCGGGCAAATTTCGAGCGATTTCTTTTTAGAATCCCTGAATGCGTTTATCAAGCAAAACAAACTCGGCGATTCGATGAAAGCGCAAAGTCAAACCTTTAGCGGTGCTTTGTCGAACATTAAAGACACGCTTTACATTGCGTCATCAACTTATTTCGCGCCACTCTTTAAGACAATTTCCGAAATTTCAGTCAGAACTGCAAAACAAATGGAAGGCGCGGATTTCAGCGAGGCAACGAAAATTCTCGCAAAAAATATCGCTCAGGGTTTCGGCGAAGCGTTGGGAACGGAATTAGCGAATGAAGCGAATAGTTACAATTGGAGTAAGTTCGCATCCGATTTGAATACGCCTTCAAATATCGGCGCGAGTATCGCTGATGGACTATTAGGCGATTTTAATTTTGCCGACTATATCTCAAAGAAATTGGGGGGCGGAACATCTAAAGAAATTGATCTTTCAAAACAAAACTTTTTCGTCAAAAACGGCGGATTTATCGGCTCGCTCTTTATTGACGAGAGTAAAGGGGTTGAGAAACTAAAGGCATCCGTTTCGGGGACGGTCGGCACGGTTCGGCAAATTAAAAAGGCTATTGACGAAACTGGCAATCTTTCAACGAAACTCGGCGCACCGTCAGCAGAAGCGCAGGTTAAAAGCCTTAAAACCGCGCTTGATTCCGCGCTCGGTTTGTCAGACATTTCAAACAAAATCAAGCAGGCGCAAATCAATAGCGGGCTTGATTTGACCGATGACGCGAAACTAAAAACTTTTAAGGCTTCGACAGCGCAAACGGCTAATGAACTAAAAACTAGAATTGCTTTGCAGTCAGCTTTTTTTGATAAAGAACTTTCGCTTTATAAAACTGACGCGCTCAAAACTGCTGACATTACCGAAGAGAAAAATAAGACTCTCGGTGTTTTGAACGGCGAACTCAAGGTTAATGAAATCAACTCGCAAAAAGAAATCCGTGAACGCGAATATCAAATTTTAGAACAAAGGCGGCAGTCGCTAATTGACTTCAAAAATCTGCAAATCAAGCAATCGCAGTTTGATTTTGATAATCGCAGTTTCGGCATTGCACGCGCCATTGAACAGGACAGTTCTTCGGCAGGCGCGGCTTTCGCCGAATTGCGACGGATAACGCAAGAAAACTACCAAAAAATTTCGGCTTTGACGATTGAAACGTATCAGGAGCAATTAAAAAATCAGGCTCTAACTAAAGAGCAAAGACTAAATTTAACGACTGAACTTTACCAATCCGAACAAGATTTAGCCGAAAAAAATCGGCGGGCGATTATACAGATAGAAGACAATCAATATCAGGAACAGTTGCAGGCGATTGATAGATTTTCGCAGTCTCGCCAAGATAGTTTTCAATCGTCTATCAATCTGTTTTCCGAAAGTTCAAATCTTTTTTCACCCCAAAACTTCGGCGGAAAAACTGTTGCCAAAAGTTTGGGCGATGCGTTTTTCGGCGGCGACTTCGACAAAATGATGTTCGATGCCGAAACTGATGTTCAGCAGTATCAAAACATCGTTTTAGCTTATCAAAACGTCTTGACAGGCGACTTAAAGCCCGCCGAAAGATCAAGCATAACCGCTGACTCGAATTCAGCCAATAAAGCATTGGGGCAAGTCGAGGAAAGACTGAAAATCTTGACTTCCGCTTACCCGAAAGCTCAAGTCGAGGTTTTTCATTTCTCAAAAGCACTATCTGACGGGACGGCGAATGTTCACGATTTCGACAACGCCCAAAGAAAACTGCTTGAGTCAACGCAGTTATTGGAGAACGCAAAGTTAGGTTCGGCAATCGGCAGCTTGCAGGACAAAGCCCAACTTGCATACGCAAAAGGCGACATAGACGGAGCCAAAGAATTTGGAAAGCAAATTCAGGCTTTAAGCAACGACAAAATTTTGCTCGGATTAAAGCAGGCATCTGAAAGCCAAAATCTTTACAACGACAGTTTAAAGGGCTTGCAGGAACAGTTTGACAAATTAAAAAACTACGACCCGGCAACGATTTTAGCTTTGCAAGCGGTTGGCATGAAAAATCTGGCGAGCGAGAAAAACAATTTAGCCGCCGAAAACATTTTACTTGAACAAAAGTATTACGCCGACGCGGAATTACTATCGGAACAATATAAAAACAAGCGGCTAAACGATGAAAAAGAAGTCTTTTTTGCGCGAAAGCAATTAGGCGAGAAAGGTATTTTTTCACAATCAGATTCAGACCTCAAGGTCCTTGACTACCTGAACTCGCAAATCAAATCGACATCGGAAACCTTCGCCGATTTCCGTATCGGTTTAGGACAAACATTTTTCGACGCGATTGATTCGCCGTTCGATGCTTTGAGCAAAAAACTCGAAAAGATGAATCCGATTGTTCGCGGACTTGCACAGACGTTTCTTAATCTGGGGCGCGATATTTTGCGGGCGTTTTCGCAGAAACTGATAATGAAACTTCTCGGTTTGGACGGCGCATCGTCCGGCGGACAAACAAACGCATCCGGCGGCGGTATCTTCTCTGGCTTGGGCGGCATCATCAAAAATCTGTTCGGCGGACGCGGCGCGGCGGCGGCGGGCGGCGGCGGTTTACCGGCAAACGGTGTCGGCACGGCGTTCGGCGGCAATGCGGGCGGAGGTATTTTCAACTTCGCAGGCGGCGGGCGCAGTCTGACGGCGGATAATTTAACGAACATCGGCAATGTAACCAACGGTCGCGGCGATACGTTCGTAAGCGGCAAAGCCGGCAGATTCGGCGGCATCGGCGGCGCACTGCAAGCCCTCGCGCCCGCGCTCGGCATCGGTTTAGGCTCGCAAATCGGCGGCGGTCGCGGCGCGGGCGGCATTCTCGGTTCAATCGGCGGCGGTCTGCTCGGAACGGTCGGAGCGGCGTTCGGCAGCTCTTCGACGGCACTCGGCGGAGCTTTCGGATCAATCGGCGGGCTTTTAAACATCAGCGGATCGGCGACTTTGGGAATCGGAGCGGCAATCGGCGGCGGAGTTCTGCTGGCTTCGTATTTGATCGGCAGAAATTCCAAACGCCGGAAAGAGGAAAAACAGCGCACCGAATTTATCAACACGGCGTTGACGGACTTAAAAGACTTCGACAAACTGATCGCCGACACCAAAGCGTTAAAGATTCAGCCGCCTTCCTCGGCGATCACGACCGGCGAAGCATTAGCCAAATCCGTGCGCGAACAGTATCTGACGGCGGCGAACGGATTAAAAGACAAAAAAACGCGCAACATCGCTCTCAGGGACGTGAGCCGCGTTGATTCGTCCATCAGCGACAAGATGAGCCAGTTAAGAGCGGCGGTCGCGGGCGCGACGAACGCCGCCGAGTTTTCTAATAAATTCGTCGCCACGTTCGCGGGCGGAGCCTACACCACATCGCCGTTTATGAAACAGTTCGCGGGCTTCAAACAGCGTTACGGACTATTGCAGGGCGGCACACCGGGCAAGGATTCGATTCCGGTGCTGGCGATGGAAAACGAGATGTTTTTAAAACGAGAACACCAGACGGACATCATCCGCGGCGCGGGCTACGATGTTTTCGCCGCGCACACTTCGATTCCGAATTATCCCGCGCCGCGCAAAATGGCGGGCGGCGGCTTCATCGGGACGGGCGGCGGCTTCATCGGGACGGGCGGTGCAAATGTCTCGACCGCCTCGCCGAATTTCGTTTTCGGCGGCAGTATCGTCTTCGAGAATTGCCCGCCGCCGCCGTCCGATGCCAAAGTTTTCTATCAGTCGCCGGACGGCAAGCGTCAAGTCATTAACATCGTGAGAGAGTCCATCAACCAGAACGATTCAAGCTCCGACGGTATCGTCAGGGACATTAAAAAACAGCAGCGATGAGAATTTTGCCGATTTTAGCCGGACAATCAAAGGACGCGCCCGCGCAGCGCACTTTCTGGCTGCTCGATTTGAGTTTGAAAGCCGACGGCGGCTATCCGTCCGAGACGCTCTATTTTTCGTCGCAAGCGGTGGAATTCGGCGGACATTTTTACGAGCCGCGATTGAAATCCAAACCGCAAATCCGGCAGACTTTGGGAGCGAACACCGACGGCGGCACTTTGAGTATTGACAATACGGATTTGGCATTCGGGCAAAAGATTTTGCCGAAAGAGCGGTTCGTCGAAGGCTCAAGCGCGGTGATTCGTTTTGCCCGGAAACTGCTCAACGGCACGATTTACGCCGATACGGTTTTCGACGGAGTGATTTCGGGCGCGAATTTATCCGCAGCGGACGGAGCGGTCAATTTGACTTTGATCGGCGATTTGTATCAATCGAACAGCGTGATGGGCGCGTATCCGCTGGCGCAAAGATGCGTTCTGCGCTTCAACGCGGGCGGCACGCTTTCGCCTCTCGATTCGCCGTGCGGCTGGCAGACGATTCAGGGCGGCAATCCGCTGTTTTGCGATAAAACCGAAGACGGGGCGAACGGCTGCTTAGCGCACGGCAATCTGCACCGCATCGGAGCGATTCCTTTTTTCGCCAATGTCGTCGTTCAAATTACAGCGGGCGGCGGCGGCATCGGCTCCGGCGGTTTCCCCGACTCCGACAGCCATCCGTGTTTCACCGGCGACTCCCGTGTGCTGCTTCCGGATTGGTCGGAGATGCCCATCGTCGAAATGAAAAAAGGCTCTCCCGTGATGTCGTTTGACGAGCAAACGGGTGAACTTTTCGCCGACACGGTGGAAAAAGTTCACATACACGCGGCGGAAGAAAGAGAAATTTTAACGGTAAAATTCACTGACAAAATTATCAGAGTAACCAAAGAGCATCCGGCTTACACGGATTTTAATCGCTTCCGTGCCATCGGCAACTTGCGGAAAGGCGATTTCGTGCAGAAAATTACGGGCGGAAATTCGGGCAATTACGGCTGGGAAAAAGACGCGATTTTGTCCATCGTAAAATCTATAGAGTTCGTCGAAGTTCGTAATTTGAGCGTCGCCCGCAACCAAACTTTTATCGTCGAAAAACGCGGCTGGCATAATGTCAAACCCGCTTACCAGGTGAATATCTAATGTTTGTCTTAAGGAAAAAAACCGATGAATCCAATCCCGGTTTGAGCGATGCTTACGGGACGCAGCAAACCAAAGGGCGGCTCGTCTACTGGTATTTCGCGGGCGGCAGAACGTATTTTCTGGTGTTGTTCTGTCGCGGCGGGAAATACGGGTGCGACGGGCTGAATTTCTTTCGTTACAAGGGCGCGAGCATCCCGGAATTTGCGGGCGGCGGGACGGATGAAGCGGCGCGGAACTGGCGGTTTCACCCCGGAACCGTGACGAGCCAGGTCGCCCTTAAAAATTTCACGGCGGACGCGGCAGCTGCCGTTTTGACGGCGGCGGCGCACGGCTACACGAGCGGCGCGCCGGTTAGAATCCGCAGCGCGGGCGGCGCGGTTCCGACGGGTTTGTCGGCGAACGCCAAATACTACGTTATCAATTCGGCGGCGAATACTTTTCAATTATCCGAATCGGTCGGCGGAGCCGTGAAAGCCTTTTCGTCGGCGGGCAGCGGAACCTTGAAAGTCTGGCAGGCAAACGCCGGATTCGACGATCCGGTGCAGGGACGACCGCAGTTTTTCCCCGAACTGAATTTGACATTCTCCAACGTCTGCTACGTCGAAGGCATTATTCCGGTCACCTATTCCGAAGACGCGGAGCCGACCGAATTCCAGTTCGGTCTGCGCTGTCGCCGCGTCGCCGATTACGACGCGGCGGGCAATTACACGGGCAATAGTTTTTCCGCTAATAACGCTCGCGTTTACGCCGATGTCTTATTTAACGAGTTGAAACGCCCGCTGAGCCGTCTTGATTTCGCGTCGTGGTTTGCCTTCAAGCAATCGTGCGAAACTTTGATCTGGTATCGCACGGCGGCGAACGCGAGCGCGGCGGGCAGCGGTTTAACGGGCAGATACTACGACGATCTGACTTTCACGCACTTGGTCGCCACGCGCACGGACGCGGAAATCGATTTAATTTACGCCGACGGCGGCTCTCCGGTGGCGGGTGTCAACTCCGATAATTTCTCCGTAGTCTGGGAAGGGAAAATCAAGCCGCCGCATTTATCCGGGGATGAGACCGTAACTTTCAAGCTGCTTCACAACGACGGCGTGAAACTGACGGTCAATAATCAATTGATTATTGACCGGATGCCGCCGATTGCGGGCGCGGGCGGTGTCGGAACGCACACGGGGGAAATCTCTTTGACGGGCGGCGTTCTTTACAACATTAAAGTCGAATTCATTAACTTTTTGGGCGGCGAATGTAAATTGTCGTGGTCGTCGCCGTCGCAGATCGAACAGGTTGTTCCGACGAATAAACTTTATCCGTCGGACGCGCAGGTGAAACGCTACCAAGCGCACGTCGTCTTCACCTCGGCGACGCAGGCGGGAGCCGCACTCGAATCGGTGATGCGACGCGCTCCGGGCTGGCACGTCCAGGATGTCGGCGGAGTTTTGAAGTTTCTGCCGCCGGATCGAGCCGTTGCACACCGTTTCGTTTACGACCCGGCGGCGCAGGGCGAGCGGTTCAACATCGCGGCGAAAACCTTTGAAGCGAACCCGCGACCGAGCGACGAACGCCCGAATTTTCGGATTAACTACTACAACGACCTTGACGGCGAGCTGCTTGCAGAAAAATGGACGGAAAGCGACCGACCGAATTTAAGAGAACGGCAGGGCGGCTTGCCGACCGACTCGTCCCCGGCGCGGTGGGGCGTGATGACTCGCTCCCTGGTCGAGCGATGCGGCGAGGACGAGATGAAAACCTTCTCCGATCCCGACCGCGATTTCACGCTGCGCGGGATGGCGGACAGCTATCACGTCTCGAAAGGCGACCGCGTTTTACTCTCGCACACCGCCACCGGCGAGAGCTTCGCCGCTCCGGTCGAGTGTCTGGTCGTCGCGGAAAGTTTTAACACCGGAGGCGCGGACGAGAAATCATACAGCTTGTCGCCGCGAGTTTTTCCTTTAATTACGGATGAGCCGGTCTAACGGTAAACGGTAAACGGCAAATGGTAAATGATAAATGCTAAACGGTAAACGGTAAATGGTAAATGGTAAATAAATGACGTATCGAGATTGGAAAAAAATGAATTTGTTCCCGCGCACGGATTTGGCGGCGTGGCATCAGTTCGACGCGGGCGTTTCGGGCAATCAAGTGATTTTCGATGCGTCCGGCAACAACCGCCACCTCACGACGGCGGCAGCGAATTCGCCCGTTTTAATCACCGATGTCTTAGCCGGGCAGCCCGTCTGGTATTTTAACGGCTCGCGGACACCGCTGGTTTTTTCGGGAAATTTAACGCTCAAACACGTTTTCATCGTCGCGGCAATCGAAGGCGCGAATTTCTCGACGAACAACGGACTTTTAACCGCACCGACGGGCGCGGTCGTGCTGGTCGGAAACAGCGCGAATTCTAACTCGTTTATTGATTTGGGCGCGGCGATGAGTGTAACCGATTACAGTTACCGCAAAGCCGACATCCTGTTTCCGCGCACCAATCAAATCGCGCCGAATCTCGGCAAGCTGCAAATCATCGAATTGCAGTTTCCCGACGGTCTGCCGATGAACGGCATTCAAATCGGACAGGACAGAGGCGACGCGGCGCGCAGATTAAGCGGATTCGTCGCCGAAAATATAATGTTCTCGTCCGTCCTCGAAGGCTGCGACCGGCTCGATGTTTACGAATATCTGGCGATGCGTTATCAATTGTGGCGGCAGCACCCGGACGGAGCGGATTATTTTCCGTTCGCTTTTGACCGCACGACGGTTTTCACGAAAACCGACCGGGCGGAAATTTCCGAAGCCGAAGGCTTGCGCGGACGCGACCGGGTGGTTCGCTACTTGGACGATGCGGGACTCGGAAGTTACGATTTCCGGTTCGAGAATCGCGCCATCCCCGAAACGGACGCGGCGGATGCGTTTTTAAGTGCCAAACGTCTGCACCTGCCGTTTTGGATCGAAGACAAAGAACGCGGGCGAGTGCGGAAAATCGTGCGCGACGGAGCGGCGCGACCGTTCGAGTCGGCGGGAGTCTATCGCCAAAATTACGCCTTTACGGGCAGGGATTACTGATGCTGAAAATAGAATTACCGACCGGAGTCAATTATATCCATTTGGGGACGGGAGAGAAAAACAGTATGCGCGGAAACGACGGATTTTTACTGACACGCGGATCAATTGACGTGGCGATGCCGTTTCATTTATATGACGCGGCGGGCGCGGCGCACAGCCCCGCGACGCTCGTTTATTTGATGGTCAGGCAGCGGCACAAGGATCCGCCGTTCAGTTGGACGCAGTGCGTGATAACGTCGAGAAACGCGGCAAGCGAGCCGTTTTTCGTCAAAGGTTATTTCGTGTTCGACGAGATAAAAGCGAATTTGGCGGCGGGCGAATATAAATTGCGTTTCAAAGTTTTTTATGAAGACGCAAGCAAAGATTTCTTTCCTCTGACCGAAAACGAGTCGGTCGGCAAGCTGCACGTCAGCGAGGTATTTTAACTATGGGGTTTAGAAAAAGAAACGTCATCGGTTTTGTTTTCGACGCGGACGGTGCGCCGCAGTCGAATGTGGCGATAAAATTCACGCCGTCAAAGCCGTTCGGCTACACGAATTTGCATATCGTCTTGAACGATTCGGTAACGGCGCAAACCAACGTCGGCGGCTCGTTCACCGCGCTCCTCTGGTGCGACGAAGACAGCTTGATTCCGATTGATTACGATGTCGTCGTCTCTAACGACGCGAAACGGACGGGCAAAATCTCGCTCGCTTTTGAAGACGGCACGGACAAACCCATCGGAACACTGCTTTTGCAATCGGCGAGTCCGGCGGATTTAGTCGGGCGCGAGACGATTATCGCGTTAGTTGATGCGCGAGTTGATGCGCGAGTTACGGCGGGCGGCGGCATCGGGGCGGTTCAATCGCGGATAGCGAATTTCTCGACCTCAATTCCGGCGCAGGACGAGTTTTACGATCTCGATAACATTCAAAACGCGGACGAGCTGCTTCGTGCGCTGCAGACTTTGATTAAACAGCTGAAAAGCTAAGACGAATTCACCGATCATATGAAAAAAATCTTCTTCGTTCTTCTATTTTTAACATCCTGGTTTTCAGTTTATTCGCAAATCAAAACGCAGGCTGATATTCAAAAAGGCGCGACGACACCATCGTCGTGCAGCGTGGCGAGCAGAAATGTTTTATTTTACAACACGACGACCCGGCAGTTATTGACCTGCGGCTCCGGCAACACTTTTGAGCCGGTCGGCGCGGCGGGCGGCGGCATTTCGGTTGAAACCGTCATCACTAACGAAAACGAGTTAAATACGGCACTGGCGGCGGCGTTCGCTAATCCGGCGAACAAATACAATTTACTGATTAACGGCGTGATCCCGATTTCCGCGCCGACCAGAACCGGAACGGTGAACGGTTACGGCGGCGCGACGGTTGACGGCGCGTTTTCGACGCTCTCATCCGATTTAGGAAAGGACGTCGAAATTACGGGACTCGGTTTCGGCGGCTCGAACATTATCGCCACGATTACGATGGTCATCAACGGCAACGCCGTGCGGCTCGACAAAAACATTCCCGTTACCGCGTCGCCCGTAACGATTAAATTCATCAAAACTTTTCCGGCGAACGCGACGATCAGGCAAATCAACGGCGGTTATTTTACGCGCAGTGTTGCTAATACCTCATTAGCGGTTCACTCGCCGATTATCGCCGACCGGAGCTTGTTATTTAAGGATTTTCAAAACGGTTATTTACGAATCAACAGCGCGACCGATAAATTTTACCCCGAATGGTTCGGCGCGACCGGCGATGCGCGGACTGACGCATCGGGTTTGAGTATTGCGTCGGGAACCGATGACGCGGCGGCGTTACAGCTGATGCTCGATTCGGTGGAAAACAGTTTGGCGTTGAATAATTCGACGCAGTTGTCAGGCACTTTCGTCTTCGGCGCGGGCAAATTATACCGCAGTCTGTCGCCGTTAATAGTCAGAAAATCAGTGGTTATAAAAGGAACCGGCGGCGGCGGCGAATCGGTCAACACCGGCATCTGGTTTGCGTCGAACATTGACGGACTGATTTTTCACTCTTCGCAGTCGGAAAACGGCACGGGGCGCAGCTACACCTCCGACCGTTCGGTGATTGAAAACATCGGTATTTTTACCGACTCCAACCAAAATCAAATCACTCATCAAATCACGATTACACCGCGTCCGGTCAGCAACACCGCGCCCGATATGTTTTCCGATGTCGCCGTTCAATCCGGCGAGACATTAACGAGTCCGGTTGTCAACGGCATCAAAACCATCGCCGGGATGATCGTCAGGCGCGGCGGCACGAATTACACCATCGTTAAACCGACGGGTGCGAATTTGGAGATAAACCCGATTGCGGCTAATTCATTCGTGATTTCCGCGCCGGTCATCGTCGGCGATTACGTTGCCGCCACTCGCCGTTTTAACACGCTTTACACGAACGCCGAGTATGTCGGCGGCAAATTGAAAATAAACAATCACGTTTTTACGATTACCGGACGGGACGCGACCGGTTTGACGCTTTCAACGACCGTTTATTCGATTGCCAATAACGCCACCTACAACGCGGCGGATGTTTTCTTTACCAATCTAAACAGCGAAGAAGGATTTTATCAGCCGCCGCCATTGGCGACGGGCGGCGCGTTAATCAACAATAAATCCGGCATCGTCGCGTATTCACGAATCAGCGTCAACGGCGCAGCGATCAAGAATTTCAACGGCGACGCGCTGCTGTTTTCCGGCTCGGCGGTTAATCCGGCGGGAACGGGCGGCGGCGGCTATATTTCAAATAATAATTATTCGGACGTTCGCAATTCGCTATTCAAGTCGAACCAGGGAAGCGGCACACACACTTACGGGCGCAACGCGAACAATATCAGCTTTGCGAACAACGATTCGACGGATAACAAAGGCTACGGTTATCTCGATTATTCGGATTTGGGCTGTAATTACTACGGCAATCACGCCAGTTCGAGTTTGTTGGGCAACTACCGCAGTTTGAGCGGCGGCGTTAATCAAAGCAATTTTTACGGCAATTACGGCGAAATCGGTGTCGTTCCGAATTTCATCGGACAGGGCGGCTTGTGGGTCGGCGGCAACGACGGAACGGAACCGGCGTTCTCGAAATACAGCGAGGGACGCATTGAAACGGGCGGCGTTCAGGGTTCGTATAACGCGAGTTTACCGGCGCGTGGAATCAATTCACAGGCTCGCGCTTTGGGCAATCCTTACGAGCAGCCGACGATTACGACGACATTCGGCGCGTCGAATGAGCGGTTGCCGAGAATACTGACGATGCGCGGCTCGGACGACACATCCGGCGGTTATCAGATTGACTACGGCAACGGCGGCGACGGTTTGAACGGTTATTACACGCTCCGAAATGTGCAGAACGGTTCGGGAAGCCGCACTCAAATCAGCGACGTGATGCTGGCGTGGTCGGGCAATGCGGCGGCAATCGGCGGCAGAAAGCTGGTCGCGCCGAACGGTTTTTACGTCGGAGTCGGGTCGAGCCAAACGTATCTCGCGCCGGATGCCAACGGCGTGAGCGCGGATAAATCATTCCGGCTAATCAACGGAAATGTTTACGTCGAGAATTTTAACAACGGAATTATCTTGAAATCTCCGGCGGGCGTTTGTTATTCATACAAAGCCGCGAACGGCGGTGTTTTAACGGCTTCGACGGTTACCTGCCCGTAAAGGCGAGGCGGCTAATCCGATTTTCCCGATGATCGCCGGAGATGTCAAAAAAGGATTCGATACCGACAACAGCTCGGGCGCGGCGGCGGCTTGCCAGGACTGCGGACATTCTCGATACGCGCAACCCGACACCTTACAAACTGCGCGGCAAGTGATTCACAAAAACGCTGGCAGGTTTTTGGCAGAGTGCGGAATACTTTATCTTCCGCATCGTTCTTTTATGTTCCGCTGAGTTCTTTTGTGAATTTGACGAAAGGCTTGTGTTTACTGGAGATATTGGTAGTCAGTAACAGATTTGAACTGTTGACCCCTACCGTGTCAAGGTAGTGCTCTACCACTGAGCTAACTGACTGTTCGACTTCTGTGGAAGCGAACTGAAAGGATAGCGAATTGAACGATTTGATGTCAAGTTGCGGGCGGAAATAGAATTCGTGCCTCGTTCGGAGCTTTTTTGTCAGTACGTTTCAGCAGGGCGGCAGACGGCTCAGATACTGGTTGTCGGCATTTTTCAGGTAGATGTAATCATTTTCAATCTTGCTGATTTGCAGCGGTTTGTAAGCGTATTCGTAACCGAGAACAATGCCGACGAACGCCGCCAAAGCCAGCATTATGGAAAAACCGACGTAGCCGAATGAACCGAAAAAGATAATCGCCAATATCGCGCCGGCTCCGCCGCTGACCAGAGCTTTGCCGGTTGATCGGCGTTCGGCGAGATGTTTGCCGCACAGCGGAATTTCGACTTGCACGCGCTGACTTAAAGCCGCTGCCAGAATGCAGTAAATCAGAGGGCTGATAAGAGCGATGTAAACTAACGGATTATGCCAGCGATATTTTTGGCTGATATATGCGCCGCCCGCATAACCGCCGATTTGCCCGCCGCATTTGACGCAGACATCGGGCAGACTCGTGCCGTAACGATGAACGACGAGTTCGCTGCCGCGCCGCCAGACGGTCGGCGCATTGTTCATCGTCGCGTAACCCGGCGGCGGATAAGCGGGCATATTCGGCGGCATACCCGGCGGCTGATTAAACTGTTGATTATCCCGCCGATTGTCCTGCTGCCACTGCTGAAATCCCGCCTGATTCTGCAATTGATATTCCGATGACTGACCGCCTTCCGAATACTGCGGCGGCTGGCTGAATCGGGGCGGCGCAAACGGCGGATCATTCGGCTGGGCGTTAATGCGCGGCTGAATAGCTGTCGGAAAAGTAATGTTGATGTTGACGGAATTGGTCTCGGCGGAGAAATTTGTGTTCTGCAAACTTTTTTTACAGCGTTTGCAGAAAAGTTCGGCGGCGAAATTGATTAGATTGCATTGCGGACAGTGAATTGAAGCGTTTGGTTGGTTCATTTTCAGGTTTGATAAAGCCGGAATTTGTTGAGGTAAAATAAATAACCCGTTCCAGAATTATATTCTACGCCGATTTTCGGTGTCAATAGATTTTATCGGTTGATAAATCTTTTACTCAATTCATTTAAAAATCTTTTTACAATCAATCGGGAACGAGGAAATTGATAAGAAAAAGAGATGATGAACAGTGAAAAAATCAGGACTCATCATCTCTCAAATCTTCTTTAACGCGGATAGAATACTTTCGATTTAGGAATTTTCATTCGGCTTTTCGCCCAAAATCGGGCTTGCCAGAATCTCAAAATCAACTTTGCCGCCTTCCAATTCCTTCATCGCAATGCGCGTCGCCTTTGACTTGCGCGGGTCCATATCAACCCGCGGATTTGCGCCGCGCTGTAATTGTTTGCTGCGCTGCGCCGCTAAAATAATCATTCGGTATTTTGAATCAATCTCAGGATTGACTCGTGGTTTTGCTTCGGCTTCTTCGACTAACTGCTCGGTTTCTTCAACCATAAATTAAATTTGTTCTCCGTTAACGTGATTTTTCGATCTTTTCGGTTCATCGAAACTATCTAGAATACCTTTGATTGCGCTCGTTTGTCTATCGCGCCGTAGTCTTTCCGCCAAAACTATCGTCCGTAAATCGGCGGTCGCCTTCTCAACTTCGTCATTAATAACGACATATTTGAATTCAGTGTAACGATTGACTTCGCCGACGGAATTTTGCAGACGCAAAGCTAAATGTTCGACTTTTTCCGTCGCACGAGCCGTTAATCTGGCAGCTAAAATCGCGTATGACGGCGGCAGAATAAAGATGCTGACGGCTTCGGGAACTTTAGCGAGAATACTTTCCGCGCCCTGCACGTCAATTTCCAAAATCACGTCGTGTCCGGCTTCACTTTTCGCTTCAACCCGTTCAACCGAAGTGCCGTAAAAATTATCGTGAACTTCGGCGTATTCGAGCAGCGCGCCGTTTTCAATCAGTTTTTCAAACTCGGCGCGGCTGACGAAAAAATAATCTACACCGTTCGTTTCGCCGACGCGCATTTCACGCGTCGTGAACGAAATCGAATAACCGATATTCGGTAAAACTTGCAAAACTCGTTTGATTAAAGTCCCTTTGCCGCCGCCCGATGGCGAACTGATAATGATTAGATTTCCTTTCATATTCGGTAAATTTCAAATGGCAATTGAAAAACAGGCGCGATTTCAAATATACCAGCATACATTTACCACTTCGTATTATTCGACGTTTTGGATTTGTTCACGAATCTTTTCAATCGCCGATTTTATCTGCAATGCCGATTCTTTAACTGTCAAATTGTTGGTTTTTGACGCGATGGTGTTGGCTTCGCGGTTTAATTCCTGCGTTAAAAAGTCGAGCCTCTTGCCAACCTCTTTTTCTTCTTTAATAATGCCGCGATATTGTTCGATGTGGCTTTTTAGCCGCGTGATTTCTTCGGCGATGTCGCTTTTATCAGCTAAATACGCCACTTCCTGCGCGAGTCTGCCCTGGTCAACTTCGATTTGCGAATCGCTTTTCGATAAGAAGTTTTCGATGCGCTTTTTTAATCTCTGCTGATATTCGTCGGCGACGTTTGCGCTTTCCGATTCGATTACCGGCAGATGACTTTCGATTTCGGAAAGCAGGTTTTCCAAATCCGTTTTCAAAGATTCGCCTTCGACTTCGCGCATCCGTTCGAGTTCGTCGAGCGCGATTGCAACCGCCGTTTCAATCGCTGTCGTAAATTCTTCGCTCAAATCCTCCGCTTTCGTCTGTAAAGCGTTCGGCAAACGGGCGATGTAATTAAAATCCGGCTCGCCCGTCAAATTAAATTCCGTCTGCATCTGTTTCAGTGCCGAGATATAACCGGAAATTAAAGGGCGATTCAGTTCATAAACGATTTCCCGTGTTCGTTCGTAGTTGACGAAAACGTCCACGCGCCCGCGTGACAGACGGCTTTGAATGGCACGTTTCAAATTGGCTTCGAGGGCTTGCAGTTCATTTGAAAGCCG
>JAYVGL010000081.1:0-12791 GCA_043772175.1 Pyrinomonadaceae bacterium | reverse complement strand
TTTCTCTGTACTCTACCTTAATAAATGATTGCTGAAAAAGAGATAATTCTAGACATAACTTATAAAAGTGTTTCTAACGGTTTTGATGATGCGGGGACGAAAGAGCTGAGTTTGGGAGAGATAGTGGAACAGATTCTTGAAATTCAAGATTCGTTAAATCTCGGCAGATGGTCTGGAGAAGATTATTTAGCGCAGTCGCAGTCACCCGATTGTGTTTTTCTGGCGGCTATATTCGCCGTCGAGGTGTGCGGTTTCCTATTGGCCAGATTGGTGCCGGGAGCGGTGGAAGCGGCATCGAATGGAGAATTCGGCGAATCGGACGTTATTAATTTCGGGGTTACGAAAAAATTCCAGCGGAAAGGCATCGGCAGAAGACTCTTCCGGGCGATGTTGACGAAGCTAATGGAAAAAAGAATCCGTATGGTCTGGCTGGAAGTTAGAGAGTCGAACTCGAAGGCAATAAAATTCTACACGAAAGAGGGATTTCAAATTGCCCAAATTAGAAGAAATTTCTATTCGCATCCGATTGAAAACGGGCTGGTTATGAAATTAGATCTGACTTCGTAGACACCATCGAAAACCGGTGAAAACCCGACTCTCAAAAGATTAAAACTTGATCGGTGCAAACGTTTTGAGTTAGTATCTTCTTATTAACCCGAAACAAAAACATAACATTCGTCGCTGAAAGTTTCGGATTATGTAAACTAAAATCAGAGAGGCAGAAAAGAAATTATGGATATGAGTATGATTGATCCGATTCGAGATACGCTGATAAAAGAAAATCCGAACTTCAAAAGTCTGGTTCAGCAGCATCAAAATTATGAAAAACGCTTAACCGAACTCGGTGAACTAAGTTATCCGAATGAAGACGAACTACTTGAGGAGACGACTCTCAAAAAGAAAAAGCTCCTCATCAAAGATGAAATTCACGCCATAATGCAGAACTACACGGTTTCTCATTGAATTCGACCGAATTTAAGAAAAGTGCCGATGGAAGGCGGAAATTAAATCGAACTGTTCAATTTCCGCCTTCTACTTTGCTGTTTAATTGTTTGCACGGGCGGCGCAGAGCGAGGTCGTATAGCCTGTAAATCCCTCATTAGTAAGCAACACGATCATCTCGCCGAAAATGAACGGAGAAGCGCGAAGAAAGACATTCGCCCGGAAGGATATTTTATTTACCGTTCGACCCGATAACAAATCAACGATCAACACCTCTGAGTCGGTGTCCGCTGCCAAAACTATGTATCTGCCGGAAATCGTCGGCTGGTACGAAAGTCTCTCGGCAAGCCTTTTCTTCCAATGTAGTTTTCCCGCTTTCGACAGAAGGTAAAGATAATTATCCTGCGAAATGATGAGCCAGCCCATTTCGTTTTCGATTATGCCAACGATTCCGCCGCCGCTGCGAAACTTCCAACCTTTTCTGCCGCGCCGGTCGGCGTGATATACAAAGCCTCTGGCATCGCCCCATAGAAAATTTCCCGCTTCATCCGAGGCGAGAACGGCAGCAGTCTCGTCGGACTCCACATCATATATTTTGGTGAACGTGGTGTTCTCGAGTGAAACGATGCGTTTTTTGGCAGTGCCGAAACTTAATCTATCCGCATTAAAGACGGGATTCGACGAAAGATTCGTCCCTGTGAAAGTTCTCCGAGAAATTGTGCCGTCCGATATTTTCAGAACTATTATTTCACCTTTGCCGCTAACAATTATTAAATTCTTCTCAGATGTTGCGAGATAAAATTGCTCCGATTTTTCCTTCAGAACAATTTCATTTTGCCAGCGAGCGATGCCGTTCGATGTATCCAGCGCACTTACCTTAATGAGCTGTCCCGGATTTGTAGTCTTTCCAATCTCTTTGACTTCTAAAACCTCTGAAACTACAAATATCTCCTTATTAAGGGCGGCGTATTGCATTTTTAGGTTACCTCCGACCTCTGCCTGCCAGTTGATTTGACCGGAAGTACTACTGATTGGTTTGAGGATCCCATCGGAAGCGGAGAAAAATACCTTGTCAATCGTCTTGATCTCTAAGTCGTTATCAGACGCACCTGAGGCGATGAGCGGTTTGATGTTCTCCGTGCGGTATTGCCAGCAAACATTCAGAGGGTTCTCCAGATCGGCGGCATAGATGTTTTTGCCCTGAGCATTCCAGCTCTCCGAGTTTGTCGTTCCTATAATCAAGCACACAATCGTTCTAATAAGCAGGGATGCTGATCTTAAGAGCTTTTTAGGTGCCGGGTATTTCTGTCGGGTAGGCATTATTGGTATAATTAAATCTGCGAAAACAAAAGGGAATTGATGTCGGTATTAACCGAAATCGTTTGCTGAAAAATTTTCCCGCCGCCGAATCGGTTAAAACTTTTTCGATTCGGTGTTCGCCGCAAAATTTAATTTAACGCTCTTAAAATCTATCTAAACAGGAGAAATTCTTAAAATGTCATTTAATAAAATCATCGTCATCGGAAATTTAGGGCGCGACCCGGAGCTTCGATACACGCCGCAAGGCAACGCCGTCTGCGACTTTTCCATCGCCACCAACGAAAAAAGACGCGACAAAAGCGGCGAAATGCAGGATATTACCACCTGGTTTCGCGTGACGACGTGGAATAAACAGGCGGAAAACGTCTCGAAATATCTTTCAAAAGGCAAATCCGTCTATGTCGAGGGACGGCTTCGCATCGAAGAATGGACCGACCGCGACGGTAAAACTCGCTTTAATTTAGAGGTCAACGCCACCGAAATCCAATTTCTCAGCGGCGGCGGCGGTGAAAGTTACGCCGGCGGCGCGGCAACCGGCGGCGAATCGGGAAGCGGCGGCGAAAATGATTTCGACGACGAACCGAAAAGCTCCGCCGCGCCGATGAATCAGAGCGTTCCGAACGACGACGATATTCCGTTCTAAATCGGTTTTTATTACAAACTATTTCTCAAGTCATTTCAAAAAGGCGGAGAGCAGAGAGCGAATCAATTTGAAGAATATCGTCGGCTCTCCGCTTTCAAACCCACCGTCCCATTTTTCTGAATTTTTCATATCGCGTTCGCCGTCTTTCGGCAGCCGTCGAAAGACCGACTTCGGACACATTCCGAAGAACTGCCGCCTTTATGTTTTCGGCAATTTCTTTGAATGAATCCCCGTTAATCGTGAATTCGGTCGGCTCGGGGACGATTTCGTCTATCAGACCGAAACTCAACAGATCGTCCGCCGTCAGCCGCAGACTCCGCGCCGCCTGCGCCGCTTCGACCGCATCCTTCCAGAGAATCGCCGCGCAACCCTCCGGCGTAATCACCGAATAAACCGCGTTCTCCAGCATTAAAACGCGGTCGCCGACTCCAATCGCCAAGGCTCCGCCCGAACCGCCCTCGCCCAGAATAACGACGATCAGCGGCACTTTCAAACTCGCCATCTCGCGCAGGTTAAAAGCTATCGCTTCGGCTTGCCCGCGTTCCTCGGCATCAATGCCCGGATAAGCTCCGGGCGTATCCACGAACGTGATGACGGGTCGCCGGAATTTCTCCGCCAGACGCATCACCCGCAGTGCCTTCCGATACCCTTCCGGTTTCGGCATTCCGAAATTTCTAAAGCGTCGCTGAGCGAGGTCTCTGCCCTTCTGCTGACCGACGACGGCGACTTCGAGTTCACCGATTTTAGCCAAGCCGCCGATCATCGCCGGATCGTCCGCATACCGGCGGTCGCCGTGAAGCTCGACGAAATCGGTGCAAACGGCGGCGATCAAGTCCGTCGTATAAGGTCTTTCCGGGTCTCGCGCCGTTTGGACTCTGACAAAAGCGTCGGCTGATTTCAGTTTTTTTCCATCTTTTTTTTCCATCTTTTTTTTCCTACTCCCGGACGATTACAAAACCCATTCGGCAAGGCACTCCAAATCGTTCAGCTCTTTTTCCAGACGGCTCGTTCCCTGTACGCGCACGGCTTGCGAATGGATTTTTACTTCGACTTGATTCTCCAGCTTAAAATTCAGAACCAGATGACAATTGCCGCGATTTTTGTTGAAAAGCTCCACCATTCGTTCGAGATACGCCTCGTCGAAACTCTTTTTGCAAAGGTTGACGGACAGGCTCTGCGCCTTCTTCGGAACGGCATCGGCGAGCTTCCCGGCATCCTCCAGAATTACCGTGATCTCCTGTCCTTCGACCGATTCGATTTTTCCGTTGACGATTAAAAGCTCATCGTTTTTAATGAATTCGGAGTATTTATTAAAGGCTTCCGCCCACGCCAGACACTTCACGCCGCTGGAGCGGTCTTCCAGACGAAAAATCCCGAAACGGTTGCCTTTTTTGCTGTACTTGACGGACAAACCGCTGACGATACCGGCGAGCGTGATTTTATCGCCGGGTTTCATCTCTTCGTAGTCGGCGACGTTTTTGATTTTCAAGCTCGCCAGAATCTCCTTGTAATCGTCCATCGGATGATTCGACAGGTAAAAGCCGACCGCCGTCTTCTCCTGATTGGCGAGTTCGGTCGGCGACCAGGCGGGAACGTCCGGCAGTTCGCCGTAGAAATCCGTCTTCGCGTCCGCCTGACCGCCGAACAGGGCGTTCTGCCCGCTCTGTTTGTCATTCCAGGATTTCTGCCCGTTGGTCAGAGCCGCGTTAACGGCGGCGAAGTGCCGCGCCCGCCAGTGATTGATCTTCGAATCGTCCGGCATCAGGGAATCGAACGCGCCCGCCGTCACCAGACTCTCCAGTGCGCGGCGGTTGACCGATCCCTGGCTGACGCGGGCGGTGAAGTCGAAGAGCGAGGTGAAAAAACCGGTTTTCCGCGCTTCGATGATCGCCTGGACGCTCGCCGTCCCGATTCCTTTGATCGCGCTCAGACCGAATCGGACGGCGCGTTCGAGCGGCGTAAAATCGGCACCGCTCTCGTTGATGTCCGGCGGCAGCAGACGCAGACCGAGCGAGCGCAACTCATTCGAATACTTATAAACTTTGGTGGTGTCGTCGGCTTCGTTCGATAAAACAGATGCATAAAAGTATGCCGGGTAATGCGCTTTAAGATAAGCGGTTTGAAAAGCCAGATAAGCGTAAGCGACGCTGTGGCTGCGGTTAAAGCCGTAGTCGGCGAACTGCGCCATTAAGCGGAAAATCTCCTCCGCCTTTTCGCGTTTGATGCCGCGCTCGACGGCTCCTTTGATAAACTTTTCTTCGTGGACCGCCATCTCCTCGCGCTTCTTTTTACCCATCGCCCGCCGCATCAGATCGGCTTCACCCAAGCTGTAGCCGCCGAGCTGCTGGGCGATCTGCATAATCTGTTCCTGATAAACGAGAATGCCGTAGGTGTTCTTTAAAATCTCCTTCATCTGCGGGACGATATACTGAACTTTCTTTTCGCCGCGGTGGCGGGCGATAAAGTCGTCCACCATCCCGCCGTCGAGCGGTCCCGGACGATAGAGGGCGTTGAGTGCCGCCAAATCTTCCAGTTCTTTCGGTTTCAGACGACGGCAAATCTCCTGCATTCCCGACGATTCGAACTGAAAGATCGCCTCGGTGCGTCCCTCTCCGAACAGTGCCATCGTCTTTTCGTCGTCGAGCGAGATTCGACTCCAATCAACTTCGCCGCCCGTCGCTTGCTTAAGGCTTTTTAAACAGTCGCTTATGATGGTTAAAGTGGTTAAAGCGAGGAAATCCATCTTAAGCATTCCGGCTTTTTCCAGGTCGCCCATCGGATATTGGCTCGTCAATTCGTTTTTCCCGGACAGCGAAACCGGAATCAGTTCGTGGAGCGGTTGCGGGGAGATGACGACTCCCGCCGCGTGTACCGAAGAGTGTCGGGCGCAGCCCTCCAAACGTCTGGCTAAGTCAACGACTTTTTTGACTTCCGCGCTCGTCTCGACGGCAAATCTCAAATCGGCGACCTGCTCCAGTGCCTGCGTGATGCTGATATTGCGTCCGCGCACCGGCGGCGGAATCAGTTTGGCGATTTTTTCGACTTCGCCGTAAGGCATATTCAAAGCCCTTCCGACATCCTTGATGGCGGCTTTCGAGGCAAGCGTCCCAAACGTGATAATCTGACAGACCGAATCGCGCCCATAGATTTCGGTCACGTGGTTGATGACTTCACCGCGCCCGCGAACGCAGAAATCAATATCAATATCCGGCATCGAAACTCTTTCGGGGTTCAGAAACCGCTCGAACAAAAGATCATACTGCAGCGGGTCAACGTCGGTGATCTCCAGACAATACGCCACCAGGGAACCTGCTGCCGAACCGCGCCCCGGACCAACCGGAATGTCTTTTTCCTTGGCGTAGCGGATGAACTCCCAGACGATTAAAAAATATCCTGGAAAACCCATCTTCCGAATCGTGGAGATTTCCCGTTCGATGCGTTCCTGATAATCGTCCAGACCGTATTTCAGTTTTTCCGTCGTTTGGAGAGGATTCCAGACGGTTCGCCGCCGCATCTCGAAACCTTCCTTGACGACGCGCTCGAAGTAATCGTCGGTCGTCGCGCAGCCGGAATTCGCCGGGATCGGAAAATTCGGCAGCGTCAAAGCCGCTTCTTTCGGAAATTCGACCTGACAGGCTTCGGCGATTTTCAGAGTGTTGCGGAGAGCTTCCGGCAGTTCGCTACCGAACATCGCCCACATCTCCGCCGCCGTCTTGAGATAGTAGTGCGCTCCGTTCAAAACCGTACGGGTGCCGTCCTGGATGGTTTTACCTTCGCCGATGCACATCAGAATCTCGTGTGCCAGAGCGTCTTCTTCGGTCAAATAATGCGCTTCGTTGGCGGCGACGACCGGAACTTCGTTTTTCTGCGCCAACGCCAACAGATCTCTCTGTATCTTTTCTTCTTCCGCCGAGTTGGGCGACTGCATTTCGACGTAGAAATTACCTTTTCCGAATAAATCCTTGAAGAGGTTCAGATTGACTTCGGCTTTTCGGTGATCGTTCTGCCGCAGAAAATGATTAACCGCGCCTTTGCCACCCGCCGACAGAGCGATCAAACCTTTACTGTGTCCGTCGAGCAGATCGAGGTCAATGCGCGGCTTGTGATATAAACCTTCGGTGAAAGCCTTAGAAGCCAGATACGTCAGATTGGCGAAGCCCTCCAAATCCTTGGCGAGCAGAATCAGGTTGTAAAACGGTCGCTCGCCGATCTCCAGACGGGCTTCGCGTTCGAAGCGGCTGCCGAACGTCAGGTGCGCTTCGTAACCTAAAATCGGATGAATTTCGTTGGCTTTCATCTGATTGTAGAACGAAAGCGCGCCGAACAGATTTCCCAAGTCGGTGATCGCGCAGGCTTTCATTTCCATCTCCTGCAAACGCTTGGCGAGCGGCTTCAGTTGGATTGCGCTCTGCAAAAGACTATAATCGGAGTGCAGGTGGAGGTGTACGAAGTCTTGCGATTTAAAATTGATATTCATCGTTCGTGCTTTGTTTTCTTTACTTTAAGTTTTTACGGTTGCTCTCAACGTTCGCTGACGGGTAGAATTTTCGATCACTCGGCGGTGCGCTTTATAAAAATTCCATCTATGAAAAAAGTTTATCTCGAAACTTTCGGCTGTCAAATGAATGTTTCCGATTCCGAGCGCATCGCCACCCGGCTCGCCGCCGACGGCTTTGAAATTATCGAGGATCAGACGCTGGCGGATGTCGTTCTGCTCAACACCTGCTCGGTGCGCGATAAAGCCGAACACAAAATCTTTACGCGCGTCGGACAAATTCGCAAAGAGCTGGCGCAAAAGCCCGTTCTGGGGATTCTCGGCTGCGTCGCCCAGCTCGAAGGCGAGACGCTTTTTCAGAAACAGTCCGGCATTGATTTCGTCCTCGGAACCAAAGCCGTCGGCAGAATTTCCGAGATCATCGGGAAAAGTTTGACCGGACAAACGGAATTGTCCGATCTCGGCGAGCGTGAAGCCGATTACGACTGGTCGGTCGCCGACGCGCAGAGACATTCGCCGTACGTCGCTTTCGTTCCGATCATCGAAGGCTGCAATAAATTCTGCACCTACTGTATCGTCCCGTTCGCCCGCGGGCGCGAGCAGAGTCTGAACGCCGACATCATCGTCCGGCACGTTCTCGAACTGTGCCGGAAGGGAATCCGGGAAGTTCACCTGATCGGGCAGAACGTCAACAGTTACCGCCCGAAAACCGAAAACGGACTGGAAAACTTTCGCGGCGCGACGGCGTTTTCCAGATTGCTCCGCGCCGTCGCCGCGACCGGCATCGAACGTCTCAAATTCACGACTTCGTTCCCGCGTGATTTTCATCCCGACATCATCGCCGCGCTCGACGAACACGAAAATCTCTGCAATTGGGTTCACCTGCCCGTCCAATCCGGCAGCAATCGCATTCTGCGGGCGATGCGGCGCGGTCATACCGTCGAAAATTATTTGGAACGGATTGACAAAATCAAAGCCTCGCCGCGCCGCATCAGTCTGACGACCGACCTTATCGTCGGCTTTCCGGGCGAAACCGACGCGGATTTTCAAGCGACCCTCGCCGTCGCCGACTATTGTCGCTTTAACAGCGCGTACTATTTTAAGTATTCGCCGCGTCCCGGCACACCGGCGCACGATCTGCCCGAAACCGTTTCGGAAGCGGTTAAAACCGAACGCTTTGCGCGGCTCGACCGTTCGATCCGGCATCATCAGCGGGCGGTTTTTCAAGGCTACGTCGGGCGCACTCTGGAAGTTCTCGCGGAAAAAGTCTCCGTCAAACACCCGAACCAGCTTTCCGGTCATTCGACTTGCCAGATGGTCGTCAATTTTGAAGGCGCGGCGAATTTGCTGGGCAGCATCGTCAAAGTTGAAATTACCGAATCGAAAGTCAACACGTTATATGGTAAAATACGCTCAAGCTAAAAACCGGCGGAAACTCCCGACTGTTTTTTTAATATTTTTATGTTAGTTGAAGTCAAAATCGGCGCGTTGATTATGGACCCGAACACCAACACGCCCATCGTGGTTCTTAAGGGCATTGACTCGGAGACGATTCTGCCGATCTGGGTCGGTGCTTACGAGGCGAATGCCATCGCCCTGGAAATCGAAAAAATCGTGCCGCAGCGTCCGATGACGCACGACCTTCTGCGAAATTTTATCGTCGAATCCGGTTACCGCGTCGAGCGCGTGACGATCTCCGATCTCCGCGAAAACACATTTTACGCTGTTATCGAATTAACCGGCGAAAACGGTTCGCTGATGACGCTCGACGCGCGTCCGTCCGATGCCATCGCTCTGGCTCTGCGGCTCGACTGCGCGGTTTTCGTCGCGCAGAAAGTCCTCGACATGTCGGCGACGACCGCCGCCGTCACCGCCGACAAAGAAGCGGACGGCGACGTTGTTACCGCTTCCGAAGACTGGCCCGACCTGATCGGCTGATTTTGTTATTTTTATTTTCCCGCATTATTTTGCAAATACAGTTCAAACTACCTTAGACGAATGATTATCGTGATTGCCAATCAAAAAGGCGGAGTCGGAAAAACCACTACCGCCATCAACCTCTCCGCCGCCTGCGCTTTGAAGGGCAAGCGGGTTTTGCTGCTTGATCTAGACCCGCAAAGCAACAGCTCGCTTTCGTTCATCGAATCCGAGACGGTCAACGGAAGTGCCTTCGAGTTATTTACGGAAATGTCCGAACCTTGGGAGAGTTTTATCTATCCGACGAAGGTCGAAAAATTGGACATCGTGCCTTCTAAAATAAATTTGGCGAAACTCGAAGCCAAGCTGGTCGGCGACTTCGACGCGATCTTTCGGCTGCGCGACCGTTTCGAGCAGATTCGCTCGAATTACGATTTGATTTTCGTGGACACGCCGCCGACGCTCGGCTTGATCACCGTTAACGCCCTGGTCGCCGCCAACTACGTTCTGATTCCGATTCAATCGTCGTACTTCGCTCTGGAGGGAACCGACGATCTGCTCGAAACCATCGAAAAAGTGCGTTCACGCCCGAATCCCGAACTCGAACTGCTCGGCGTTCTGGTCACGCTCTTTGATAAACGCACGTCGCTCTCCAAAGATGTCGAAGCGCATATCCGCCAGGTGTTCGGCAAAAAAGCCTTTAAGACCACTATTTCGAGGAGCGTCCGCCTGGAAGAGTCGCCCGCCCACCGGGAGACGATTTTTCAATTCGCCCCGAAATCTTCCGGCGCACACGAATATCTGGAATTATCCAAGGAGATTTTACGGCGTGTCTAAAAGAGGTTTACCGAACGGCATCCAAATGCGCCACGATGCCCATTACGTCGAGGAACTGGCGCGTTCCTATCGCTCAATCGGGAAAATTATTCCGATCAACAAAATCACGCCGAACCCCGAACAACCGCGCGTCGAAGTCGGGGATTTGACGGAACTGACCGGCTCGATCAAGCAGAACGGTGTTCTGGAGCCGCTTCTGGTCAAACCGAAAAACGACGGAACCTGGATGATTATCGCCGGCGAGCGGCGTTGGCGTTCCGCCGGTCTCGCCGGTCTGACCGAAGTTCCGTGCATCGAATTCGATATAGACGAACAGACCATCGCCGAAATCGCCCTGATCGAAAACCTCCAGCGCAAGGATTTGACGATTTGGGAGGAAGCCGACGGTCTGGCGTTTCTCAGCCGTCGGTTCGATTACACGCAGGATGAAATTGCCAAAAAAATCGGCAAAAGCCGCACGACCGTCACGGAGCTGCTGACGGTCGCCGGACTGCCGAAAGACATCCGCGCCAAGTGCTTCCGCGCCGATATTTCCGCCAAATCTACGTTACTGGAAATCGCCCGTCAGTTCGACGAAACCGCGATGCATATATTTCTCGACAATATCGGCGGACAGGATTTGAAGCGCGGCGAAATCCGTCGCGCTGCCCGCCGCGACCGCGCAGTCAAAGGAAGACCGTTGACCGGAGAAATCTCCGACCCGAGTGCCGGCAGTGCAGTCCCGAAAGAAATGCCGCCTTTTCGATACGTCGCTGCCGGCGGTGAATTCGAAATCGAAATTCAATTCACCGAGAAAACCGATTTTAACCGAAAAGACGTTTTGCGAGCGTTAAAGGAAGTTTTTGAAAACATAAAGAATCAGGTTTCCTCGTTTTAGAGTTATCACACTTGAGAATCACACTAGCATAACATAATCTTTATTATCAGACGCAATTGCCGGATGTTTCTGTCAAAACATTAATTGATAGTTTTGACAGCATTTTTGCTGCGCGGTTCGAGTCGCATTCCCCTTCAGCGGCTTCGACGAACGGCATCATCCAATGAATGCTCGACGAATTACAGAAAACTATCCTGTCGGACATCACCCGTTCGGCTCCGTGTAACTTTTCCCTAAAACGGTCGAATACTCGAATTCGTCGCCGGAAATCTTGAAAGCGTTATTTTTAAAGGCTCGCGTCGAGCCGAGTCGTATCCACGTTACCGTAAAATAACGGCGAATCGGCGGTCCAGGCAACCGATTCGCCGTATTGAGATTCCTTACTTGAAGGTTTTATTTTCGTCAGCCGCCGAATCAATCGGTTTCTCCGTCTGTTCACGGTTCGGATTTCTGTCTTAGCTGCTGGAGACTCTCGCGGGTTTTGCCGACAATTCTCCGCACTTCGACGTGTTGCGCGTCATCGAGATCGAGTTGAGTGAAAGCCTCTTCATAACGCTCTTGTCTGGTCGGCGGCTTCGCCGCCCTGCGCCACAGATGATAGGCATTGAAAGCCAATGTCTCGGCGGCGAAGCCGAGGGTAAACAGGCAAACCGTTACGATACGATTCGAAGCTGCCACTTATTACCGAATTCAAAATTAACCATACTGACCAATAAGTTTCCATCCTACCGCGACTTTATTATCAGACGCATCTTATTCGCTCTCGTCAAGCACTTCAAAAACCTGTTCGATCGTCAAACTGCGGGGCGGTTTCTGATTAAAAAAAAACTGTTTCGGCTGGATACAAAGTCGAAGCGACTTTGATTTTTTCGTTGGCAGCGAATTCCGAGGAGGAGGCGAACAAACTGACTGGCATCAAAGCGGAAGCGGCGTTCCGGCGAGCGATTTTTCTTTTAAAAACACTGCCGAAATTCGCGCCGATTCAAAGGCGGCACGGCAATCTCGACAATTTTAGATGTGTGCGCCGATGACCGCCGCGTCAGCGTCGGAGATGCGGCTGAAAACCGTGCGGTCGAGAATTTCTGTGATAATGAAGGCTTTTCATCTTTCTGTTTCAAACGGTTTTCGGCAACAGTTCTCGAACAATTTCGCGGAATCGTTTTCGCGCCCGGAACGCTTTGATTTTCACCCTGGATTTGCTCCAGTCCAGCAGTGCCGCCACGTCTCTGACCATTTCGCTGTCGCCGTCAATCATTTCGAGTCAGGCGTTCTCGTCCTCGGTCAAATCCGCAGTCAGCAATTCCGCCTGGCGTTTGGCAGAGCGCGTCAAATTTATACGGGTCGTGACGGCGATGCGCGTCAGCCAGCCTTCCAAAGAGCCGCGAGCCTCGTATCTGCCGATTTGAGCGAAGGCTTTCAAAAAAATTTCCGCCGCCGCTTCTTCGACCAGATCGTAACGGGGAAAAAAACGCGCCGCGCCGCGGAGAGATCTCGGACTGTAACGGCGGACGATTTCGGCGAACGCCGCTTCGTCGTCCAGCGCGTCTATTTCCGCCAGTTCCCTTTCCGACAAAATTTGAAAGTCTTCCGCTAAAATCACTTCCCTTTCACGATATATTTTTATCGTTCGTCGAGAAATAATCTTAGAGTCCGTTTAAATTTAAGAGCGTGTTTGGAAATTCAGGAAAGGTCAACCGAAACGGTTAAACTGTTTCTGCAATGAAAAGAAAAACCTATCCGTCTGACCTCTCCGATGAGCA
>JAYVGL010000080.1:0-3135 GCA_043772175.1 Pyrinomonadaceae bacterium | reverse complement strand
GGTTTCCGCATAAAAGCGATTTGTTGAGGCGAGTCTTCTTATTTGCCGAGAAAATTATAAACGATAAAGCCGGTCGCTTTGACTGCCTGAGTGCCAATCAAGGTCGGTTTAAATTTCGATCTGCGGGCGGCATCTTCACCGGCGGTTCGCAAAAATTGATGCCCGTTAACCGCTTTGACGGAAATGACTTTGCCTTCTTCGTCGAGCGATATTTGAACCGTAACTTTGCCCTTGATGTTCATACTCTGAGCGGTTGCCGGATAAACCGGCGTTGCCAGTTTGAGGGCGAGCGCGTTTAATTGTCCGAGTTCGACCGATTCCGGCACTTTCGCTTTTTCGGCGGCAGCGGCGGCGGCTTCCTGCATTTTCGCTAATTCGATTTTCGCTTGTTCCGCCTTTAATTGCTCGGCTTTTAGCTGTTCCGCCTTTGTCTGTTCCGCCTTTAATTGTTCGGCTTGCAGTCTTTTCAAGCTGATTTTAGCCGATTCGTTATTCGCGTCCAATTCAATCGTTTTCTGATAATCGCTCATCGCCTGCTGCGCGTTGCCCTTCTTTTCGTGTGAATCTCCGCGATTGTAATACGCCGTCGCGTCCTTCGGATTCAGTTCAATCGCCGTATTATAATCGGCAATCGCCAAGTCGTAATTTTTTTTATTCTGATGCGCCCGACCGCGATTGATAAAGAGCGAAACTTCCTTCGGGTTCAGTTTAATCGCCTCGTTGTAATCACTGACGGCAAGTTCGTATTCACCCTTGACGGCATTTTCATAAGCGCGTTTTTGATAAAAAGCGAAATCCGGTGCGGCTGGTTTCGCAGGCTGTGTCGGTGCAAAAGCAGAAGCCATCGCCGGAACGCCTGATTTAACGATTGGCGCGGCATCGGTTTTTGAACTTCTTTGTCGAATCGCTTCCAGCAGTTCGACGCTTGCGCCGGTGTTTTGAAGTTCGGTTTCGATTTCAGTCGAAGCCGTGAATGTGACCCCGCGAACCTTGACGGCATCGCTGAGAAGTTTATTTCTTTCAGGCAGAGTCGCTTTTTTTGAGCGAAGCCCGATTAAAATATCGGCTAAACTAAGCTGCGTCTGCTGCGCCTGCCCGATTTGACACGCGAACATCAGCGTCAACAGCAAAGTTGTCAATGAAAAAACCGAAAGCAGTCTTGATCGCAGTAATCTGGACGGGGAAGGAAAAAGGGGATTCATATTTTACCTCTCTATGCTCGTTTAATTGGCTTTAATTTTTTAGATTTAGTGCTGAAATTTGACAGCGATGTTTTTTAATTTCCGCCGATAATGTCGTCAACCGTCATCACTTTCTTTCGATTAGCCGCAACTTTGGTCGGCGGCGCGACCGCCGGTTTGACGGGTTTCGGAGTCGGCTGCTGCGCCGGTTTGTTTTTAGGCTGATTTTGGCTCGCGGGAATGACGGCAGCGTTCGGCGATGTCTGAACTGTCGGCGATTGCACGGTTTCGGATACTTTCTCGACTGTCGGCGGCGAATTGATTTCTATCGGCGGTCGTTCGGTCGCAATTGATTCGGTTGCTGCCGGTTGAGTTGAAGTCGTTTTCGATGCTTCGACAGCACCGGATGAACGCATTTTCCACATTCCCGCCGCCGCGCCGCCGACCAGCAGAAAAATCAGAACCGCGACGGGCAGCATCCACGAAGATTTTTTACTCGGCTCCGGTTCGGCAAACAAACTTTTGGGGTCACCGAACACGTTATTTTTCCTGTCCTGTTTCGCGTCAAAATTCGTATCAAATGTTTTTATGACATCGTTGGAAACTTTGTTCGGACTTTCGCTTTCCGACAAACGCTTTTCGGCTTCGGCGGCGCGTTTTTCGGCTTCCAAACGCTGCGCTTCGGCTTCTTTCAGTTGAAGTTGGATCAACTCCGACTGCTCTTTGCGTTCCGTCTCGATTCGTTTGCGTTCCGCTTCGATGCGCCGGCGTTCCTCTTCCAGCTTTTTTCCTTCAGCCAGAAGACTTTCGCGGGCGGCGGCTGATTCTTTTTTCTTCGCTTCTTCCTTCTCGCGCTCCTTTGCCTGCGCGACGGCGGTTTTCAGACTTTGCCGCATTTTCATCGCCGAATCGAAACGATTTTCGCTTTCGATTTCCAACGCTTTGGCTAAAACGTCGGAGATTTCAGACGGCACTGCCGGATTAATTTTGTTGGCAGTCAGCAGCGGATCAGGTTTGCCCGACCAGACTTCAAGTGTTCGCTCGAGCGCATCAACCGGCGGCTTTCCGGTCGTTAAACGGTAAAGCGTCGCGCCGAGTGCGTAAATATCGCTGCGTTCGTCAATCTCCCGATTCAAAACTTTTTCCAAACGATCACTGTGATTTTCGGTCAAAGATTTTTGCGCTGCCTGATCAACGGTTCGCAGAACTTGTTCGGGCGAAGAATAAAGCGAAACCGTCGCGGAAGTCTGATTTTTAACCATCACATTTGCCCGCGCGTCCGCGCCGTTGGCAATGTTGAAACCCAAAAGTTTGATTTTGCCGCGCGAAGTCAGTTTGACGTTTTTCGGATTAACGTCGCAGTGAACAATCGGCGGCGCGAGCGTGTGCAGATAATCGAGCGTGTCGAGCAACTGATCTGCCCAACCCGTAATTTCCGAAAGCGCGGTCGAGTTGCCGCCTTCCGCCAGCAGTTTGCTGACATCCGTTCCGTCAACCAGTTCCATTACCAGATAATGACGGTCAATTTCGGAAAAATACCCGCGAACCTGCGGCAGTGATTCGTGTTTGACCTTCGCCAATAATTTAGCTTGATTGGCGAAATCGTGTTTCAAAGTTTCTCTCTGAGCGATGTTTGAAACCTTTTCCAAATCTATCAGGATTTCTTTTAACGCGACGTTCGTTTCGCGTTCGCTGTCGTAGGCTTCATAAACCGCCCCGGTCGCGCCTTCTCCGAGCGGTTGAATTATGCGGTAGCGTCCGCGCAGCACTTTATTTACTGACAACATAATTGATTATTTTTTTAGTGAAATAGTATATGATTTAAAGACGGGACAAATTTCTTTGCCTGACACATTATAGCTTATCGGTGATAAAAAAGGAATAAGTTTGTTATTAGAATTTAATTAAAGTTTTGTTTCTTAAAACATATTTTAACAATCTCGGTTAAATTATA
>JAYVGL010000079.1:0-4837 GCA_043772175.1 Pyrinomonadaceae bacterium | reverse complement strand
TGCCGCCCACGTTAAAAAGCGCGACTTCTTTGCCGTCGTTTAATTTCACCGTTGCGCCGCGTCCCGAAGGCACGTCGGAAACTCGTCCGACTGTTATTTTTTTGCCTGTGCGTAACGGTTTGCGTTTGTTTTCGTAAAGTTTTCCCATTCTGTTCAGATTCCGAGCTCCAAATTTAGTTTTGCTTAAAATGATCGCCAATCGCAAATTGAAAAGCGAAAATTCCCGCGCTTGCTTTATTCGATTGAGTCAAAGAAAATAAAAGTAACAAACAAAGGTGTGAAGTTAAAGTTATGAATGAAAAAACCTTTACGGAAAACGCGCGGCGACGCTGCCGCGAGATTATGACGCGCAATGTGACGACGGCGACGCGGGAAACTTCGTTGAAAGAGGTGGCGATTTTGATGCGCGACGGCGATATGGGCGCGATGCCGATCATCGAAGACGGAAAGCTCGCCGGCATCGTCACCGACCGCGATATAGTCGTGCGCGGCGTGGCTGAAAATAAAACTGCCGACACGCCAATCGGCGACGTGATGACGGCGGAAATCTTTTCGGTCAAGGAAGACGACTTCGTTTTTGAAGCGATTCGTCTGATGGGCGACAAACAAGTGCGCCGCGTTCCGATTACAAACGAAGCGGGCGAACTCGTCGGCATTATCGCAATGGCTGATGTCGCGCTCGAAACCGAAGACGAACGCGAAATCGCCGAAACTTTGGAAGAAATTTCGAGCGGCGCGGGCTTCTGGAAAAAATAATTTGCGATTTCAGATTGACGATCAAGATTGAAATAAATCTAAAATCCAAAACCTAAAATCCAAAATCGAAATATGGCACATTCAACCAATCGCAACTTTCATTTTCTTGCGTCGTCGAAAAACGTCGGCTCCGGCAATCTCTGGCATCCGTCGGCGGATATTTATCAAATGCCGGACGGATGGCTCGTCAAAGTCGAGTTGGCGGGCGTTTCGACTGACGAAATCGAGATTGATATTCAAGGCAATCAGCTTTATATCGCGGGCTGTCGGCGCGATAAATCGTGTGCGGTCGGGATGACTTTTCAGCAGATGGAAATAACCTACAGCCGTTTTGAAAAAACTTTGCAGTTCCCGGCGGCAATTGACAGCGCGAGCGTCGAGCATAATTTCGACAACGGTCTGCTGATAATTCGCCTTTGGAAAGCGGAACAGACAAAGCCGGAAGTATTATCGGCATCTTAGTTGGACAAAAATTATATGGCTGAAGCAACAACAAAAAAATTAAACGAACAGGCAGACGCGCCGGAACAATTGGAAATCGCCGTGTTGCCTTTGCAGAATACGACTTTGTTTCCCGAAACGGTCGTGCCGCTGTCGGTCGGGCGCGACCGTTCGGTCAAAGCGGTGGAGTTTGCGCTTTCGACCGAGCAAAAGCTGATCTGCTGTATCACTCTGAAAACGCCGGACGTGACCGGACAGGAAGCGAAACCACACGATCTCTACAATGTCGGAACGGTGGTTAACGTCAAACGGATGATGCGGGCGGACGGCTCGATGCAGTTGATCGTGCAAGGGATTGACCGCGTGAAAATTTTGAATTGGATACAGGAAGAACCGTTTCTGAAGGCGAAAGTCGAAGTTCTGCCCGATTTGGAGATTTCCGACAAAGAGGAAGTCGAAGCGTTGAAACGCAACATTCAAGGATTGGTTCAGCAGGCGTTGGCAATGTTGCCGAACGTGCCGCCGGAAATCCGGATGGCGGTAATGTCGCAGACCGATTCGGTGCAGTTGTCGTATTTTCTCGCGTCGGTGCTGGATTTGGGCGTGGAAACCGAACAGAAAATGCTCGAAGCGACGACGACTGACGATCTTTTGACTTTGACGCACGCGGCTTTATCAAAAGAAGTCGAGATTATGAATATTCGGTCGAAAATTGCGACCGAAGCGCAGGGAGAAATGGACAAAGCACAGCGCGATTATGTTTTGCGCCAGCAAATGAAGGCGATTCAAAAGGAACTCGGCGACGACGAGGGCGGCGAAAAAGCCGAAGCGACGCAATTGCGCGAAAGATTGGATCAGGCGGATTTGCCCGAAGAAATCCGCAAGGAAGCCGAACGCGAGTTAAAACGGATGGAGCAGTTGCCGCAAGCCGCGCCGGACTATCACGTGATCCGAACTTATCTCGAATACGTTTTGGAATTGCCGTGGAAAAAGTCGAGCGAAGAAAAGCTAGACCTGAACGAGGCGAAAAAGATTCTCGACGAAGACCATTACGGACTCGACGATATTAAAGAAAGAATTTTAGAATCGCTCGCCGTCGTCAAACTGCGCCCCGATTCAAAAAGCCCGATTATCCTTTTCGTCGGACCGCCGGGAGTCGGCAAAACTTCTTTGGGACGTTCGATTGCCCGCGCAATGGGACGCGAATTCGACCGTATTTCATTGGGCGGAGTGCGCGACGAATCGGAACTGCGCGGACATCGGCGAACTTATGTCGGTTCGATGCCCGGAAGAATCATTCAAACTCTGCGGCGCGTCGGTGTCAACAATCCGGTTTTGATGCTCGACGAAATCGATAAAATGGGCAACGATTTTCGCGGCGATCCGGCTTCGGCACTGCTGGAAATTCTCGATCCGGCGCAAAACAACAGTTTCCGCGATCATTATTTGGATTTGCCGTTCGATTTGTCGAAAGTATTTTTTATTGCGACGGCAAATCAGTTGCAGCCGATTCCGCATCCGCTGCGCGACCGAATGGAAATCATTCAACTCGCCGGTTATTCCGACCGCGAAAAATTGAATATCGCCAAGCAGTATTTGATTCCGCGCCAGATTACGGAAAACGGTTTGCAGAACGATCAAATCGAAATCGGCGACGACACGATAAATCTTTTGACCGGGCGTTACACCCGCGAAGCCGGTGTGCGACAGCTTGAGCGAACAATCGGCAATCTCGCTCGCAAAGTCGCTTTGAAAGTCGCGCAGGGTTCAACCGAAAAAGTCAAAATCGCGGCGGAAGATGTCAAAGGTTATCTCGGCTCGGCGCGTTTTTACCCGGAAGAAGCGCGGGCGGAACTTCCGGCAGGCGTGGCGACGGGAATGGCTTGGACGGAAATGGGCGGCGAAGTTTTATTCATCGAAGCGACGGCACTGCCCGGCGGCGGCGGAATGACTTTGACCGGACAACTCGGCGAAGTGATGAAGGAATCGGCGCAGGCAGCGCGTTCGTATCTGTGGTCACACGCTTCCGAATTCGGCATTGACCCGAAAATGATTAAGGAAAACGGCATTCACATCCACGTTCCGGCGGGCGCGATTCCGAAAGACGGACCAAGCGCGGGCGTGACGATGGCTTCGGCGATGGCTTCACTTTACACGGGGCGCAAGGTTCGTTCCGATACGGCGATGACCGGCGAAATTACTTTATCCGGTTTGGTTTTTCCGGTCGGCGGAGTCAAAGAGAAAGTTCTAGCGGCACATCGGGCGGGAATTCGGCGGATAATTTTGCCGGAACGCAACGAGGTTGACACGGAAGAAATCCCGGAAGACGTTCGTAAAGAACTCGAAATAATTCCGGCAAAATACATCAGCGACGTTTTGAAAGCGGCTCTGGAAATGGAAGTCAGCGATCCGATTCGCGGCGAAACTTACCGGTTGCCCAATGTTGATGCCTCAACGGATGCAGGCATTGAGCCTTTAATCGCCAGGGAAAAATAGAATAGAGTAATATGACCCGAACAAAAACCTAAAAGTTTTCCAAAACTGAATTATCAAGAGGATTGTTAATTTATAACAGCAGCATCTTAAATTTGTCAGAAACTGCACGAATTTATTTCAGAACTCTCATCCGCTGAAGTAGATGGAATTTTACAAAGTTGGAAAAGTAAGCCTTACTTTTTTAGCCGGCGGAGTTTAGTAATATGTCTCATACTCAAAGTGGACGAGCGGTCAGCCTGCGGACAGAAAGGTTCGGTGCGGATCGGCTCATTATTCAAGAAAATCATTCGATTTTAGTTTTACGCGAGAATTTCGGCTTGATCGAAATTCCCGATACCGTCGCGCCCGAAGTTTCGGGCGGGCGGTATAAAATGTTCTCAAAATTTGATTTATGAGAATTGTCGGAGACTGAAAAACCCGAATCGCTACTGATAATAACGATTCGGGCTGGTCATCTTCGTCAAACGAGGCGTAAAAAAGAAGCGCGCCGTCTGATTTTTGATTGAGCATCTGCAATCATACCGCACTTCGCCCTCGTTTTTCAATCGCATAAAATCAACAACATTTTACATTTGACGGTCGGTGATCGAACGCAAAACGGACTTTGCTCCGCAGTGTCTTCGATTGTGTGCCGCCCGATTGTGAAACCATTCGAGTAAGGAAAACGATTTCCGATAACTCGAAAAATCTTGAAAAACAGTTTGTTTACGACAAACGAGGATTTCAAGAAAATGTCAGTAATAACTTTCTAAATCCAGAGGAGCGAATCTAAATGCGACACTTCAAACCAAATTCATCTTTTCCAACACCAAACTTAATTAAACCGTCAGGCAGTAACCGCCGACACACAAAATTCTTAGCCGTCCTGAGTTTACTGACGGTCATCGCCGCGTTCGGCATCATCGTTCCGGCGCAAACGCATCAATCAGCAACAGCGACTTCCGCGAATAATTTCGTCGGCTTCGCCCTTGCCGAAAACTCCAGCTTTTTCGGCTGGATTTACGGCGCGATTTTCCCCGAACCGGAAAAGAAAGCCGCCGATAAAGAGGAAGGGAAAACGCCCTCGACATCAGCGGTCAAAGCTGATCCTTCTAAAGCAGGTGAGCCGCCGCCCGCTGGATAGGCGGCGATTAATCGCCGCCTA
>JAYVGL010000078.1:0-4682 GCA_043772175.1 Pyrinomonadaceae bacterium | reverse complement strand
GCAAAAGTCTGTTTTTCACGTCGTTTCGCGGCGCAAATCAACTTAATTTATGGCGCGTTTCGGCGACCGACCAAGCCGCGCCGCAGATGATTTCGACGGGCAGTAAAAACTTGCAGGATTTGGCGGTTTCTCCGAACGGGCGCGCGGTTGCTTTCGTCGAGGAAACGATGGACGAGAATATCTGGGAAATCGAACCGAATAAGCCGCCGAAACCGCTTATTCGCTCGACTCGCGCCGAACACAGCCAACAGTTTTCGCCTGACGAAACAGCCGTCGTGTTCGCCTCCGACCGGACGGGAAACTACGAAATATGGCTTTCAGACGCGGGCGGCAAAAATCAGCGGCAATTAACCGATCAACAAGGCTCGGCGGGAAGTCCGCGCTTTTCGCCCGACGGAAAATTTATCGCTTTTGATACGCAAACTGCTGACGGCAACGATATTTACATTGTCTCCGTCAACGGCGGCACGGCGCGGAGATTGACGACGGACGGCAAAGGGAACGCTCTGCCGGCGTGGAGCGTTGACGGCAATCAAGTTTTCTTCGTATCGAATCGGGCGGGCGACGAGCAAATTTGGAGAATACCCGCGAGTGGCGGCGAAGTCGTCCAAATTACGAAACAAGGCGCGTTTGAAATGTTCGCCGCGCCCGACGGCAGAAAAATTATTTATTCCAAAGGCGGCGGAAAGAATGGATTGTGGAGCGTTGACGTGGACGGCGGCGATGAAAAACCGATTCCCGAACTCAGCGACGCGGGCGCGTGGCGTTCGTGGTCGGTTGCGCCGTCCGGCATTTATTACACGGCATTTGCCGCGCAAACTCCGCTTCACATAAAGTTTTACGATTTTGCGACCGGACAAACCCGCGAAATTGTTGTCGTTGGTAAATTTCCGCTCGCCTATTATGCCAATTTGACGGTTTCAGGCGACGGGGGAAAAATACTTTACGCGCAACAAAATCAAATTAACGCCAGCATTATGCTTGCCGAGTTAGCCGAATAGTTTTAAACGGACTTCGTTTGCTTTGCATATTCAGGTTCCAAAAAAAGCGTTCGAGTTTTGCCCGAACCGGCGGCTTTTAATCGTGCCGCGTCTCATCCGAATCTTTGACCGTGCCGATTAAAAAATACGTCGTCATAATTTACAATTTGTTTTGAACAAGTTTGCAGGAAAATTACGCTGCCATAGTTTTCGATGAAAAATGTGAGATTGCCGTCGCGGACTCGCCGGTGCGGAGGCGCGGCGTTAGCGACGACGCGCGGCGATTTGGACTCTGAACTTTGTTCCGCTAATATGTATCTAAAAAAATACGGAACTCTCTCAAAACGATGAAAAAACGAACGGCTTTAATTTTGTCCATCATTTGCGCGGTTTCTTTTTCGGGTTTCTTTTCGACTTTTTACCGGACAGCGGAAAGCAAACGCTTCGATTCGATGAGCGAGCCGCCTCAAAAACTCTCCGCAGTCGAACCGCAAAACTTTCAAGCCGCTGCTTTCGGCGCGACGGGAAGAATCAGCGATCTCGCGCCTTACGAAAAATTAACCAAAGCCGGCGGCAAAGTTTTCAGCGTGTCCGACCGACAGAATTTCCCGAAGGAAAATCCGAATATCGTCCGCGATGCCGACCGCAGTTTAGTCAAATTTTCCGCCGTCCCGATGCCGCTTCCGACGCTTTCGTTCGACGGTATTTCCAATCGGGAGAACAATGATGCCTACGGTTTCGCCGTGATTCCACCGGATATGAACGGCGATGTCGGACCGAATCATTTCGTCCAATCGGTTAACATTCTGACCCGAGTTTACGATAAAAACGGTGCGCCGCTGACTCCGGCTTTTAAGTTGAGCGACGTTTTCGCAGTTCTTGACACGCCGTGTTCGCGGGCGAATTTCGGCAATCCGATCACGCTTTACGATCCGCTCGCCGACCGCTGGATTCTGAGTCAAAACTGCACGAACGCGCCGCCGTTTCGCCAGATGATCGCCGTCTCGCAAACGTCCGACCCGACGGGCGCGTATTTCGCGTATGAATTCGTAATGCCGAATCTGCGTCTGAACGATTATCCGAAACTCGGCGTGTGGACGGACGGGATTTATATGTCAACCGAAGAATTTATCGGCAACGACTTTAAAGGCAGCGGCGTTTTCGCCTTTGATAAAAGAAAAATGCTGGCGGGCGACCCGGGCGCGAGTTATATTTATTTCAATTTGCCGGCAACTTCCAGCGAGCGGCGCGGCGGCTACCTGCCGTCGGATTTGGACGGTTTGAACGCGCCGCCGAACGGTGCGCCGAACACTTTTATCAGCTACACGGCGACCGAATACGGCGACGCAAACGACGCGCTGCGGCTGTTCGATTTTCACGCCGATTTTGTCAATCCGAACGCTTCGACCTTTCTCGAACGCGGCGAAAGTCCCTTAAACGTCGCGCCGTTCGATCCGACCTCGCCGCCCGACCGTGCCGACATCGCCCAGCCCGGAACGAGCGAAACGCTCGACGCGCAATCCGACCGCTTGATGTATCGCGCCGCTTACCGCAATTTCGGAAATTCCGAATCAATCGTCGTCAATCAAACCGTCCGCGTTACGCCGTCTAACGAAACTTACCGCGCCGGTGTCCGCGTTTACGAATTGCGAAAAACGAACGGCGTTTTTGCCGCCCGCGAGAATTCGACCATCGGCACGAACGACCTCAGCCGCTGGATCGGCAGCGCGGCGCAGGACAATCAAGGCAATCTGGCAATCGGTTATTCGGCGGCGAGCGAAATTGAAAAACCTTCGATTCGTTATTCGGGAAAACTGGTAGGCGACGCGGCGGGAATGTTCCGCGAAGAAGTCAATTTGATAAAGGGAACGGGAGTGCAAACCGGCTTCGGCTATCGCTGGGGCGATTACAGCCAGATGACCGTTGATCCTTCGGATGACTGCACGTTTTGGATGACGGGCGAATACTACACCGCCGCCAGCCAAGCCGAAAGTCAATACGGCTGGTTGACGCGCATCGGAAAATTTAAGTTTTCCGAATGCACCGCCGCGCCGCAAGCGACGATCAGCGGGACGATTACCAACGCCGCCGACAACCAGCCGATTGCCAATGCGAATGTTACGGCGAACGCGGTTTACACGCGCTCGACGAACGCGGCGGGCAGTTACGGCAATCTCACTCTGCCGCCGCAGACCTACGTTTTGACCGCGACGGCAAACGGTTTTCGTTCGCAAACCGTTACCGTAACGCTTGTTAACGGACAAACTCTAACGCGAAATTTCGCGTTTCAGCCGACCGCGATTTTAAGTCAGAGCGGTTTGAGTTTTACGTCGGAAAGCTGTTCGCTGAACAACGCCGTCGAGCCGTCCGAAACGGTAACTTTGAACATCGCGCTTCGCAATACAGGCGCGAAAAATACGACGAATTTAACCGCAACATTGCTTCCGAACGGCGGCATCATCAACCCGTCCGCACCGCAAAATTACGGCATGTTGATTGCCGGCGGCGCATCGGTTTCGCGCCCGTTCACCTTCACCGCTTCGCCGAATCTACGTTGCGGCGACTTAATAACTTTGACTTTGCAGTTAAGTGACGGCGCGGAAAATCTCGGCGCAGTTGCGATCAACCTCAATGCCGGAGCGCGCCGCATCGCTTTGCAGGAAGATTTCGATTTCGTCAATCTGCCTGTTTTGCCTGTCGGCTGGACGAGTTCCGCGACCGGAGCGCAGAGCATCTGGGCGACGACCGAAGAGCATTTCGAGTCGCCGCAAGATTCGGTTTTCTCGGCGGCTTCAAATCAAATCGGACTTAACGAATTAACGTCGCCTGTCTTTCGCATCAACTCGACCGAGGCGCATTTGACCTTTCGCAACCGCTACGAACTGGAAACCACTTTTCTGCGAAACCGGCTTTATGACGGCGCGGTTCTGGAAATCAAAATCGGCAATTTCGGCAGATTCCGGGACATTCTGATCGCGGGCGGCACGTTTGAATCCGGTGGTTACGACGGCATTATTGACGGTTGCTGTCAAAATCCGCTTGCCGGAAGATTCGGCTGGTCGGGCAAAAGCGGTGTCAATCAAACGCCCGCCTTCGTTACCGTCGCCGTCAAGTTGCCCGCTTCGGCGGCAAACAAAAACGTCCGCTTTCGCTGGCGCGTCGGCACGGACAACGGCACGGCGACCGAAGGACAATTTATTGACGACGTGCGCGTCGAAGACGGTTTCGTCTGCGCTTGTGGACTTACCGCGAAATGAAAATCCGAATTTTAAGAATTCTTCCGGTTTGACGGCGAATAATTGATAACGAAAAGTGAATATTCTGTCATATCGCTGTTCACTGTCAACTCTTCACTATTAACTTTTAAGCGAGAAGAATCTCTGCCGGATGACAAAAAAGGAAAAGGCGAATTGGTTTTCACCGGTTCGCCCTTTCCTTTTTTCGCCTTTTGCCTCTTCAGCGAAGGTTTACGCCGCTTTAGCGCGTTTGTCCGACTTTTCTTCTTTTGCCGCCGGTTGTGTTTTAGACATCCGCGCCGACATTCGACGGTCTAAATCCGTAATCTGCTCGTCGGTCAAATGATAGATATTCGATTGATTGTGGTAGATTTTCGCGCCCGTTACGATGTCGGCTTTTTTGAAACCGTTCGCTTCGGCTTTTTTCACCAAATCTTCGACCGTCATCGTCTGCGGCGCAATCGAG
>JAYVGL010000077.1:0-2899 GCA_043772175.1 Pyrinomonadaceae bacterium | reverse complement strand
AATCAAACATCCTGTATATTTTCATAACTTATGGCGAAAAAAGGTTCGGTTCTCGTCTGCGATGACGAAGAGATTATGCGCGATGTTTTGGAGACGATTCTGACGGGCGCGGGGTATAAGGTTGATTTAGCGAAGACGGGTGAAGAAGCCGTTGAAGGATATGAGCAGAAAAATTACGATGTGGTTTTGATGGATGTTTCGATGCCGGGGAAAGGCGGTTTGACTGCGCTCGAAGAGATTATCAGGATGGACGCGGAAGCGGTCGTTTTGATGGTGACGGCTTACGCGACTTTTGATACGGCGATTTCGGCTTGGGACAAAGGGGCGGAAGGCTGTATTCGTAAACCGTTTCAGAACGAGCAGATTTTGGCGCTGGTTAATCGCGGCATTAAAAAGCGTCGCCGCGAGGAAGAGAGAGTATCTTTGCGGCAGGCGATGACGCGCTCGGTGAAACGCGGGGCGATTATCGGGCGGTCGGAGCAGATGGAGAATGTTTTTCGGCTGGTCGAAAGGGTTGCCCCGGCGCGTTCGACCGTTTTGGTAACGGGCGAGTCGGGGACGGGCAAGGAACTCGTCGCCAAATCAATTCACGAATCTTCCTTACGTGCCGACAAGCCGTTCGTCGTCGTCAACTGCTCGAACATTCCTTCTGAGTTATTGGAAAGCGAGCTTTTCGGACATACGAAGGGCGCGTTTACGGGAGCGGTGGCGGCGAAAAAAGGTTTGTTCGAGGTCGCCGATACCGGCTCAATTTTTATGGACGAAATCGGCGATTTGCGCCCGGAAATTCAGGTGCGGCTTTTGCGCGTCATTCAGGAAAGGGAGTTTACGCCGCTCGGCGAGACAACGCCGGTCAAGGTTGACGTGCGAATCATTGCGGCGACGAATGTTGATTTGAAAGAAGCGGTGAAAAACGGAACCTTCCGCGAGGATTTGTATTACCGTCTGTCGGTCGTGCCGATTGAACTGCCGCCTCTGCGGACGCGCCGTGAAGATGTTCTGCCGCTCGTCAAGCATTTTATCGGCAAATATAATGAAGAAAACGGGCGGACAATCGCTGAAAGTCTCTCGCCGGAAGTGTTGTCTTTGCTGGAAAATTATTACTATCCGGGCAATGTTCGGGAACTGGAAAACATCATCGAACGCGCTGTCGTCATCGCGCCGACCGACGAAATCACGGTCGAATGTCTGCGCCCGGAAGTTCGCAACCCGGAGCTGGCGCGGGAGATGATTCAGGATGGTGAAGGTTCATCCGACGATATAGATATTTCACGCGGCGTGAACTTTTACGATGAAGTGCGGCGTTTTGAAACCGATTTGATTCGCCGCTCGCTCGACCAAACCGGCGGACATCAATCGAGAGCGGCGCGGCTTCTGGGTTTGAATGCGACGACGCTGAACTCGAAAATTAAAAGTTACAACATTCTGCCGCGACTTTAATTGAATTTAAAGTATTTGACCGTCGCATCTCAACGGTGCAATCATACAAAGTTAAGCGAAGCGTTTGCATAAAAGCGAACAAATTATTTGACGGAAACGTATTTTCCAGAACGGAGAGAAAAAGATGGCAGATTATAAAGAACGGTTTGAAAAATGGCAGCGCGAAGCAAAAGACCGCTTTGAGGATTTTGATAAAGAACTCGGATTGAAAGAAAGGTTCGAGGAAAGTGCTAAAATCGCGGCGGACGCGGCGAAAAAAGGCGCGGAAACTTTGCGAGACGGCGCAAAAAAAATACGAACGGAAGCCGAGAAATCCGAAGTCGGCAAACAAGCCGTCAAAGTCGCCGAAGGCACGATTAAAACCGCCGAAGAAACGGCGAAAAAAGCCTGGGATGCGAGCGAACCGCTTCGCAGTGCGGCGGAAGAGGCGGGCGGACGCGCCGCCGATGTCGCTGCCGCTTCAGCCGTCGAAGCCGAAAAAGTCGTTCGGGAAGTCGGCAGACAGGCAGGCGCGGTTTTCAACATCGCCGCCGAGAAAGCGGGCGCAGTTTACGGCGAGGCGAAAGATTCGTTTGACACAACCGCTAACCGCGTTTCCAAAGCATTTAACTTCGGCGCGAGTTGGACGCGGACGATTGATGCGGTAATAAAAACTGCGGTGAACGCTTCAGAATGGGCGGTGGGAAATCCTCTGCAGGCGGCGACAGCGGGCGTTTCGATGGCGGTCGGCGCGGGCTTGGGCGTGGTTTTTACCGGCATCAGTTCTAACTGGCTGTTTAATTCGGCGTTGCCCGCGTGGTCGGTCGAGAAGGCGGGTGAGCAGTTTCAAAAACATCTTAAAGCGCAGGACGAGTTAGTTGAAAAAGGCGAATTGACGACTGCCGAAACCGAGCGGTTAAAATTCGAGCGCGATGTCGCCAAATACGTCGGCGCACCGCTTTTGGGCGCGTTCTCCTTCGCGTCCGGCGCGGTTTTGATGACGAACGTCCTCAACCCGAAAACTATTACGGGCGCACCGATTAGCTGGCTTTTAGGCGGCAATCCGCTGCTCGAAGGCGTTTGGTTTTTCGGCAATGGCGTAATCTGTTTCAAAACCGGTTACGACTTTTTTATGTTTGCCCTCGAAGATCACGAAGAAGTTCAAAAGATCGTCAAAGAAATAAAAGGTTTGTTGCCCGCCTAAAATATGTTAGGGTTTTTCTGAATCCAAGTTTTACAGTTCATTTTTAAAAGGTTGTGAAAAGTCGAGTTTCTCGAAATTTCGCAGCCTTTTTCATTACAAATTCAAAATTCAGGAGAATCAAAAATTATGTTAAACGATTTCAAGGCGTTTATCGCTCGCGGAAATGTGCTTGATTTAGCCATCGGAGTTATTCTCGGCGCGGCTTTCGGCAGGATCGTTACGACTTTTACCGAAGGTATCGTTATGCCGTTCGTCGGACTGGCAACGGGCGGCATT
>JAYVGL010000076.1:0-6821 GCA_043772175.1 Pyrinomonadaceae bacterium | reverse complement strand
AAAGACTTCGGACGGATTGCCGACGGCGATTAAGCCTTCGCCGGTCATCTCGAAAATGCCGATTTCGTTTGCCGCGCCGAAACGGTTTTTCGTGGCGCGGATGATGCGGTGATTGTGATGGCGGTCGCCTTCAAAATATAAAACCGTGTCAACGATATGTTCGAGTGCTTTCGGTCCGGCAATGGAACCTTCTTTGGTAACGTGTCCGATGAGGAAAACCGGCGTTCCGGTGGCTTTGGCGAAAATCATAAATTGTCCGGCGACTTCGCGGACTTGGCTGACGGAACCGGGCGCGGATTCGACGCTCGGCGAAAAAACCGTCTGAATCGAATCAACGATAATCGCGTCGGGCTGTAATTTCTCGACTTCGCCCAAAATCGCTTCGAGGTTGGTTTCGGGCAAAAGATATAAATTTTCGGCGTTCAATCCTAATCTTTCGCCGCGCATTTTGATCTGCCGTTCGGATTCTTCGCCCGAAACGTAGAGAACGCGCGTGTTGCTTTTGCTCAACTTATCGGCAACCTGAATTATCAAAGTTGACTTTCCAATTCCGGGCGCACCGCCGATAAGGACAAGCGAACCGGCGACGATTCCGCCGCCCAAAACTCTATCAAATTCTTCGATTCCCGAAGACGTTCGCATATCGTCCTGCGATTCGATGTCGGAATAGGAAATCGGTTTGACTTCGCGGAACGAGTTGGTCGAAAGCCTCTGCGTCCCGGATGAAGAAACTTTGCCGACGGTTTGCGCCGACGGGCGAAATTTTTCTTCGACGAACGAGTTGAATTCGCCGCAGTCCGAACAGCGTCCAGACCATTTTCTTTCCTGTCTGCCGCAGTTTTGGCAGACGTAAATCGTTGCGGGTTGTTTTGCCATCGGTATTTATTTTAACGGAAATTCGCCGTTAAATAAACGCGGAGAACGCCAAGTTCGGGAGACGAAAAATCGGTAAAAGAATGACAATCGTTGTTTACTATTCACGCGATGAAATTCGTGTTAAAATTCCAGACGATATGAAACTCGACGTTCTCATTATTAGAATCGGCTTCGTGCTGTTGCTCGCTTCCTTCGGTTATCTGCTGAATCCGTTGGGACAAACGGCGCATCTGCCGGAATCTTTGAGCCGGGGCAATCGGCAGTTTATCTCCGCACTGCTCGGAGCGTTGATTGCTGCTGGTGTCATCGGCTTTGAAATGCGAGCCAGGCGTGCTTCTTTGAAAACTCTGATCGGCGCGGCAATCGGCTCGACTTTGGGAATCGTCGGCGCGTATCTGATCGGAATGCTGATTAGCTCGCAGGAAACCGCCGCCGTCAACCCGGAAATGAAAACTTTCATTACGGTCGCGCTGGCGTTTTTTATGGCGTATATTGGTTTGATGGTCGGGGCGGCGAAAGGAGAATTTCTCGATTTGTCGGCACTCGGCGGATTTTTTTCCGACAAAAGCGCGGTCAAGCGCGATTATAAAGTTCTCGATACCAGCGTTATTATTGACGGACGCATCGCCGATGTCGCCGAAACCGGATTTTTGGGCGGCACTTTAATTATTCCGCAGTTTATTTTGACCGAATTACAGCAAGTCGCCGATTCGCCCGATTCAAGCAAACGTCAGCGCGGGCGGCGCGGACTCGATATGCTGCAACGTCTTCGCAACAACAGCAACATTGATATTCAAATCATCGAAACCGATTATCCGGCGGTCAAAGAAGTTGATTTGAAACTGATCGAACTCGGACAGGAACTTGATGCCGTGATCGTTACCAACGATTTTAATTTGAACAAAGTTTCGCAGTTGCGCGGCGTTTCGGTTTTGAACATCAACGAACTCGCCAACGCCTTGAAACCAGTCGTTCTGCCGGGTGAAGCGATGCGCGTTTTTATATTGAAAGAAGGCAAAGAATACAATCAGGGCGTGGCGTATCTGGACGACGGCACGATGGTCGTCGTGGATAACGCCCGCCGTCTGATCGGCAAAACCGCCGATGTCGCTGTCACGAGTGTGCTTCAGACGACCGCCGGTAAAATGATTTTCGGCAGACTTTGGGAAGAAAAAGAAGACAGCCACGAAACTTCTCACAACATTCACGAATCGCGCTCGCCGCATTTTCGCAAAGCTACGCGAGAACTGCGGCAGACGACGATTGTCGAAGAAATTGATTAAATCAACGGTGAATGGTAAACGGTAAATGGTTAATTTAAGAAGTTGGTTTCATTTACCATTCACCATTTACCATTTTCCAATATGATTTCCGCCATCATCGTCGCCGCCGGAAGCGGAACTCGCTTCGGCTCGAAAACTCCCAAACAATTTCTCGAAATCGGCGGCAGACCGCTTTTGATTCACACGCTCGAAAAGTTTGAAAAATGCGCGGCGATTGACGAAATCGTTTTGATTTTAGCGGCGGGCGAAATTGCAAATTTCAGGCTGACGCTCGCCAAATTTGATTTCCAAAAAATTATTAAAATTATCGCGGGCGGCACAACTCGCGCTGAATCGGTTTGTCGCGGACTGAGCGCGATTGATTCAGAAAAATGCGAGATCGTCGCCGTTCACGACGGAGCGCGTCCGCTCGTCGCCGTCGAAGAAATCGCCGCCACAATCGAAAAAGCGCGGGAAATCGGCGCGGCTTGTTTGGTCGCCAAAGTTACCGATACGATAAAAGAAGTGCGCGACGGAAAAATCATCGGCACGATTAACCGCGAAAATCTGCGCCGCGCTCTGACGCCGCAAACTTTTCGATTCGAGATTTTGCAAAAAGCGTTTGCGCCTGAAAACTTCGATGCCGGCGCGACCGACGAATGTTTTCTGGTCGAAAAACTCGGCTGTGAAATCGCTTTCGTTGACGGCGGCGCGAGCAACATCAAAATCACGACCCGCGAAGATTTTGCGGTCGCGGAAATACTATTGAAAACGAACGAAAATGTATAGAATCGGCTTCGGCAACGACATTCACCGTCTTGAGACGGGCGAAAAGTTAATTTTAGGCGGCGTGGAAATCGAATCGGATTTGGGCGCGGTCGGGCATTCAGACGCGGACGCGCTCGCGCACGCCGTTACGGACGCGCTGCTCGGTGCGCTCGCGCTCGGCGACATCGGCACGTTTTTTTCCGATAAAGATAATCAGTGGAAACACGCCGACAGCTTTCTTTTTCTGCGTTACGCGGTCGGATTGATTAAAGAAAAAGGCTACAAAATCGCCAATCTCGATTCGGTCGTCAATCTCGAACAACCGAAACTGCGCCCGCATATCGAGCAAATGCGCGAGAATCTGGCAACTGCGCTTGAAGTCGAAATCGAATGCGTTTCGGTCAAAGCGAAAACCGGCGAAAAGGTTGATGCGGTCGGCGAACGTCGGGCGATCAAAACCGAAGCCGTCGTTTTGTTGGAAAAAATTATCTGACCAAACAAAAAACGCCCGAATTCTCATTCGAGCGTTTAACTGAATCACGATAAATCGTTCTCACCGAAAATCCGCGCCATAGCTTGCGCCGATTTCCAAAACTTCAAAGTAAGTGCGGTCAATTTCTTGACCGTGCAGCTTGTCGGCATCTTTGAACTTTCTGAGACTGCAGGCACTCCGGTTGGAAATTTCCGCCGACTGATTAAGAAAATCCGAGTAATCGCGCCACGCTTTTAAGTGTTCGCGCCACGCCGCTTGAAAATCGCTCGGCAGATTGTCCGTTTCGATACTGCTCGATTTATCAACGTAATCGCCGACGAATTCGGCGTAATCGGCGAACGCTACGCTGTCAACGCTCGGCGGATAACTTTCGCCGATGTCGTAAGTCATCCCGTCGCGGGCATGACCGTTGGCGTAATCTTCGAGAATCAAGTTGGCAATCGCATCGGCGGCTGCCGCATTTTGTCTGTGTTTGCAATAACTTACGGAGTTATAAACGGTTGGGTTCGGGCTGATGAACAAACTCGCAAAAGCGGCGGAAAGTCCGAAAGCGGCGACGAAAGCGACGATTGATAAAATGTTTCTACTTCTCATAGTGGTTTTATTATGGCTTATCGAGCCGAAAAACGAAAGTCTTTTTTTACTGAAAAATATAATTTTTTTGTTCCCGAACCGAAGTCGTGCGAATCGCAAAATTTCGGGCGGGGTTCTTTCTTAGACGTTTAATTTCGGCGAGCGGTTGGTTGCTTCGGAAATTTTTTTGCTAAAGTATCTATGATGCGACCACAGACTATTATCGCCAAAAAACGCGACGGCAAAAGTTTGACGACCGTCGAGATAAACGCTTTCGTCAAAGGCGCGTCCGATGGAAAATGGGCTGATTACCAAACGTCCGCATTGCTGATGGCGATGTTCGTCAGAGGTTTGAACATCGAAGAGCAAAACGCTCTGACGAGTGCGATGCTCGATTCGGGCGAGCGGCTCGATTTCTCCGCTATCGAACAGCCGAAAGCCGACAAACATTCGACGGGCGGCGTGGGCGATAAAACTTCCTTGCTAATCGCGCCGATGGTGGCGGCTTGCGGTGTCAGCGTTCCGATGATTTCCGGGCGCGGACTCGGACACACCGGCGGAACCCTCGACAAACTCGAATCAATTTCCGGCTATAACGTCAATCTTTCGACCGCCGAATTTAAGGAAACCGTGATCAAATGCGGCTTTGCGATGGCGGGGCAAACCACAGAGATCGTGCCGGCGGACAAAAAACTTTACGCTCTGCGCGACGCGACGGCGACGGTCGAATCAATTCCTTTAATCGTCGCCTCGATTATGTCGAAAAAAATGGCGGAAGGTTTGGACGCGCTCGTCCTTGATGTCAAAACCGGCAGCGGCGCGTTTATGAAAGAGTTCGACGACGCAAAAAAACTCGCCGCCGCACTGGTCGCTACCGGCAACGCTTTCGGCGTGAAAACCGAAGCCGTCATCTCCGATATGAATCAGCCGCTCGGCGTGTTCGTCGGCAACGCTTCGGAAGTTTACGAATGCGTTAAAATTCTGCGAAACGAAGCCGACGCGCAGATGTCGGCGACGCGGGAACTTTCAATCGAACTGGCAGCGCGGATGCTGGTTTTGTGCGGCATCGAAGAAACGGTTCAAGGTTCAAAATTAAAAATTCAAAAAGTTTTGGAAAGCGGCGCGGCGTTGGAGAGTTTCCGGCGCAATATCGAATGTCAGAACGGCGACGCGAAAATCTGCGACGCGCCGGAAAGTTTGCTCGACAAAAATTTGATCAAAGTCGCCGTCAAAGCTAAACATAACGGTTTTGTCAATGAAATTGACACGCTCGCCATCGGCGAAAGCGTTTCAAAGATTGGCGGCGGGCGAATCAGAGTCGAAGATAAAATAGATCACGCCGTCGGCTTCCAATGCGAAGTAAAACTCGGCGACGAAATAAGAGCGGGCGAAACTCTGGGCGTGATTTATTGCCGGAACGAAGCGCAAGCCGAACTGATTAAAAACAAAATCCGCGCCGCCTACAAAATCGGCGGCGAAAAATCGGTGGAAAAGTTCGAGTTGATAAAAAACTAAAAAGGAAAATTATGGCGACGATCACATTTTACGGCGGTGTCGGAACCGTTACGGGTTCAAAATACCTGCTCGAATCGAACGGCGGAAAGGTTTTGGTGGACTGCGGACTTTTTCAGGGCTTGAAAGAACTGCGCGAGAAAAACTGGCAAGACCCGCCGTTTGATCCGAGGGAAATTGACGCGGTGATTATCACTCACGCGCACATTGACCACACCGGATTTCTGCCGCGTCTCGTGAAATTGGGTTTTAAGGGAAAGGTTTTCACATCGCGGGCGACCGCCGATTTGATGAAGATTCTGTTGCTCGATTCGGCGCGGCTTCAGGAAGAAGACGCGGAATATCGCAACCGTAAAGGTTTGACCGTTCACACGCCCGCGCTGCCGCTTTACGATGAAACGGATGCGAGAGCGACGCTCGAATTATTAAATCCCGTGCCGAACGACGGCAATCCGATTAAAATCTGTGAAGGTTTTCAAGCCTCGTTCAATGTCGCGGGACATATTTTGGGCGCGAGTCAGGTTTTAGTCGAGATGGAAAACGCACGGGCGAACGGTGAATCGGTGAAATTTCTTTTCTCCGGCGACTTAGGACATTACGATCAGCCGATTTTGAAAGACCCGGCAACGCCGCCGGCGTGCGATTATTTGATGTGCGAATCAACTTACGGCAATCGCCTGCACGGAGCCGATTCGAGCGAAGATCAGATGGCGAACATTATCAACGAAGCCGCGAGTCGTAACGCTCCGATTTTGATTCCGGCGTTTGCCGTCGGGCGCACACAGGAAGTTTTATATTTGATCCGGGAACTCGAAGAAGCCAAAAAGATTCCGATTTTGCCGGTCGTCGTTGATTCGCCGATGGCGGCGCAGGCGACGCAGGTTTACAATCGTTTCGCCGAAGAACACGACGAAGAATACGCTTCGATTCTAGCGCACAAAAAACATCCGCTGCGAACGGGCTTGATGACGACGGCTTCGAGCCGCGACGAATCAAAGCGCATTAACGATATGAAGGGAACGCGGATTATTATTTCCGCGTCGGGAATGATGACGGGCGGGCGCGTGATGCACCACGCGATGCGCGTTCTGCCGGACGAAACCGCGACGCTCGTTTTCGTCGGTTATCAGGCGGCGGGAACGACGGGCAGGCACATTCAGGACGGCGACCGCGAAGTCCGCATTATGAAACACTGGATTCCCGTCAGATGCCGCGTCGAAAATGTTCAAGGTTTTTCTGCCCACGCCGACTGGAAAGCCGTTCTGCGCTGGCTCGGCGGTTTGCAAAATGCGCCGAACACGGTTTTTACGACGCACGGCGAACCCGACGCGGCGCAG
>JAYVGL010000075.1:0-2823 GCA_043772175.1 Pyrinomonadaceae bacterium | reverse complement strand
CAATCTGCTTTTGTGGTCGGTTCGTCTAGGGGTCTAGGACACCGCCCTTTCACGGCGGCGACACGGGTTCAAATCCCGTACCGACTACCATCCTTTTTTCAATCATCGGCATCATATTCGTCAATGTTCGCTTATAATGGAGCGGACATTTCTTATTTGTAAGGGGAATTATTCCGGGCGCACAGGAAGATTGTTTGAATCTTTTTCCGGTTCGCTTCGTTAAAACAATTTATGTATAGAGTGTTTCTGACGATTTCACTGTTAACAATTGCTCTCGTCTTCACCGTCAAAGCGCAAACTAAAGGCGATACGGTGATGATTTTGCCTTTTGAAAACAGCTCCATTGAAGCGGAGTTTAAAAAAACCGAGTTTAATTGGGTCGGCGAAAGTTTTGCCAGTTCGATAGGAGAATTATTAACGGGCAGTTGGACTCAGACGGACGGCAAAATGAAGTCGAACCAAAAACAGAGTTCTCTGGGCGTTAACATTATTTCAAACGACGAGAGAAAAATAATTCAACAAGGATTAAAAATTCCGTTGACAAATTTACCCTCGCTGGCGACATCAATGAAAATTGCTCAAAAAGGAAAAGCGAGCCTTTTAATTCTGGGCGAATTTTCTATCATCAGGGTCGAAGTGGAAAAAGATAAGTTCGTTCCGACGGTGATAGCAAAAGTTAAAGTCATTGATGTAAAAAACTCCAGGTTTATACCGGAAACCGATGAACAGGGAAAACCGATAACAGATAAAAACGGAAATATCGTAACGAAAGAAATAATCATCAATGAAACTTTAACGGATTTACAGAAAATTCAAGGCGAAGTCGCTTATTCGATTTTATATAAACTCGACAGAGCTTTATCTACGAGCCAAAATCAGTTTATTACTGCCGCAACCAGAGTTCCGGCGCGGGCGTTCGAGGCTTACATCAAAGGCTTATTAACCTCGGAAACGGATACGCAGACGCGGGAGAATTATTTCAAAAACGCGCTGCGAATTTACGCCGAAGACGAACGCACGAAAGGCGGAACCTACAGCGATGTCGCGCTCGAACTCGGACATTTGTTTCGCGGTCAAAATAAATCCAATGAGGCGATTGATTATTTTTCGCGTGTTCCCGCCGAAGGTTCGCAATACGCCGAAGCCGCGTTTTATACGGGATTGATTCAGTGGCAGCAGAAAAATTATGAACAGGCTTTGGCGGTTTTGCGACCACTGGCGGACGATTTGAAATTGACGAGCGTTTATAACACTTTAGGCGCAATCGCCGTGCAAGCATCGCTCGCCGAAAAGAAAAACAAAGGCAATGCCGACAAACTTTTACAGGAAGGTTTGGAATATTTGAAAAAAGCGTCGGAATCTGCGCCGGACGATGTTAACGTGCGGTTCAATTACGCTTTCGCGCTCTTTTTGAGTAACGGCTACAAAGATTCAGCCGACTATTTGCGCCCGATTTTGGCGACGAATCCGCGCGACGGCGAATCATATTTTCTGTTGGCAAAGGCTCTCGAAAAAACGAATGACGCGACCGCCGCCGATTTTGACAATCAAGCACGGAGGTTCTTAATCGTTAAGCCGAACGATTACGCCAAACTCGAAACCGACTGGAAAGCGGGCAAAGCCGACGGCATCAATTTGCGCGTCGAACAACCGGCGCGAAAAGATTTCGTCAGCGTCATTTTAATCAAAAGACAGGCGGCACCGACAACTGCGCCGGTTAACGAAACCGAAAACTTGCTGGCACAGGCGCGAGCATTCTACGCGGGCGGCAACGACGACGAGGCGATGGCGGTTCTGCGAAAAATACTGGCGAGCGAGCCGATGAGTGCCGAATCGTATCTTTTGCTCGGCAACATTCACCTGCGGCGCGGCGATTTGGAGCAGGCGGTCAGCAGCCTGAAAACAGCATTGTTCTGGGATAACAAACTGGTTACGGCGCACGTCGGACTCGGCAAAATTTACTTGCAGCGCGGCGACTGTTTACAGGCGAAAAATTATTCGATGTCGGCTCTGGCGGTTGACGCGGAGAGTCAGGATGCTCTCGGTTTACAGCGTTTGGTCGAGCGATGTTCCAAATAGTGTAACTCGCGGTTCAAATTTCGGGACCAAAAAAACAAATTTCTCAAGAATCAAGAATCGAACCGCAAGCGTAAGATTTATTTTCATCTATATTCTATCAAGGTTTTGAACTCGAAGCAGTTCACTTTGAAAGTTTGATCCGCCTTCTGGCACAAGACGTGCTAATAGAGAAAGCGGCTAGCTTGTTAAAAATAAAACTTTAATAAGACCCCGCCGCCAACCCTTCTCCGAGCGCAGTTTGCTATTGCGCTTGACCACCTTCCGAGCGTTCCTTCAGTTTGCCTTCCTAAATTATGAGCCTAACCGGAAACGGTTAGGCTCTCCTGCTTTTAAACCTTAATGATTGAACAGTTTAGCGAAGCCGATGATCGTCGTTAATTGTGAAGCGACGAAACCTTACATATTTGTCTGCAAAAGTTTCAAATTGACTTAACAAAAGCGTTTACCGATTCTGACTGACAAATTTCGTCATTCGGCTGTGACAAATTTTGCATACCGTTTCAAACTGACCGTTCAGCTTGATTGAAAGTCCTTCAAATTGAAACATCAGCCAATTGTTTTTGCCGCGCCGCTTTTTTGCTAAACTGTCGGCTATGAAGTTTTCGTTGTCGAGAGTGAAATTACCGTCTTTAGTCAACTCACTGCTAGCCGTCGCGTCGGCGATTACACTGACGCTCGCGTTTCCGAACTTCGATTTATGGTTTCTGGCGTGGTTCGCGCTTGTGCCTTTATTTTTTGCGATTG
>JAYVGL010000074.1:0-7366 GCA_043772175.1 Pyrinomonadaceae bacterium | reverse complement strand
CGTGGCGAAAGGCTACGACGACAAAGTTTTGTTTGAAAATCTGGAATTCTCCTTGCCGCGCGGCGGAATTGTCGGCGTGATCGGCGCGAACGGCGCGGGCAAAACGACTTTGTTTCGCTTGATTACCAAACAGGAAACGCCCGACAGCGGCGATTTTCGAGTTGGCGATAACGTCAAACTCGGCTACGTTGACCAATCGCGCGATTCTCTGAATGCCGACAAAACAATCTGGGAAGAAATTTCCGACGGGCTTGATTTGGTGCAGTTAGGGAAGCGCGAAGTCAATTCCCGCGCTTACGTCTCGCGGTTTAATTTCTCCGGCAGCGACCAACAGAAGCGCGTCGGACAACTCTCCGGCGGCGAACGCAACCGCGTTCATTTAGCGAAAATGTTAAAAACCGGTGCGAATGTTTTGTTGCTCGACGAACCGACCAACGATTTGGATGTCAACACGATGCGGGCTTTAGAAGAAGCGTTAGAGAACTTCGCGGGCTGCGCCGTCGTCATCAGCCACGACCGCTGGTTTTTAGATAGAATCGCCACGCATATTTTAGCTTTTGAAGGCGACTCGAAAGTCGAATTTTTCGACGGCAATTATTCCGAATATGAAGAAGATAAAAAACGCCGTCTCGGACACGATGCCGACCAGCCGCACCGAATTAAATATCGCAGTTTGACGCGGGCTTAAGGTTTGAAATTTATATCCTGATGTAAACTTTAAAAAATGGAGTCCAAAATCAAAGCAATAAATTTTATGAAAGATTTTGCTATCGCCGTCTTCGCAATTTTGATTTTTATGATTGGACTGTTGGCAACGGTTTTTGAGTTTATTGCTTTAGTTGACCCGGAAGGTGCTGGAAAAACCCAACATTTTATTTTCGTTATTACCGCCGTTGTCAGTTTCCTTTTGAGTCGTTTTCTCTGGAAACTTTCAAAACAAAAATGAATATCGATTCTGAAAGAGAAGTGATTAAAGATTTGAACCGGCGCAAAGGTAATTTTCCCCGGTTCACTCGTAATCTCTCGCCAACAGAAAAAATCCGCCAACTCAAACTTCTGCAAAAGCGACATTATCAGCTTTTGAAAGCGCGGGAAGAAAACGGCGGGCGTGGAATTCCCGAAAAGTGGCGCAAGTGGCACGATGCTCATAATGTAAAATAAATAGTAAGATGGACGATTTGCGGCGACAATTTATTCGCGCTTTTGAAATTAATGCGGAAGCGTTCGGCGTTTCACTCTCGACGGAGAAGATTTTCAACCTCGCCAAATTTTACGAAATCATCGGAAAATACAACGAAATTTTGCATTTGGTCGCGCCCGCGCCGGTTGAAAATTTTGTCATTCGGCATGTTTTAGAATCGCTTTACGCCGAGAAATTTCTGCCGAAAAATGCCCGGTTTGCCGACCTCGGAACCGGCGCGGGTTTGCCTGCCGTGCCGATTTTGATTGCGCGAAAAGATTTGCGCGGCGTTCTCGTCGAATCGAAGTTGAAAAAAGCGAAATTTTTAGAGGAAGTTTTGGCGGAGTGCAAACTGCAAGACCGCGCCGAAATCCTCGACCGGCAGTTTGAGGAACTCGCAAAGCCTGATGTTTCTTACGTTTTGTGTCGCGCTCTCGACAAATTTACGCAGAAATTACCGAAAATTTTAAAGTGGTCAGATAACTGCAGCCTGTTGTTTTTCGGCGGAAATGCGCTACGCGGCGCACTGCAGAAAAACGGTGTGAAGTTCGAGGAAAAACTTTTGCCGATGTCCGAGCAAAGATTTCTTTTTATTTCTCGAACTTAGATTCGCTAAAAATGATGGAAACCGAAAATAATTGGCAAAGATTTACGCTGGCGATGGCGGTTCCCGTATTGACCGGCTTCGCCGCCGTCGGAATGGCGGTTATTTATTTTAAGCAGTATGGGTTTTTCGTTTTTGTGCTGCTTCCGGTTCACCTCGGATTTCTCTCGAATGCGCTTTACGGCAAAACGGGAATGGGCAAAGTTCTTTCAAACACTTTTTTCGTCCTTTTATTTACCAGCATTCCGATTCTTGTTTTTGCTCTCGAAGGCGCGATTTGTCTGGCGATGGCTTTTCCGCTGGCGTTCGGTCTGGCGTTTCTCGGATCGCTTCTGGGAATGCTGACGTGGGACATCGGAAAAAAATCAATCGGCATCGCGCCGCTGCTTTTTTTAGTTTTCACGCCGTTTCTGCTGAGTTTTGAATCGTCGCACCAATCCGCGCCGACCGTGCATCAAGTCGTTTCAACCGTCGAAATCAACGCGCCGATTGAAACGGTTTGGCGCAACGTCATCGCTTTTCCCGAAATCGAAAAGCCGCCCGAAGGAATTTTGCGGCTCGGCTTTGCATATCCGATTAACGCCAAAATCGAAGGCGCGGGTGTCGGCGCGATTCGCCGCTGTAACTTCAATACCGGCGCATTCGTCGAACCGATTACGGTTTGGCAGGAACCGAACTTGCTGGCGTTCGATGTCGCCGAACAGCCCGCGCCGATGACGGAGTTAAGTCCGTATGATAATTTGCAGGCGGCGCATCTGGAGTATATAAAATCGCAGCGCGGGCAGTTTCGACTTTACAAAAAAGACGGAAAAACCGCGGTCGAAGGCACGACTTTTTACACGCACGACATCGCACCGGATTTTTATTGGAATCTGTTTTCCGACGAAATTATTCACCGTATTCACCTGCGTGTTTTAAATCACATTAAGGAAGTTTCCGAGCAATAAAACCTTTTTTCGCTTTTGTTTTTACGTTTCATTTGTAATACACTGTGTTATATGAAACACGCAGTCAGCCGCAAAAAACCGCTTGTAAAATCGCCGCCGCTCGCCGGAAAAGCCGTTCTCAAAAATTCTTTGAAGCCTGTTGCCGCCGTCGAGAAAAAGAGCGAGGTTATTTCCTCGAAAAAACTCGAAACAAAACCCGAAAAAAAGACTGCGGCACAAAAACCCGTCCAATCAGTCAAGCCGACGGTTAAAAAAACTGTCGCCAAAATCATTGCACCGCCTAAATTAAAAGTCAAAATCGAAAAGGTTAGGACGGTTAAAGCAGCTAGGAAAAATAGTCAGCCGATTAGTTTTCAACAGAACACAAAAACTAAAGCGACGAAGAGTGAAGCGATAATTTCCGCAAAATCAGAGAAGTCGAAAAATCAAAAACCTACTTCAACTGCCGGCAACAAAACCGGAATTGTTGATAAGAAAATCCCGACCGCTGCGAAAAGTTCGGTGAAAGCCGCGCCGAAAAAAAATCAGCCGACAAACGCCGCAAAAAAGACGGCAATCGAAACGGCGAAACCGAAAAGCGTTGCGCTGACCACAAAAGCTAAACCGACAGACAGCAAACTCAAAGCGATTGCCGCGCCCCAAAAAAGTAACGCTAAAGTTACTGACGAAATTGGCAAACTTGAATTATTTAAAACGATTAAAAAAGTCAAAGCCGTTGAAAATAAAACTCATCCGGGGAAGCTGCCGACTATTCAAACGCTGAAAAAAGCCAAACCTCAACCGATTGTTTCCGCGAAGGCAAATAATGTTTCGGCGAAAACGAAAAAACAAGCAGTCGCGCCGGTCGTGAGTATCAGAAAGCCGGAAATTGTTCAGATTAAAGCCGTTGAAAACAAAATTGAAGAAATAAAAACACCGATCTTGGTGAAGCCGAGAAACAAAAAGGCGAAACCAATTGGCTCGGCGGTTTTTCGCGGGAAAAAGGATAGATACGACTTCAAAGTGTTTGCGCTGAACGAAACTTTTGAAGCGATTCCGGCGGTTTATATTATTTCAAAACGCATTACGGACAAACGCAAAAAATCACATCACGCGCTTATCTGTATCGGCGCGACCGACTCGATTTTCGACGAGTTGAAAAAACATCGCAAAGGCAAATGCATCAAAAAACACGCAGCAAACGTCATCAGTATTCTGCCGGAAGCCGACGAAAAGATGCGTCTGAAAATCGAAACCGACTTGAAAGCCGCCCACGCTATCGCCTGTAATTTCAACTGAATTTTATTTAGTGCGAATCATTCTGTTAAGATTAGATGATGAATTCACGCCCGGAAAAAAACGAATACGCCGAGTTTTACGCTGATTACGTTGCGCTGGTTGAGGAGGCTGATGTGATTTCGGCTTTGCAGAAACAGCCGCCGGATTTAGGGGAATTGCTCGCCGGTATTTCCGAAGAAAAAGAGAATTACCGTTACGCCGTCGGCAAATGGAGCGTCCGAGAAATGCTCGGACACCTCGTTGACGCTGAGAGAGTTTTTTCGTATCGCGCCCTGCGAATTTCGCGCGGCGACGAAACTCCGCTGGCGGGTTTTGAAGAAAATTTTTACGTGGCGCACAGCGATTTCTCCAATATCACACTCGCCGACACGCTCGAAGAATTATCCCTGCTTCGCCGATCTAACGTTCTACTTTTCAAAAATTTAACAGGAGAAATGTGGCGGCGCACCGGCACGGCGAGCGGCGCGACGGTCTCGGTCTCCGCTCTGGCTTATATAATGGTCGGACACGTTCGACACCACATCAACATTCTGCAAAGCCGCTATTTAACTTAAAATGAAGTTCGACGTTATCATCATCGGCGCAGGCGCGGCAGGACTTTTTTGCGCCATAGAAGCCGGAAAACGCGGGCGCAGAGTTTTAGTTCTTGAACATAACGCACAGGTCGGGCGCAAAATTTTGGTTTCCGGCGGCGGACGCTGTAATTTCACTAACCGCGAAGTCAAAGCGGAAAATTTTATTTCCCGTAATCCGCATTTTTGCAAATCGGCTCTGGCGCGATACACGCCGCAGGATTTTCTTGAACTCGTCGTCAAATACCGCATCGAATACTACGAAAAAAAACTCGGACAGCTTTTCTGCAAGGAATCGGCGCGGCGGATCGTCGAGATGCTTTTAACGGAATGCCGGAAAGCGCGGGTCGAAATCTGCACCGCTTGTTCGATTAAAAGTGTCGAGAAAAACGACTCGTTTGAAGTCGGAACGAGTCAGGGAAATTTCACGTGCGAAAGTTTGGTGATTGCGACCGGCGGACTTTCGTTTCCGAAAATCGGCGCGACGGATTTCGGGTATCGCATTGCGAAACAATTCAATTTGAAAACCGTCGAAACGCGGGCTTCATTGGTCGCGCTCGTTTCGGCAAATGCAGCGCAAAATTTCAAAAAACTGGCGGGCGTTTCGGTCGAAGCGAATGTTTCGTGCGGAGGGTATTCGTTTCGTGAAAACATTTTGTTCACGCATCGCGGACTTTCCGGTCCGGCGATTTTGCAGATTTCAAATTACTGGGAAAAGGAAAAAACTATTTCGATTGATTTGTCGCCGGCGGCGGACGTTGCCGATCTTCTGGAAAAGAATCGTGAAAGCAAACAAAATCTCGATAATTTTTTGAGCCGCATTCTGCCGAACCGTTTCGCCGAAACTTACGCCGTCGAAAATTTACCGAACAAACCGCTCAATCAACTGAGCAACAAAGACATTGAAAATATCGGCGAAAAATTGAACGAATGGCAGATGAAGTTCAGCGGCACGGAAGGCTACGACAAAGCTGAAGTTACGCTTGGCGGCATTGATACGAAGGAACTTTCGTCGCAGACGATGGCGACAAAAAAAGTTGAAAATTTATACTTTATCGGTGAAATAATTGACGTTACGGGCTGGCTCGGCGGTTACAATTTTCAGTGGGCTTGGTCGTCCGGCTTTGCTGCCGGACAAGCGGTTTGACGATTGAAAATCGGTTCCGTCGCCGCTTCCGAAAATTGTTGTTTAGCAGGCGAAAGATCGTCGGCAGTTTCGGTTAAAATAAAAAATATGGCAATTTTAGTAACGGGCGGCGCAGGTTATATCGGCAGCGCGGCGGTCGAAGATTTACGCGGCAAAGGCGAAACGGTTGTGGTTTTGGACAATCTGGTTTACGGGCATCGGCGGGCGGTTAATTCGTCCGTGCCGTTTTACGAAGGCGACATCGGCGACGAAACGCTCGTTCAAAAAATTCTCGACGAACACGAAATCGAAGCGTGTATGCACTTTTCGGCGTTCGCCTTCGTCGGCGAGTCGGTCGAAAAGCCGCAAATTTATTACGAAAATAATTTCGTGCAGACTTTGAAACTGCTCGCCGTTTTGATTAAAAACAACGTCAAAAAATTTATTTTTTCCTCAACCTGCGCCACCTACGGCGAGCCGCAATACGTTCCGATTGACGAAAAACATCCGCAATTTCCGACGAGTCCATACGGCTGGTCGAAATTTATGGTCGAACGCGCTCTGATTGATTACGACGCGGCTTATGATTTGAAATACGTCGCGCTGCGCTATTTCAACGCTTGCGGCGCGAGCGGCGATTGCGGCGAAGATCACACGCCGGAAACACATCTGATTCCGCTGATTTTATTTACCGCGCAGGGCAAACGCGACTCGATAGCGATTTTCGGCGACGATTATCCGACACCCGACGGCTCGGCGATCCGGGATTATATTCACATTGCCGACTTGAGCCAGGCGCATTTGCTCGCGTTGAAGCATTTGCGAAACGGCGGCGATTCGGAATTTATCAATTTGGGCAACGGCGGCGGTTATTCGGTCAAAGAGGTCATCGAAGCGGCGCGGAAAATTACCGGCGTAAATATCGAAGCGCAGATTGCGCCGCGTCGCGCAGGCGACCCATCGCGTCTGGTCGCCGATGCCAAAAAAGCGCGTGAAATTTTAGGCTGGAATCCGCAGTTCCCGGAAATCGAAAAAATTATCGAAAGCGCGTGGCAATGGCACGAAGCGCACCCGAACGGCTATGAATAGATTCGGCGGGAAAAATCTTCTCACATTTTTCGAGAAAAAGGCGTATCAGCACTTGCGTTGCGTAATTCTATGATTGCCCGTAATGACTTTTCCAGCGTCTGTTCATTTTATCTTCCAGCTATAAATTATTAGATTAAGGCTGAAACCATATTAAGAATTTTGGCGAAATATATGATGTTACTTCTTGGCGTTCTGTGTTACTAATATAGCAATACCGACAACTTCAGAGTAAGCATTTAAATATATGAAACGAAATTTTTACACGGTTTTCTTGATTTTTGTCTGCGGAATTTTTTGTGCGGCTAATGTTCTCGCCCAAAATACGCGGACGTTTTCCGGCACGGTTTTGACTCAGCAATTCGAGTTGATTCCCGATGTCAGCATCGAGGTCGAAACGTCCGACGGGAAAATCACAGCGAAAACCGACGCGGAAGGAGCGTTTTCCGTGAAAGTTCCGAGCGAACCGTTTTCCGTAAAATTCTACGGCAAAAATCTGTCCGCCGTAACGCGAATTTTCGCGGCGACCGACACGATCATCGGGCTGCAAATCAAAACTTCGTATATTATCGC
>JAYVGL010000073.1:0-6641 GCA_043772175.1 Pyrinomonadaceae bacterium | reverse complement strand
ATCGGAAAGCCGTCGAAAGATTCGTTGAAAGTAACTCGTTCCAAATTCGTGCCGTCAACATTTATCACGGCTAAATCGAAATTGCGCTTGCGTTCGTCGGCGGCAAAATAGTTGGTGCAGAAAATTATCCGCTTGCCGTCGGGCGTGAAGAACGGGGCGAACGAGGCGGCGTTTAATTTGGTAATTTGGCGTTTGTGTGAGCCGTCGGCGTTCATCGTCCAAACTTCAAACGTCGTCGGGACGATTAAATGCTGCGCGAGTAAATCTTTGTATTTTTTAGTTTCGGCTTCGGTTGTCGGGTGCGAGCCGCGATAGACGATTTGTTTCGAGTCGGGCGAATAAAACGCCCCGCCGTCGTAGCCGACTTCCGTAGTCAGACGCTTGACGTTTTTGCCGTTTTTGTCCATCGAATAAAGCTCTAAATCGCCGTCGCGCTCCGACGTGAAAATTATCTTTTTGCCATCCGGCGAAATGGTTGCTTCCGCGTCGTAGCCTTTGGAATCGGTTAATTTTTTGATGTCTTTACCGTCGGGCGTGGAAGTGTAAACGTCGTATTCTGGATAAATCGCCCAGACGTAGCCTTTGGAATAATCGGCGGGCGGCGGGCAGTCTTTGCCGCCGCTCAAAGTCGAAGCGTAGAGGACTTTTTTGCCGCCTTTGAAGAAATACGAACAGGTCGTGCGCCCTTCGCCGTTGGAAACCATTTTGACGTTTGAGCCGTCGGTGTTCATCGAATAAATCTGGTCGCAGCCGCGCCCGTCGCGCTTCGACTGGAAAACCAACTGTTTGCCGTCAAACGAAAAATACGCTTCGGCGTTCTCACCGCCGAACGATAATTGCTTGACGTTTTTGAAATGCTTTTCACCTTCGACCGTCAAAACATCCTTTTGCAAAACGGCAAATGTCGGCTGAAAATCAAATAAACCGGGTTCCGTCTGAAACGAGTCGTGCGCTCTAACAATCGAGACCGACAAAACGAAAATTAAACAAAATATCGCTGAAAACTTCATAATTACCTTCTAATAAAAAAGATTTGATTAAGATGTTAGCATTTTTTCCGTTACTTTCGAGAATCGGCGCAAATGAAAACGACCGCAAAAAAGCGAACAACAAATCTAATTTGCCGTTCGCTTTTATCTTACTTTTCGGATTTGTTTTGTTAAACCGCGATCATTCCCGCCGCTTCGTTGTAATGGCGATAAATCTCGTTAAAATCGCGCAGCGCACGATTTAAGATTAACGGAAACTGGCTGACATCGTTGGAGTTAACGATTAAATTCAAGTTTCGCAGAAAAGCGTCGTGCGCGCTCAGAGTCGTGCCGCCGTCTTCGATGGTGACGAAAAACAAGCGTCTTCTTTCCGCCGCGACCATCGTGTTGACTTTCTGCTGAACGATGGACGCGCCGCCGAATTCCGCCGCAAAATCCGGCGAGAAAACGAGAATTTCCGTTTTGCCTTCGCGCAATCGTTCGTTGGCTTGCGCGGGCGTTTCCGCCAAATAAACCTTAAATCCGGCATCAACCAAAGTTTTGGCGACGGCATCGCGCTTTTCGCCCAAACACAAAAGAGCGCGGCGCGGCTTTTCGCCTTTTTCGTCGTCCAGATCAACGACCTTGTTTTCCGTCTGCAAAGCCGCCAGCAGGGAACGCATCGCCGAATTGATTTGAAACTCGTTTTCCTTCGCCGCAAATTCCTGCGTATTTTCGCTGACGGCGGGCGCGGGCGGATTTGCCTGCAGCTGCTGAACGGGCGAAGCGTTTTTCGCGCCCGGCGCAACGCGAATCAAATTCTGGCAGCGCGGACACCGCACCGTGAAGTTCGTGTTCGGAATTTTTCCTTCGTCGAGTTGTAGTGAAACCGAGCAATTATCGCAGCGTATTATCATATTCTTCAGTTATCAGTTATCGGTTATCAGTTTTTTTTGACTGCCAAATGATGACCGGAATTATTCGATCATACTTAAAACCGAATCCGTCGAACGCGGAGACGGCGGCAGTGTCGAGGCGGCGGCGGTTTGCGCCTTCTGCGGCGGCGGGGCGTTGTGGAAGTCTTCGGTCGAAGCCAGACCGCGCAGTTGCAATAAAAGATTGTTTTGATTGGTCGCAAACGAAAGCCCGTCTTCGAGCGTGATGGTTTCACTTTCGATCAAACGGCGAATCACCGTGTCGAAATCCTGCATCCCGTCAATCTCGCCGTCGCGCATCGCGTCGAGCAGCGATTTGCCGTTTTCTTCGCCTTTCTCGATATATTCGCGGGTTCGCTGGTTGGACTTGAGAATTTCGACCGCCGCGACGCGCCCTTTGCCGCTCGCTTTCGGAATCAAACGCTGTGAAACAATGCAGCGAAAAGTCTGCGCGAGCCGCGTTCTGATAATTTTTTCTTCGTTTTTCGGATACATCCCGATAATCCGGTCAACCGTTTTCGCCGCGTCAATCGTGTGCAGAGTTGATAAAACAAGATGTCCCGTTTCCGCCGCTTCAAGGGCGATTTCCGTCGTTTCCAAATCGCGCATTTCGCCGACCAAAATAACTTTCGGAGCTTGCCGAAGCGCGGCGCGTAAAGCTGAACTGAAGTTTTTCGTGTCCGAACCGACTTCGCGCTGATTGATCGTGGATTTTTTGTGATTGTGCAAAAATTCTATCGGGTCTTCGATGGTCACGATGTGATAGGCTTTCGTCTCGTTAATTCGGTCAATAACGGCGGCGAGCGTCGAACTTTTGCCCGAACCGGTCGGACCCGTAACCAGCACGACACCGTTGCGAAGCTCGCACATATCGGCAAGCTGCTGCGGTAAATTAAGCGATTCAAAAGTCGGCGTTTCAAAAGGAATAACGCGCATCACGATGGAAAACGATCCGCGCTGCTGAAAGATATTAACGCGAAAACGACACCGCGAAGGCAAACTGTAACTCAAATCCGCCGTGCCGAACCGCGCCAATTGCGAAGCGGCTTCCGGGTTATCGCGCAAAATCGCCATCGCAATCATTTCGGTTTGAAACGCCGACAGTTTTCCCAAACCGAGCGGCGAAGCGGTGTAGAGACTGCCGCTGATTTCCACTTGCGGTTTTTGTCCGGTCGAAAAATTCAGATCGCTGACGTTATCGGAAATAAGCAGCATTTGCTCTATAATTGGGGCGACATCAAGCAAACTCATTGGTTGGATTACTCCTTGAGAAAAATTGAAACAGGTAGGCTAAAGATTTTCGGCGGTGAACGGTTTCGGTCAGTCCGCTCAGGCAACTTCTATTTTGACGCAAACAACGGTAAAAATGCAAGCCATTTTTTTACATCGCTAAACATTATTTTCCACCATCGTTTATAGATTCAAGAAAAATCGCATCTTTTCGGTGATTCCATCCGACTCGGAAATCAGATCGCTGATGACAGCGACTGAATCCGCGCCGGCTTGCCAAACTTCCAGAAAATTCTCGGAAGTGATGCCGCCGATGGCGACGAGCGGAAAGTTTTCGATGATTTTGCGGACCTTTTTCAGGTTTTCGATGCCGACCGTCGGGTCAGGATTTTCTTTAGTCTGCGTGGCAAAAACCGGACCGAACGCCAGGTAGTCAATCGGCTTTTTGAGGGCGGCGGCAGCTTGTTCGAAATTGTGCGTCGAAAATCCGATGATCGCCTTTTCGCCTAAAATTCGCCGCGCACATTCCGGCGGCAGATCGTCCTGTCCGAGATGAACGCCGTCGGCTTTAAGCGCAAGCGCGATGTCCACGCGGTCGTTGATAATAATTTTGACATCGCGCTTGCGGGCAATCGCCAACGCCGCTTTCGCCGCTTCATAGAAATCTCGCGGCGAAGCATATTTTTCGCGCAATTGAATAAACGCCGCGCCGCCGTCAATCAATCTTTCAACTTGCGCGGCAAGCGAGATTTTAGAAATCCGCGTGTCGGTAATCGGGTAGATTTTGGGAAGCATTAGATTCAGGATTCAGGATTTAAGATTCAGGATTTAAGATTCAAGATTCAGGATTGCGCCTGTTTGTCAGTCTTGAATCCTGAATCTTAAATCCTGAATCTTGAGTCCTGTAAAGATTTAACCATCAAAAATCCGTCTTCGCCGTTGTTGTAATAACTTTTGAGTCGCTGCACAATCGCGTAGCCGGATTCGCGGTAGAGATTTTGCGCCGATAAATTGCCGACGCGGACTTCGAGCATTACGGTATTGATATTTCGTTTTCGCAACGCTTCTTCGGTGTGCCGCAGAAGTTTATTCGCCAGTCCGCGCCGCCGGTGTTCGGGCGCAACGCCGATGGTCGTGATGTGTCCCGTGCCGTCGGTGTTCGTCATTACGAAGACGAACGCGACCATCTGTTCGGTCGGCGTAACCAGGCGATAACTCAGTGTATTCGGCTCATTCAAAAGATAGGAAAAAGTGTATTTGGTGTAATTTTCGCCTGCTTTGAAACAGCGCAGATTCAGTTTTAAAACTTCCTTAATTTGTTTTTCGGTCAGCGGGCGGATTTCATAAACCGTCTCCGACGCAGGTATGATTATCTCCGGCTCAAACTCGACCGTCGGCACAAAGAAAAAATTGCGGAGAGACTGAAAAACTGCCATAGAAATTTAAATTTTCAATTTAAGTTTATCCTTTATTCTACGACAACTTCACTTTATTTTCGATTGAATCCTTTCGCATCCGTGTAGATTTTTTCGATGACATCTTGATATTTTTCGTTGACGACGCGGCGTTTGACTTTGAGCGTCGGCGTAAGTTCGCCGCCTTCGACCGACAATTCTTTTTCGAGCAGAGCGATTCGTTTGACCCGTTCATACGACGAAAGAGTTTTGGTCAGTTCGTCAATTTCCTGTTCGATGAGTTTGATAATATCCGCGCTTTGACAAAATTCGGCAAGCGACTTGATCGGTAAATTATTGATTTTCGCGTAATTTTCAAGTTGCTCGAAATTCGGGATAATCAGCGCGGCAGGGAACTTTTGGTTGTTGCCGATTAACACGACCTGATTGACGAAACGCGATGCCGAAATCATCTGTTCAATCGGCGACGGCGCGATATATTTGCCGCCCGAAGTTTTAAAAAGCTCTTTTTTGCGGTCGGTGATTTTCAAAAAACCGTCTGCGTCAATCGTCCCGATGTCGCCGGTTTTAAACCAGCCGTCGTCGGTGAAAACTTCGCGGGTGGCTTCCGGCTTGTTGTAATAACCGAGCATTATATTTGCTCCCGAAACCTCGATTTCGCCGTCCGCTGCCAGCCGCATTTCGACGTTGCGAATCGGTTTGCCGACCGTTCCGAGTCTGGCGTTCATTCCCGTATTCGACGAGATAACGGGCGAAGTTTCCGTCAAACCGTAGCCCTGCATAATCGCAATGCCCGCGCCGGTAAAAATCAAATAAATATCTTCGGAGAGTGCCGCGCCGCCCGAAATGCAGAAACTCAAATTGCCGCCGAAAAACTGCCGCATTTTCGAGAAAACGAGTTTGTCGGCGATGCTGTGTTTAATCGCCAAAAGTCGCGGAATCGGCTTTTTCTGCTCGATCAAAAGCGCGTATTCCTTACCGACGGCAATCGCCAAATCGAAAACTTTTTCCTTCCACGGACTCGCCTGCGCCGCCCGCGTTCGCGCTTTGGCATAAACCTTTTCAAAAATTCGCGGCACACCGACAAACAAGGTCGGTTTGACTTCGCCCAGATTGTCCGCGACTTTCTCGATTGATTCGGCGTAGTAAATCGCCATTCCGCTCAAAATGTAAAGATACATTCCCGTGCGCTCGAAAACGTGCGACAAAGGCAGAACCGAAAGCGGTTTGTCGTGCGGCGAAAAAGTGTGTTCCGCGCCCGCGTCCAAAGTGTTGGAAACGATATTCGTGTGCGACAGCATCACGCCTTTCGGCTCTCCGGTCGTTCCCGAAGTGTAAATCAAAGTGGCGACATCCGAAGGCTCGACGGCGTTGATTAAATCCTTTATCAGAGACGGCTTTTCCGCTTTCAGTTCCGCGCCGGATTTCTCCAAATCTTCGAGCGAAATAACATTTTCAGCTTCGCCGGTTTCATATTCAAACAAAATCACCTTTTCAATTGTCGGGCAGTCGAACAAAACACTTTTGAGCCGTTCGTAATTTTTGATGTTTTGCAGGAAAACAACTTTCGCGCCCGAATCTTTGATAATATATTCGACCGCCGACGGCGCGAGCGTCGTATAAATCGGCACGTCAACGATGCCCGAAAATTGACAGCCCGCGTCGGTCAAAGTCCATTCCGGGCAATTGGCGGCGAGCAGCGCGGCTTTGTCATCTTTTCGCAGTCCGAGCGCGTATAATCCGAGCGCGATATTCTCGCTGCGGGAAATCATTTCGACAGAAGAAATCGAACGCCACTCGCCGTCTTTTTTGTAATTCAAGGCATCGGCGCGGCTGTGCTTTGCCGCCGCCTGCAAAAACAGTTCACAAAGCGTCTGCGGCTCACCCGCGTAAAGCGGAACGCGCTTGACCGTTTGCTGCTTCGTTTGATTTTCCGTTTTGCTCTGCATTGCTTTGGGTTCAAAGTTCAAAGTTCAAGGTTCAAGGTCTAAACTTTGAACCTTGAACTACTTAATCACTCCGCCGAAAAATATCTTCAAAACCTCGTCCGCCATCGGCGCGAGCGGGTATTCGCGTTTTGATAAAATCCAGTT
>JAYVGL010000072.1:0-2748 GCA_043772175.1 Pyrinomonadaceae bacterium | reverse complement strand
CCGCGTTCGAGAATCGTGTGAATATGCTCGACTTCGTGGCGCGAACCCAAATCGTCTAAAACATCGTCAACGAAATCGAGCAGCTCCCGGATCAAATCTTTCGTAGGAACTTCTTTCTGCTTGCCTAAATCCAACAGTTTTCCGTCTAACCCCCAGCGCACCGCCCGCCATTTGTTTTCCTGAATATACATCCGGCGATAAAGTCGAAAACCCCAGTTTTTATCCATCATCCGGTTGAGTTTGGCGATAATCGCCTGAAACAGTGCGGCGACGGCGATGGTGTCGTCAACTCTAGTCGGGATGTCGCAGATGCGGAATTCGAGCGTCGGGAAAAACGGGTGCGGGCGAATGTCCCAGTAAATCTTTTTGGCATTGTCAATGCAGTTCATTTTAACGAGCGTGTCAACGTATCGCTCGTAAGATTGATAATTGTCGAAATGATCGGGAATGTCGGTGCGCGGAAATTTTTTGAAAACTTCCGAGCGATACGATTTCAAACCCGTATTGTGTCCGAGCCAGAACGGTGAAGAAGTCGTCATCGCCAGAACGTGCGGCAAAAAATAACGGGCGGCGTTCATCAGATGAATCTGCCGGTCTTTGTCGGCGATGCCGACGTGAACGTGCAGCCCGAAAATTAAAAGACTGCGGGCGACCATCTGCAATTCTTCGACGAGAAACGTGTATCGCTCGTCGTCGAAAATTTCCTGATCGCCCCAGTGCGAAAACGGATGCGTCGAAGCGGCGACGATTTCCATTCCCTTCTTGCGGGCGAGCATCGAGATAATGCAGCGCAGACGAGTCAAATCTTCCCGCGCTTCCTGGATGTTGTGGCAAATTCCCGTGCCGACTTCAATCATTGACTGAATCATTTCCGGCTTCAATTTTTCGCCGAGAATCAGCTTGCCTTCTTCGAGAATCTCCGAAACGTGCGATTTTAACTCGCGGTTAATCGGATCAACGATCTGAAATTCCTCTTCGATGCCGAGCGTGTATTGGTCAAACATAATTTTAACGGTGAATGGTCAATGGTCAATGGATAGGTTTAATTTCTTAATTTACCATTCACCATTGACCATTATTCAAGATGTAATTCGCGTTTGAGAATGGCTTCGTTTTTTTCCGAAACGGCTTGAAAGCGAATGCCGACACCGTGATTCGGGTCGGTGTAAGTGACTACGCCGTCCAAGCCTAGTTCTTCGCCGCCGATGCTCATCCGCATAAAAAGCGGTGTTCCGATGTCAAGCGGCGCGTTGGTAATCATATACAAACCGCCGATGCCGATGTCGCGCGTATTCGCAATGCCGGTTCCGTCGCCGCCTTCGTAATTCACGTCGATAATCAACTTTTTACGGTCTGAGAGCCGCCTTTCCGAAGGCGCGAGTGCTTCATCAGCTTCTTTTGGTAGCATTTGTATTCTCTCTGGTTTTTTTGATTTGGAAAAACTTCTCTACTATTTTTATCTATTTTTCAATTATTTGAAAGAGTTATTTTCAAATAAAATAATTTACTCGATTTTCACCCGACAAAACGGTGTGCTTTGTTGCGAATAATCTGAATTCGATGTTCGCCTTAAATTTCGAGCATCGGACTCACGATGGCTTGCAGCTGACGACAAAGTGAAAAAGTCGGCTTTGATCGTCAGCGTTGCGAGTTTTTGACAATCAGGCTTTTTAGTTTCTGCGCGGATTTTTGTTGATTTCTTTTTGAAATTCTTGCGCGGCTCTCGGTCAATAGTCGTTCCGCCGCGTAACCGATACCGCGCACGAGCGGCGAAGGCGGCGCGGCGGTTTCGATTTTTCTTAATCCGGCAACTGCACCTGCGTCTAAAATTTTGTATTGCGCCGCGAAGGATTCGGCGATTTCGACGGTTTCGATCTGCAGTCTGCAAAGTTTTTCGCGTCTCGGCGACACATTCGATTGCCATCTCGCCGCCTGCAAATTCGCACTGACGACTTGATTAGTTTTTAATTCAAAATCTCGTTTATCATCGCGCCGCGCTCCGCAGATTAGCGGCGGAGAAAATCCGGCATCCGTTTTATCGGGCGGACTTAGCGGTTTTCGGCGATTGGGAAAATTAAATTGCCGACGTAATTGACAAATGCTGTCTGCGGTTAAAATTGTTTGTCTTGCCGGGGCGAGGCGATCAAACTCTTGATGTTTGCTTTTTTCTTTTTCCCAAGTTACCATGAATTCTCGTAAAAATAAGGTTATTGTTGGATAAATCCTCAAAAAAAAACACTTATTTTTCTAAATTCGTCTAACGTATCGGTTATGGGATTTTCAACGATTGCAATTCACGCGGGCAATGAACCGGACAGCGCGACCGGCGCGGTCTCCGTCCCGATTTATCAAACTTCGACTTACGCGCAGGACGCTTTGGGCGAACACAAAGGCTACGAATATGCGCGGACGCAGAATCCGACGCGATCCGCGCTGGAAAAAAATATCGCCGCGCTCGAAGGCGCGAAATACGGTTTCGCTTTTGCTTCGGGAATGTCAGCGACCGACGCGGTTTTAAAGCTCGTCAAGGCGGGCGATCACGTGATCGTCGGCGACAACACTTACGGCGGAACTTATCGCCTGTTCAGCAAAATTTTATCGAACTACGGCATCGAATTTGATTACGTTGACACTTCGGAGGTAACGAATGTCGAACGGGCGTTTAAATCGAATACGAAAATGGTTTTCGTCGAAACGCCGACCAATCCGATTATGACCGTGACGGATTTGCAGGCGGTTTCGGATGTT
>JAYVGL010000071.1:0-10512 GCA_043772175.1 Pyrinomonadaceae bacterium | reverse complement strand
AAGAGATTGTCAAACATCGGAAGCGTGGATCTATTTGGCGATGGTCAGCGTAATGCTCAAGCACGTCAAGTTAGAGAATTGAATTTCCAAACACGCTCTCAGAAAAGTCGAAGGCTAAATATAAAGAATTAAATGTTTCGGCTCTCGAAGTTTTTCGTCGAAAGTTGAAATTTTCTTCAGTCTTTTTAACTTAACGACTCGCACCGGCACAACCATAAATTCCCTAAAGAAAACCATATCCGCAATTAAACGGCGATAGTTAAAGTAGAATACTTGCTGCAAAATTTTGTTAAAAAACCAACAACAAACTTATTCCATTTTTTACAAAGTTGCGCTATAATGTGTCAGACGGCAAAAATGCCGACTCCGCCGGAAACTCGAAAATTTCAAAAAAATACAATTATTATGTTGGCTAACAATAAAGTTCTGAGAGGACGTTACCGCATTATTCAACCGCTCGGTCAAGGTGCGGCTGGTGCGGTTTACGAGGCTTACGACAGCGAGCGCGAAACGAATGTTGCGCTGAAAGAAATTCTGATTGATTTGGAAAAGGTTTCCAACATCTCTCTGCGGGAAAAAATCAAACACGATTTTGCCAATCAAGCCAAAATTCTGGCGAAGGTCAAACACGAATCGCTGCCGCAGGTGCGCGGTTATTTTGCCGAAGTTGATCGTCATTATCTGATAATGGAATTGGTTGACGGCGATGATGTCAGCGAAATACTGACGAAGGGCAAAGATTCGGTTCCGCTTTCGGAGATCACCGATTGGGCTGACCAGTTGCTTGATACGCTCGATTATCTGCACACGATTACGCCTTCCATCGTTCACCGCGACATCAATCCGGCAAACGTCAAACTGACTTCGCGCGGAAAAATCAAACTGCTCGGTTTTAACATTGCCAATAACGCCGATGCGGAAGCGAGTATGACGGTAAAAACGCATTCTTCCGCCGCTATTCTGAATTATTTGCCGCTCGAACAAATCGTTCGCGTCGCCGACGAAACCTCAAAGAAAAAGTTAACCGATAATCACGGCGAGCGTCTCAAAAAGATTTTAAAGCAGCCGATTGATGCGCGAAGCGACATTTACGCGCTTGGCGCGACTATTTACCATTTGATGACGGCGCAGATTCCGATGAATGCACTGGAGCGAACCCTCAAAGGCTGGACTGAAAACGCCGATCCGCTGCTACCCGCTCATCAGGCTAATGCCAGCGTTCCGAAAGAGATTTCCGAAATTTTATCGAGGGCGATGGAAGTCGAGCGCGAAAACCGTTTCGAGACGGCAATGCAAATGCGCCAGGCGTTGCAGACAGCGGTTAAAAAATCGAAGGAACGAACGGCGGAAGAAGCCAGGAAACAAGAAGCCGCCGCCGCCCGCGAATCATTTCTAGTCGAAGAAAAGCGTCTGGAACAGGAACGGCGAATCGTCGAACAGGAACGCCAGCGCGTCGAAGCGGAACGCAAACAACAGGCGGAGTTGATCGAACGCCAGTTAAAAGAAGCCGAAGCACAGCGAATCGAAGCCGAAAAACGCGCCGTCGAAGCCGAAAAGCGTTTGTCGGAAAGCCAAAAAATCGCCGTAAAATCTGCGTCGGTAACTCCCAAATTCGCGAAACTGCCGGAGAACGGCGGTCAATCGAACTCGAATAAATCCAACGGCATTTACGACGAGCCGCAAAGTCTGTTCTCCGACGTGCCGCCGCCGAAATCCTCCTGGATAATGCCGGTCGCGGGCTTGGCGGTGCTGGTCGTCGCCGGCATCATAGCGGGCATATTGTTTATGCGGTCGTCGAACGCGGCGGAAGCAAAAAAACCGACTGTTGACTCGTCATCGGTGATGGCTGAAAAAGTTACGCCGGACGCGCCGACCGCCGCGCCATCGGGCGTTTCAGTCGAAAAAATCTCCGAAACGACGGCGATGCTGCCGAATTCCGTTGCGCCAGCCGTCAGTCAAAACGTACCTAAAACTAAAGCCGCGCCGCCGACAGCGATCCCGAAAGCCGTCAAGCCGGTTGCCGCCGCGCCGCCGACCAAAGCATCGGCTAATCAGAAGAAAGCGGTAACGGTTGACGACCTGATCGGAAACTAAGCGAGTTGCCGACAAATAATTTTATCGTTCGGAATTTAAGGTTTTCAGAAGGTTGAAAAACAAAGTTGATCTGGCAAAAAATCGAAAATAAAAATATGAATCCCCTTTTTCTTTCCCGAATCAAGCTGTCTAATCCGCGTCTTCTATCTATTTTTTCGGTAACATCGCTGTTACTTTCGCTTTTGTTCGTCTGTCAAATCGGTCAGGCGCAACAGTCGGCGCAACTCAGTTTAGCCGATATTCTAATCGGCTTACGGTCAAAAAAAGTGACGATTGCCGAGCGCAATAAACTTCTGAGCGATGCCGTTAAAGTGCGCGGCATTACGTTCACGTCTTCACCGGAAATCGAAACCGAGCTTCAGAATACGGGCGCGAACGATGATCTGATTGAAGCGATTAAGAAAAGCGGTTTGAAAACGAGCGCAGCGGGCGTTTCTAAAACCGCTCCGCCGACGGCAGCACCCGCCGCGCCGAAACCGCCGGATTTCGCGTTTTATCAAAAACGGGCGAACGAAAGCATCGTCAAAGGCGAGTATGATTCCGCCGTCAACGATTTTAACGAAGCGATTAAGTTGAATCCGGCGGACGCTTCGGTTTACTTGAATCGCGGACGCGCTTATTCAAACAAGAAAAGCTACGATTTGGCGATTGAGGACTACAATAAGGTCATCGAACTTAACCCGAAGGAAGCGATGGCGTATTTCAATCGCGGCGAATCTTACGAGAAAAAAGGCAACGCTCTACAGGCTATCGGCGATTATCAAAAAGTTTTGGAGTTGGACGGCAACAACGAATCGGCGAAAATCATTTTGAAAAGATTACAGGACGAACAGACGAAACTCGAACAAGCCAAAGCCGAAAAGTTGAAATTGGAACAGACGAAAATCGAGGAAGCCAAAAAACAGGAAGCCGCCGCGAAAGTCGAGCCGCCGAAAACCGCCGCCGCGCCAAAAGTCGTCGAACTCGGACAATTAAACGGTTTAGCGGTCAAATTAGCTACGCCGGTCTATCCGGCAACGGCTCAACAACTAAATCTTCAAGGAAAAGTTACGGTTCAGATCACGCTCGACGAAAAGGGAGAAGTTGCCTCCGTCAAAGCAATTAACGGACATCAATTTCTGCGTACCGCCGCCGAAGATGCCGCCCGCAAATCGAAATTCAAACCGACTCTGGTCGGAACTCAAGCGGTCAAAGCAACCGGCTTTATCGTTTATAACTTCGTCGGGAAGTAAGGCGAATCGCTTTTAAAAAATAGTTTTTACGCGAAAACCCGCATGAAGTAAGGCTGTGCTTGCCGCAATTAGAGAGAGCCTTACTTCGTGCGGGTTTCCGCATTTTTCCAATCAATAACTTCCCGCGACGATGTTCGATTTGACACCGCTGGCTTCCTGCGCGATTTTCACGCCGACCGACGCGCCGATGCGGGTTGCGCCGGCTGCAAACATTGCGCGAGCATCTTCGATTCCTTTGACACCGCCCGACGCTTTGACACCTAAATCCGCGCCGACAACGCGGCGCATCAACGCGACATCTTCGACGGTTGCGCCGCCTTTGGCAAATCCGGTCGAGGTTTTGACGAAATCCGCGCCCGCGTTTTTCGATGCCAGACAAGCGCGAACTTTTTCGTCGTCGGTCAGCAGCGCGGTTTCAATAATGACCTTTAATAACACGCCGTTTTCGTGCGCGGCGAGCGCGACGGCGCGAATATCGTCTTCGACCGTGCAGTCGTCGCCGGATTTTAACGCGCCGATATTTATCACCATATCAACTTCCCGCGCACCGTTAAAAATTGCGCGTCTGGCTTCAAACGCTTTGACATCGGAAAGTGTTGCGCCCAACGGAAAGCCGATTACAGTGCAAACCGGAACGCTTGAACCGCGCAGAAACTCGGCGGCTTTTTTCACCCACGAAGGATTGACGCAAACCGACGCGAAACCGAATTCGATGGCTTCGTTACACAATTTCTTGATGTCGTTTTCAGTCGCTTCGGGCTTCAAAAGCGTGTGATCAACCAGACTCGCCCAATCGTGCGCCGTCGCCGAATCGCCCAGCACGACACCGATGCGCGACGCGCCCGCGTCAACGATTCGCCTTACATCCGAACTGCAAAACGACGGACAATAATCCGCGCCGCCGTCGAGTTTCGACAACACCAAATCCGTAATTTGTTCGACCAGTTTTTCGTAGTTGCCGTTTGCTACATTCATTTCATTAAACCAGTTTCCAATCCTTCAAAATATCAATTAGATTCGGCAATTCGTCCCGCCAGAGCCAATTGGTTTTGATCCAGAGTCCTTCGATCACGCGGCTTTCAAATACATCTTCCGCCGTTGGATAGCGAAGTTTATATTTTCCGTTTTCGTCCAAATTATAAAAGTTCGCCGTGCGCCGGTTCGGGTCAATAATCCAGTATTCTTCGACACCGACGGTTTCGTATTCTTCAAATTTTTCCTGCGTATCGCGCACCACGCTTTCGGGCGAAATTACTTCAATCACCAAATCCGCCGCGCCGTCAAAAAATTGCTCGCCGATGCGGTCGAAGTTTTCCGTTTTGACAAAGAAAATATCCGGCTCGCGTCCTTTTATTTTGTCGTCTATCAACATTTTCATCTGATAAGGTTCGCCGCAAATTCTGCCTAAGTTTTTGGTCGAAACATAAAACGTCAGAGCAGTCATTAGAAAATTAGTCAAAAAATCGTGTCTTTGCGTTACCGACATAGATTTTATCACTTCTCCATCAACATATTCCGCGTATTGCCCGTCGTATCGGCGTAGAAATTCTCCGTAGGTTATTTTTTGGTTGACGAACGGCGGCGCGTTGCGGACAGTCGGCGCGGCAATTTCAGGATTCCTCTGCGACATAAATTTTTCCTCTCGCTCATTTTACGCTTGTTTGCTTTTGAATTCTACCTTTTGTATTGGCGCTCGATATTTTCAATTTTCCCGACGCGCTTTTTGTGGCGGTCTTCGGTCAAATCGGTCGTCAGAAACGCTTCGACGATTGACTTTACTTCGTCAAAACTGTTTTGCCCGCTGCCCAAAGTTAAGACATTCGCGCCGTTGTGTTCGCGGGAATTTGTCGCCAACTGCGTCGAGTAACAGGCGGCGGCGCGGACGTGCGGAACTTTGTTCGCCGTCATCGCCGAGCCGATTCCCGCTCCGTCAATGATGATTCCGACATCAGCCGATTTTTCTGAAACGGCACGGGCGACGGTGTGGGCAAAGTCCGGGTAATCAACTGCGTCTTTTGAATTCGTGCCGAAATCGCGGACTTGAAAGCCCGATTTTTCGAGGTGAACTTTTAAATTTTCCTTGAAATCAAAACCGCCGTGATCGCAACCCAGAGCGATTGACTTTACGCTGGTCGAGCCGCGGCGCGTTGATTTTACGATTAGAACGATACCTTTCTCTCGAATAATATCAGCGGCGAGCGGCGTAAATTTCGCGTTGTCGGCGATTTGCAGCTTCGCTCCCGAATCCAATCCGCGCAAATCGTCTTCGGTAATCAAACTTTTCGCCGACTCGTCGCGGTCGAATGTTTTGCCGATTTCGTCTTTTAAGGAATTGACGACGACGCGCTGCGGGAAGTTCTTCGGCGACTCAATTTTTTCGTCTTCGGTCGGCACGGTCGCCAAAACCTGTCTGACGAGTTCGCGCACGCGGTCGCGGGTTTCTTGACTGTTTTCTGACATAGAATTACTTTAACAGGATGAACGGGATATTCAGGATCAAAGCACAAAAATCCTGAATAATCCGTTCATCCCGTTAAATTTCTTTTCGGCTATTTGACGTTTCACTTCTGCTCAAATAGTATTTCCAAAAAGCGTTTCAATCAAATTTATGACAACCGAATTTACCGACTCGAATTTAGAAATTTTTTATTCCGCCGAACAAATCAAACAGCGTGTCGGCGAACTCGGCGTGGAAATCGCCCGCGATTACGCCGCTAAAGATTTGGTCGTGATCGGCATTTTGAAAGGCTCGTGTATTTTTCTGGCGGATTTAATTCGGCAGATTGATTTGAAACTTTCGATAGATTTTATGGCGGTTTCGAGCTATAAAGACGAAAAAATTTCCTCCGGCGATGTCGAAATTTTGAAGGATTTGACGAATCCGATTCGCGGCAAAGACGTGATTATCTGCGAGGACATCGTTGACACGGGATTGACTTTGTTTCGGCTTTTGGAAATTTTAGATTCGCGCGGAGCGAATTCGATAAAAATCGCCACGCTTTTAGACAAACCCGAACCGCGCATCAAAAAAGACTTGATAATTGATTACTGCGGCTTTCGTATTCCGAACAAATTCGTCGTCGGTTACGGTCTCGATGTTGCAGGGCGTTATCGAAATTTGCCGTTTATCGGCGCGGTCATCAACCCGGACGAATTATAATCGCGCTGTAATTTGACACGAAGCCTAAAAACCCGCTACTTTACAAACGAAACCTTAATAAAGCGTGGAAAAACAAGAATTAAATTTACCGAGCCGACTCGAATCGGTTGAAGAAGCGGCGGCGGCAGTCGTGCAGTTCGCCTTGCAAAACGGTTTTGGTGACGAAGCGCGTTACGCGATTGATATGGCGGTGCGCGAATCGGTCGCCAACGCCGTCAAACACGGCAATCTTCTGGACGAAACAAAACAAGTCGAAATCGCGTTTGAAAATTCGGACGAAGGCTTGGCGATTACCATCAGAGATTTCGGCGCGGGCTTTGCGGTTGAAGAAATTCCCGACCCGACGAATCCCGAAAATCTTTTGAAAGCGAACGGACGCGGCATTTTGTTTATGCGGTCGTTTATGGATGAAGTGGAATGGTCTAATCACGCGAGAGGCGGTATGATGGTAAAAATGCTGAAAAAGCGATGAGGTTTTCAACCTTTGACTTGGACTTTTACACGCGAACTGGTCTAAAATCTGCAATCAAACAAATTACTAAAAATCAAAATAGGAGATAACAATGGCTGAACTTAACATAACTGAGCGTCAAGCGGGCGATATTACAATTCTCGATATGGACGGCAAAGTAACCATCGGCGAAGGCAGCGTCGCGCTTCGCACCACGATTCGCAAATTGCTCGGCGAAGGCAAAAAGAAAATTCTGCTTAATCTGGGAAGCGTCGGCTACGTTGATTCGAGCGGCATCGGCGAACTCGTGTCGAGCTTTACCGCCGTCAACAAAGAAGGCGGCAGTCTGCGGCTGCTTAATCTGACGCAGAAAATTCAGGATTTGCTGGCGATTACGAAACTGCTGACCGTTTTCGACGTTTACGAAAGCGAGTCGGAAGCCTTGAGCAGCTATAACTAAAGCGCATTTCCCGCGCCGAAAATTTAAGGATAAAGGACAGACGAGTTTGATTCCTTTATCCTTTTTTGATTCTCACCAAAGACATCTTTTGCCAATCCGAACTCATCTTTAAACAGAGCAAAGACGCACCGCCGACAAAGAAATTACATTTGAGATTTTCCCTTTAATTTACTTTTTCGTCGTCCGCTTTTTGTTTTTCGTATTTTTCAAAATCTTTTTTAATACCAAATGAAACGAGTTTTATTACTTTCCGTCTTTTTTATTTTCGCCGCCAATATCTTCGCTCAAACGCCGAACGCCGCGTTTGATTTGACGAGATACGGCGTGAAAATCGAGCCTGACCGCCGCGTAATGGTCGTGATGGCTTCGCTTGAAGCCGCCGGATTAGATACGCCGCTAACGGCGGACGGCGAAAAATTTCGGCAGAAATTGAAAATGGATTTACAAAGTATCAGCCCCGAATTGCGGCAGAAGCTGGTGGTTTTTATCGAGCAGTATAAACGCCGCCACCCGCAGGCGACCAAAGCGGAAATCGTTTCACCGTTTATTTCGATGGCTTACACGCTGTCGCCCGCGCCGGATTTTTCCGATCCTCTGCGCGAAACCGATCTGCCCGGCGATCTGCTCGAAGTCCTCGATTTCGCGCCGCTCGTCCGCGAGCTTTACCGCCGCAATCTGAGCGTAAAACTCGACGAATATGTTAAAGATTATCAAACGGCGGGCGACGCGATGCGACCTTCGACAGTCAGAATGGTGTTGGATTTGCTCGATTACCTGCACACGCGCCCGGAATTGACCTACATTGACCGCATCAAAACGCAGGTCAAAGACTCGAAAGGCAAAAAGAATCTGGAAAAAATCGAACGGCGCGAACGAACCCGGCGATTTTATATCGTAACGGAGATGCTCGCGCCGAAGGAAACAATCAACTTCCGCAACATCGGCGACGATTATTTTGCGATTGTGCCGCTCGCGACCGATTTAAGCGTCTCGGAAGTCCGCCGCGCCTACCTGCAATTCGTCGTTGACCCGCTGATTTTAAAAAACGGCAAGGAAATTTCGACCATCCGCGACGGCATCAAAACGCTGCTCGACGAACGCCGCAAAACTAATCCCGACGTGTCGCCCGATGTCTTCCTCGCCATCTCGCGTTCTCTGGTTGCGGCGATTGACGCGCGACAACAGGTGTATGAAAAATATCGAATCGCCACGGAGGACGCTCGACGATATAACAGAAAACCGATCAGCGAAGAAACCGACGCGCAAAACAGAAAGTCGGCTAAAATTACCAGCGAACTTTTTATTATCAACGGTAAATTTGCGATGCCGAGAGTTGACAACGAAATTGCTTTGCAGCTTTCCGAAGCCTACGAAAACGGCGCGGTGCTGGCGTTTTATTTCGCCGATCAGTTGAAAGGTTTGGAAGATTCGGGATTCGACATCGCCGGTTCGATGCGCGATTTTATTCTCGCCCTCGACGCAGCGAAGGAAGCAAATCGGCTCGCGCAATTCGCCGAAGCGAGAAAAAATGCGCTGGCGGCGCGTGAAGAACGTCGTAAAAATTCGAGCAGCCGGGAAATCGTGATAGACAATCCGGTAACGAAAAGACTTCTTGAAATTGATTTAACGACGAAGGCGAAAAATTACACGGAATCGGGAAAACAACTCGCGCAGCTCGTCGCCGAATACCCGAACGAGGCGCGTATTTATTACGCTCAGGGACGCATCGCCAGTCTTTCGGCGGAGGGCGTAACGGACGAAACGGAGCGCAGCAAAATACTGCTCAAAGCTAAAAAGGCTTACGAAAATGCGATTTTAATCACCAGAAAATACCCCGATTCGACGACCAAACAGCCTGATGCCGCGCTGATTTCGCTCTCGTATGTCGCGCTCGCGCGAATCTACGAATTTGCCGGAGATACGAGCTACGCGATAAAAATTTACGAAGCTGCCGTCGCCGTCGGGGACGTCCCCGACGGCGCATACACCGAAGCCGTCGCCGCCCGAGAACGCTTGACGAAAGATCAGTAATTAGCAGTGAATGGGAAATGGTGAATGGTGAATAGAAGAGTTCTCCTCATTCACCATTCACCATTCACCATTTACCATTATCACCTTTTTTCTGCTAACTTTACTGAATGACATCCGAAAATTTCCGCAGCGGTTACGTCGGGTTGATTGGTCGCCCGAACGCCGGTAAATCAACGCTTTTGAATCATCTGGTCGGCGAGAAAATCGCCGCCGTTTCCAATAAACCGCAGACGACACGCCACAAAATTCAGGGAATCGTTACGCAGGAAAACGGGCAGATCGTGTTTATTGACACGCCCGGCGTTCACAAACCCGGTTATCTTTTAAATCGCCGGATGATGTCGGCGGTTCACGACGCGATACTTTCGGTTGATATCGTCGTTTTGCTGCGCGATGCCTCGGTTTCGACCGGCAACGGCGATAAATTCGTTTTGGAATTAGTCAAGGAATCGGGCAAAACGGCGGTTTTGGTGTTGAATAAAATTGATAAAATTCACGATAAAAAAGAGCTTCTGCCGCTGATCGAATACTACTCCAAAGAATACGACTTCGCGGAAATCGTGCCGATTTCGGCACTCAAAGGCGACGCGATTGATAATCTTTTAAAGCAAATCGTCAAACATCTGCCGGAAAACGAAGCGATTTTCGGCGAAGACGAGATGACCGACCAATCGATGCGAACGCTCGTCTCGGAAATGGTGCGCGAAAAGATTTTGCAGACGACGGGCGACGAAATTCCGTATGTGACGGCGGTCGTCACCGAAAAATACGACGAAACCGAACCGGAAGTAACGAGAATCCACTGCGCGATCTACGTCGAACGCAGTTCGCAGAAGGGAATTATCATCGGTAAAGGCGGCATCAAATTAAAGAAAATCGGCACGGAAGCCCGCGTGGACATCGAACATCTTCTGAACAAAAAAGTCTTTTTGCAGCTTTTCGTCAAAGTCGTCGAAGATTGGCGCAACCGTCCGCAGGACTTAGACGAACTCGGAGTTTACGAATAATCGAGAGGCAAAAATGGATACAGATGAAAAATGGTTCGCTTACGAAATCACGGTCGCGTCCGAAGCCGCCGAAGCGA
>JAYVGL010000070.1:0-22910 GCA_043772175.1 Pyrinomonadaceae bacterium | reverse complement strand
AGAGATTGTCAAACATCGGAGGCGTGGATTTATTTGGCGATGGTGAGCGTGATGCTCAAGCACGTTAAATCAGTAAATTGAATTTCCAAACACGCTCTTAGGAATAAATTTTTGCGCTCGGTGATTCTGCTGTGAATAATTCTGGATAGTATTTCTACCGAAATTTAAGTCGATAATGTTAATTAACAATGCAATAATTATGTTGCTATTGTATTTTTTATATTTTGGGGATGTGCCAAACATGCAGGAAGCAGTGTTCAAAATTGAATCGCTTGGTTACGAAACGTTTGCCAGGTTCACTAAAGATGAAAAATGGAACGGTTGGGATTGTCCCTATTTCACGTTTGAACAGTCCGAAAAGATTTTAAGAACTTGCAACACTTTGCGATCCATAATTGGGCAAAAGAATTTAGCTTATTACGATGCCGCGGCTGATGCTTTTGTGTTCTCGTCGAACGATGAGGACGAGCCGGAGATTTTAGCGGCTATTATTGAAAACGGTCAAAAATATCATCCCGTCGGTGCCTTTTGTTGGATTTGGGAAGAAAACGTAGAAATGTAAAGCCAGTCGTGAACACGGTTATTTTTGCTCGCGATAATTAAACGCTTTTATTACTTTTTCCACACACTGTTCAAGATTTTTCTTTATATCATTACCCCAAAAGCGAACTACGATCCAACCGTCTTGTTTTAATTTTTCGTTTACTTCACGGTCGCGTTCCATATTTCGTTCGATTTTTTTGTGCCAAAATTTGACGTTGCTTTTATGCTCGTGTTTGCGAACGTCCCAATCTTTTCCGTGCCAAAATTCGCTGTCGGCGAAAACCGCGATTTTATATTTTTTCAGAGTAAAATCTGGTTTTCCGAAAACCGTTTTGTCATTCTTTCTGTACCTGAATCCTTCGCGCCATAATGCTCTGCCTAGCATTGTTTCGATTTGCGAACCGGAACTTTTGACGGCTTGCATGTTTTTGTTCTTAACGGTTTTGTCTTTTAAGTTATTCGGTTTCATATCGTTAAAAGCAAAAAATCTTGACCAAATCGGCATTAAAAAGTATAATATTAACGGTATATTAGTATTTTAGTCATACAAGTCTAACCTCTCCCACGTATGGATTGGAAATCTCTTAAAAAAGATGTTCTCGAAGCCTACCCGTTTTTAGCACAGGCTCTTTTCGGATTTAAGGAAGCGACAAATCATTTTCCGATGCCGCCGCTTCTGACAATCGGTTCTTTCGCGGCAATCAACGCCATTAACGACGACTCCACGCCCGCAAGATTGGCAATGATTTTTCCGCATTCGGATTCGGTCGCTTGCCACGTTGCCGCCGCCGCTTCGCTCGCGGCAATCAAGAAACAATTTGAACGAGGATTTCCGATGTTGCCCGATTTGGTTCCGAACGAAAAGGTTTTGGTTAACGGAGCCGATATGACTTATCTAGGCGAAACTCTATACAATAACGAAACATACTTTAAATTGTCTTATGCGGGATCAGGGAAGATCCGATTGCTACCGGCGACAGAAGATAATCGCCTTCGCATTCAACACAGCGTTTCCAACCGAAACTTAACCAAAAGAGACAAAGAAGAAATTAAAAGCGTAGCCGATCCGGTGTTAAATCTTAAGTTGCGCGGCAATACGTCTTTGTTTCAAACGTCCGTAGTTCTCGTTTCACGAATTCATGAAGCAAGAGAGCAGGTTTCCGATTTGAATATTGCAGCGGATAATAATGTCTGTTCAAAACTGTCGAATATTTTCGGTTGGGGCAGCTTGACCGAAGAAGGAGAAGTGAGAATTTGGGGAAGCGCCGGAAGACGCGAAGAACCGCTAGTATTAGTTTCTTCAAACTTTGCGGATGTTTGCGAATATGTCGAAGTAAACTCGCACAAAACCGATTTGATAGTAGTTGACGGAAGTTCCTATCTTAAAGATTTGTCGTCGTTTGAAACTTTGTTGAGTAAAAACATTCCTTTTATTTTCGTTCTTTCCGGTAAAGACCAAGACGGCATTCAATACTTGAAAAAGAAGGATTTTGCTTTTTGGGCGTGGAATTCGACTGATTTAACCCACATAAACGAAGGTTTTTCCGAAACGGAAGAGAGTCCGTTTTACCATCTCCAGAAAAAAATCGCTTCTTTCGCTTCCTTTACCGTAAATGTCGTCGAATGCGCGAATCTGGCGTTTGACCAAGCGTTTGATTCATTGAAGCGTCTGCGCGACGAAATAACCGAAGAGGATTATCACGCCTCTCAAATTCTTGACCGGATATACGGGTTCTTTTTGCGCGTTTCGCGTGTCGTCTCAATCACGGAATCGGTTGCCGGGAAAACAGAAGTTGAGCTGTCCGCTATTGCAAGCGATTTGCAGACCTTTCGCTATTTCATTAAACCGGAATTTTTGAAACTGCTTGTTGAAACGCTCGAATCATTGGCGCAAGGCGTTGACAACTTATCTGATGAAAACTCAAAGCCCGCGCGTTTGCAGTCAGAAATCAGAAATTTGAAATCGCTCGGCTACGAAAAAATCTGCGTTGTCTTGAACAAATCCGACTTTCAAGCCGAGAAACAGTATTTAGCGGCACGTTTTCCAGGCGATAAAATCGTATACGAGAAAAACGGTTCTTTTAAGATGAAGGAGGAATATGATTGCGTCGTGTTGTGCGGTTATTTGAAAGGAAACCAGATGCTTCGGATTTTCGATGCCGCCGTGAGTTCGCGCCTCAGCGTTTTGAATTACTCCCACGAAAAAGAATGGACGACTTCGGTCAAGAAAAAGTTTTTCGGAGCTTTCGACAGGCAGGATTTTCGCAATCGTTCGGTATTCGGCAGAAAACTATCCGCGTCAGTGTTAACGGAAACACCCGTCGTTGAAGATACGCCGCAAAAGCCTGCTTTGGAAGAGTTTGAAATCAAACTTCACGAATTTAAAAAGCAGAGAATTTTAAAAAGCATTGGTGAAGATTTAATCGGGCAGAAAGTTTCCGCTCGTTGCGTGATGTTTAACCAAGGAAGCTTCGCATTTTTGACAGAAAGCCATTCCGTTCCGGTTATCAACGAATTGCTCGGCGGAAAAAAAAAGGTCGAAAAGATTCCGCAAAGGAAAATAAAAGACATTTCTTCGGGAGATTTTTTGCTATTCCGCGAAAGTTCCGAAAGAAATTTAATTAGAGAAATGGCGGATTTGGGATTGCAAAAAAATGGAAGAACGGAACTTAGAGCCGTAGCTTCGCGTTGGCGCGAGGCACTGAAAAAGATTCACGAAAGAAATGGAGAGTCACTTTCAAAGGTTAAAGCGGAGCTAAAAAAATACGGTTGCGACCGCAACGAATTAACCATTAAAAATTGGTTATTCGACGATAATCAAATCGCACCCGGCGAAAGAGAAGACATTTTGGCGATTGCGGAAGCGGCTCAAGACGAAAACTTAAGACGTAATTTTGACAATGTAAACGATGCAATCCACCAAGTGAGAGGAGAGCATATAAGAGCTTCGCACGTTATTGCCAAGCTGCTCGAAAAGCGGATAAAAGGCGAATTGTGGGAACTTTCAGATTCGGACGCGGAAATTAAAATTCCTGGTCTCGGAAAAGTTTTCATCGTTTGCGTTGAAAGCGTTGACTCGCTCGCGGCGGAAGTTCCGAGTCATAAAGCAAACAGATTATTAAAGGAGAAGGAACGCGAAAATGGCACGAATGATTCCGCCGTATCTGTCGGCTGATATAAAAAGCCAAGCGGAGCGAAAAGTTTTTGAATTTCTCAAAAACGATCCAGCGGCGAGCGATTATACGGTTTTGCATTCGCTTGGACTCTCGCGCCACGTCAAGCGGCAATACGGCGAGATAGATTTTGTGATTTTGGCTCCGGGCGAAGGCATTTTTTGTCTGGAAATAAAAGGCGGAAGAATAAAACGGGAAAACGGTTTGTGGACTTTTACGAATCGCTTCGGACAAACAAGTGTTAAAACCGTAAGTCCGTTCGCGCAAGCCAGAGAAGGAATGTTCAGCCTGCTGGAAGCAATTCGAGCGCGATTCGGTTCGCATCATCCGCTGCACAATCTGGTCTTCCGTTACGGCGTAATGTTTCCCGACATCGAATTTACCGATACGGACACGGAATTTGAACGGTGGGAAATCTATGATTTAAGAGACAGAAAATTTCCCGTTTCCGAATACGTCAAACGGCTTTCGCGCGGAGCGCATCGGCAGGTTGCGTCAACCCAATGGTATAACCCCGAAGCGAGCCGACCGACGGAAAAAGATATTGCGGAACTGATTAAATTTTTGCGCGGCGATTTTGAGAAAGTTCCGCCGCCGAGCGTCGAACTCGACGAAACCGAACAACTGCTTTTGACGCTCACCGAAGAGCAATACGAGCGACTTGATTCTTTGGAAGAGAACGACCGATGCTTGTTTGAGGGCGGCGCGGGAACGGGCAAAACGATGATAGCCGTCGAATTCGCCCGACGCGAAGCCGTTCGAGGCAAAAAAGTCGGCATTTTTTGCTACAACAAATTGCTCGGACGACAAATAAAACATTCGGTTTCGGACAACTCAGCGATTGCAGCAATGAACTTGCACAAGTTTATGCGCGATTTGATTGTTTCCACGGATTCGTTAGATTTGAAAAAAGAATTTTTAGAGCAAGAAAAAAGCGCGTCATCCGATGATTTGTATGGCGAAATCTATCCGGTTTACGCAACAATGGCTCTTCGTGAAAAATTCGATTTCGAGCCGTTCGATACATTAATTGTTGATGAGGCGCAGGATTTGATTTCAGCCGACAATCTGGATTTTTTCGACGAGGTTTTGCGAGGCGGTCTCAACGGCGGAAAATGGGCGATGTTTACCGATTTCCACCGCCAAGCGATTTACTCAAAGCTCGGAAAAGACGATATGCTCGGCGCTCTCAGGCAGCGTGCGCCGCATTTCACGTATTGTAAATTGACGCATAACTGCCGCAATACAAAAAACATCGGCGAAGAAACCGCTTCCGTTTCCGGTTTTGCCAAACCGCCTTTTCGCCCGACGGCAATTGACGGCGTTCCGGTTGATTATCAATTTTACGCCGACGAAGCCGACCAAACAAAAAGGATCGAAACGCTTTTGAAAAAGCTGCTTGCCGAAGGCATCCCGGCACGAAAAATCACCGTGCTGTCGCCGAAGGCATCTGAAAATTCCTGTTTCCCGGCACTGCAAAATTTGAATTCAGTTGAAACAGAACAAATTTCCGACTCTTTTTTCGATGAAAAAGGTGCGGACAAAATTACTTTTGCGACAATTCAATCGTTCAAAGGGTTGGAAAATTCGGTAGTCGTTTTGACCGACGCGGCAGACCTTTTGAATGACAAAGCGCGTTCGCTGCTCTACGTCGGAATGTCGCGGGCGAAGCAGCGTCTTTATATGATTTTGTCGGAAAATCTGCGGCAGCAGTATCAAACTCTGTTGAATGAAAAACTGAGAGCGACCGTTTAAAGGTTTAGTATGCCGATTTACTCAAAAATAGATCAAACATACAAAGGAGAATAAAATTTATGAAAGTTTTTGTGGCAACAAGCGAAGGACAAGGGTCACGTTCGAGCGATTTCTTCAATTCAAAAGAAGACGAATTAGTGTTTTTTTCCGCCGAATGCGGAAGCGATATGAGCAATGTTGACGGCAGTTGTGGCTGTCGTCGTTGTATGGACGACTCGGAAGGAAATGGGACGACGACGTTTAAAGTCGAAGATTTGGAAATAACGCGAGAAGGTTATTTTGAAAAACACATAGAGTGTTTGATTAAATCAGGCAGGTTTTCCGCCGAAGAAGTCGAAGACGATCTTGAGTATCATCGACAAGAAGCGAAAATTCTTTTGCAAGCGGCGGAAATTTTTCCCGTGGGTGAAATCCTCGAAAAACGTGGCATGATATTCAACCGCGTCCGAAGTATTATTTCGTCCGCGAAAATGACGAATCCTAAAAAGGAAATTTGATTCGGATAATTCAGAAACTAACTCTCAGCAATATATGTTTACCATCGGCACGACATACACCAAAAACGACACATATGAAATGTTAAATGTTCCGATTCATCGAAGAAAAGGTGCTTGGGACACGGGATACAGAGAATACGACGGTAATATATTTATTTTTTCCAACGTTGGCGTTCCAGGAAGAACGGGACACGACTACGATAATTTTTGGAACGGAGAATCATTCGTCTGGCAAGGAAAGACAACCTCTCACATAAATCAGGGTTTAATAACAAAAATGCTCAAACCCGAACAAGAGCAAAATAATTTTCTGTTTACCAGAACAAATGACAAAGAACCGGTCACATTTGAACGCAGCGTAATTGCTAAAGAATTCAAAGACACAACGCCGGTGTCTATAATTTGGCAACTCAAAGAAAATTATTATTATCCGCTTGAAGAAGTCGTGTCTCCGAGTTTTGAGACCGCTTCAACCTTTTATGAAGGCGCGGTAAAACAAGTAATTACAAACAGATATGAACGAAGCCCCGTTGCGAGGCGAATTTGTCTAAAGCATTACGGCGCGTTCTGTCAGGTTTGTAACTTTGATTTCTATAAAATCTACGGTGAAACAGGAAAGGATTTCATCCACGTTCATCATATTGTGCCTTTTGCACAAATAAACAAAGAATACCAACTCGACCCGATAAAAGACCTGATTCCTCTTTGTCCGAATTGCCATTCGATGATTCACAGAAAAAAAGAGCTTTTATCGGTTGAAAAATTAAAGCAAATTGTAAAAACACAATCGGTTGTGAAAGATGCTTAATATTCAGTGTAAATCGGAAGCGATTATTTAGGGTTTTGCAAATTTTATGAGAGAACAAATAGTTGATTTTCTGCGACGCGAATTAGTCGGACCCGACCCGATGCCGACGATGATGCAGGAAAACGGAGAGGAAATTCTCGAAAATGATTCGCCGACCGTTCGATACGGCGCGGGTGTTTTGTTTCCCAGACAAACTGTAATTGTTGAATCGCTATACGAAGATTCAGGCGAGGCACAAGCAACTGTCTTGGAGGAAACGCTTATTGATGACAAGGCACAAGTCGAACCGGAAAAAACCGTCGGCGGGACTCTTGATACTTCCAGTGACGAAACGACGGAAGAAGCTGTCGGGCTAGCCAATTCCTTCAAGCCGTCAGCAATGGGAATCAGCTTTTTAGCGGAGATTTCAAATAATGATTTGATTATTGAAATCAGTGCGGGAAAATATAAGACTGCGGCGGTCATGATTGACGGACGCGAAAAACGACGATTCCCGCGCACCGCGATTTCTTCTCGGATCGTGCTCGCCGCCGAAGAATTGAAAGGTCTTGCCGCGAAGAGTTTTCGGAAAGACGTTTTAAGCGAAGACGGAAGTCCGACGGGTTTGGAACTTTACGTTTTGAGCCGTCCAGAAACCACCGAGGCAGGCGAGATTCAAAGTCGTTTGATGACAATTTCCATAATCAATAAAAATGTTTCCGAAGGCGAAAAATTTGTTACGGACAAATGTTTCTTTCAAGTTTCATTCGCCGTCGCGAGTTCCGACGGAAAAGATTGTTTTATCGAATACCCGGAGAAGAAAGGCGAAAGTTTGGATGATGAAGAACTCGCGCTCAGACTTTTATACCGACACCGCAAAACCTTCGCCGTCGGTCACGGCTGCGCCGCCGATTGGGAAGAAACAGGAGAGCGAGCCTCCGGTGTTTCAACCGCTGTTCTGCCCGTTTACGACGTGAAACCGATAGTTCCCAATATACTTTCGGATTTGACGCTCTCAATGCTTGATTTCAGTGATTTAAAGAGTGACCTGAATCCGCTAGAAACATTGAGCGAATTGTGCGATAAATATGAAAATTGGATTGAAGACCGCGAATGCGAAGCCGAAGATCTGGAAACCTTTTTGCGCCCAGCTGCCGACGCGCATTTAGAGAAGTGCCGCGAATGTTTAGTCCGAATGCAGAAGGGTGTGTCCGTCCTTGAAAAAGACGACAGAGCAATGCTCGCATTCCGTCTGATGAATCGTGCGATGCTTTCGCAACAGCTGCATTTTGCGCTTCCGTTACGTGAATGGAAGAAAGACGAGTCAAAAAATGCCTTCATTCCGCCTGTCACTTTCCCCGATTTTGCAAATTTGCCTGCCAATAAAGGTAAATGGTATCCGTTCCAATTAGCATTTATTTTGATGAATGTGGCTTGTTTAGCCGATTCATCCGATGAAGATCGTAAAATTGCTGATTTGATTTGGTTCCCCACCGGCGGCGGCAAAACCGAGGCATATTTGGGTTTAACCGCATTGACAATATTTTTGCGGCGCTTAAAAAATCCTTTGGATGCGGGTGTTGTCGTGCTGATGAGATATACTCTTCGGCTTTTGACGGCACAACAATTTCAACGTGCGGCATCTCTGATTTGTGCATGCGAGCTTATCCGAAACGAAAAGAAAGATTTACTCGGCAACGACAGAATTTCAATCGGTTTATGGGTCGGGGGAGCTTTAACTCCAAACTCCAGAGCCGATGCGACCGCCGCGTTAAACAAACTCATCGATGATCGCGAGAAAACCAATCCGTTTGTTTTGCTGCGCTGCCCTTGGTGTTCGGCACAAGTTGGATTAACAAAGGAGTGCGGAGTACGAGGATATGTAAAATTCGGCTCTCCCGCCTCAGTTCATTTTGTTTGCCCCGATGTGGCTTGTCCGTTTAGCGCCAACTCTTTTCCGCTTCCGCTTCACGTTATTGACGAAGACTTATACGAAAGAATGCCTTCGCTCGTTATCGGCACGGTTGATAAGTTCGCGATGATTGCTTGGAAGCCGGAAACAAAAAATCTGTTTGCCAAGAACGGAAAGGGTTACACACCGCCCGAATTGATTATTCAAGACGAGTTACATTTAATTTCCGGACCGCTTGGTTCAATGGTCGGACACTACGAAACCGTAATTGACGAATTTTGCACGAATCGAGCGAGCGGTAATTCGGTTCCCGCGAAAATCGTTGCTTCAACCGCTACTATTCGGCGCGCCGGCGAGCAAGTAGCGGCTTTATTTGACCGCGAAGTCTTTCAATTTCCGCCGCAGGCTTTACGTGCCGGCGAATCATTTTTCGCCACCGAAGACATCAAAGCAAAAGGAAGAACATACGTCGGCGTCCATGCCTCCGCATTATCTTCGCATGTTACTACACAAGTCAGAGTTTTTTCCGCTTTGCTGCAAGCATCTCTCATAGCCGAAACAGACGAAGAAATCAAACGCGATCCATATTACACTGTCCTGGGTTATTTCAATAATCTGCGCGAATTAGGACACGCGGCGACATTAATTCACGCTGACATTCCCGAATATATGAAAACAACGGTTTGGGATAAAAAACAAGTTCCCAAAGAAAAACGTCGCTATGTCAATAAATACTTAGAATTAACGAGCCGTATTGATAGTGCCGAGATAACTGAAGCATTGCAGGATTTGGAGCGAAAATATGGAACGGAAGAAAAAATTAAACCAGTTGATATTTGTTTGGCAACGAACATGATTTCGGTTGGAGTTGACGTGCCGCGTCTTGGCTTAATGACTGTCGTGGGACAGCCGAAAACCACTTCGGAATATATTCAAGCAACGAGCCGCGTCGGGCGTAACAAAGATGCACCTGGTCTCGTTATTACCCTTTACAACACCGGAAAACCGAGAGATCGTTCTCATTATGAACATTTTCGTACTTATCATTCAACGCTCTACAAACAAGTTGAGCCTACAAGCGTAACGCCTTGGGCAATTCCAGTTCGCAAGCGCGCTCTTCACGCTCTTCTCGTTTCGATGATTCGCATTCTCGGAACACCGGAAAATGCTTCGGCTCCGAATCCATTTCCCGAGGACCAACTAATCGAGGCGATTCTCAAAATTGTCGAAAAAAGAGTATCCAAAATTGATGGCGGTGAAAAAACAGCCGTATTGAAGGAGTCTCGTGAGTTTTTGGACAAATGGAAAAGACTTATGCCAGCAAAATACGGAAGCTTTGGACCTGCTGACGCTTCTGCTCCTTTGATGTATCCGGCAGGTTCTTTTCCGCTTCCTGAATGGGATGACAGAGCAACGTCTACGCCGAGTTCAATGCGTTCGGTAGATCAGACCTGTCAGGCAAAGCCGATGCCCGTTTACCCGCAACCTGAAATCGTGGTCGTCGAAACGTCCGAATAAATTATTTTCCTTGATTTAGATATGAGTTACCTGAAAAAACCGATTAGACAGTCTCAGTTAATATCGCCTTGGGGCGTAGGTGCAATGATAGACTTTCCCGAAGGTGAATCTTTAATGGTTTGCGGACTGGACGCTTGGACTTACCCCGTAACCGAAAGCCAACGAGAAGAGTTCATCGTCACAGAGATCCGATTGCAAAAAAGACTTAAAGTAAATCATTTTCGACTGCCGCCCGATTTTCGCACTCCCGGGGCTGGAATCATTAATCCGATGTTAATGATACCGACACTCAGATTTCCGGAGTGGCATTTTTGCCAAAGATGCGGTTCTATGGAGAAACTTACGCTCTTCGGTTCTCAACAGCGTTGTTCCGGCAGAACTTTCGACAAAGGTTTGTCTTGCGGCTCAGGTGCCCAGAACAAAAAACGAATGTTGATTCCGCTTCGTTTCGTTGCTGCTTGCGAAAAAGGTCATATCAGGGATTTCCCCTGGATGGAATGGGTTCATGGAGAAGCTTCTTTTGGAGAGGGCTGTAAACTGAGATTTGGGACCGGTAGCAGTGCGAGTCTCGCCGGTTTGTATATCAGTTGCGCTTGCGGCAAATACAGAAGTATGGCTGGTTCGTTTGCACAAGGTTCACTCAAAAAAGTGGGAATCGAGTGTGGGGGGCAGCGACCTTGGCTTGGTGACACGGAAGACGACCGAAACAGGTGCGGTTACGAGTTAAATGTTTTGCAAAAAGGTGGCTCCAACGTATTCTACCCGCTTACTGTCAGTTCAATTTACCTGCCTTTGTGGGCGGAGGATGCTTCTAAAGACATTATTAACGCGCTTGAAGACCAAAGTGTTTGGGGAATGCTTTCGAGCGGTACAGTTGAAGGAAAACTAAACGAACAAAGTTGCAGGTTTGTCGCTGGGCTTAAAAAGTTAGATGCGGATCAATTTTTTTATTATGCGCAGAAAAAATTTGAGGGTGAAAATCTTATACAAGAACGCGAATCCGCTAACGAAGAGGAATTCAGGCAAGACGAATATATCGCACTGCGCGAAGGAAGAGGTAACCCAGAATCTGAATTATCAACACGTGTTATGAATCCCACCGCCTATGAATCACCCGTTAGAGATTACGTTTCAAAAATTACTCTTGCCGACCAATTGCGTGAAACCAAAGTCTTTGTTGGTTTTTGTCGTGTAATACCGGAAGGCAATCCGAAACACGAAGAAAAAATCAACTTGTTAAAACTTGATACAAATATTGATTGGCTTCCCGCCGTTACGGTCAGCGGAGAAGGAATATTCTTTACTCTCGACGAAGAAAAAGTGAATGAGTGGTCCGTCCGTGGAGATGTCGCGCTACGAGCAGAAAAGCTCTCGAAAAATTACTATAAAGCCGCATTAGATCGAGGCATGGACATACAAGCTAATATTTCTCCGAAATTTATTCTGTTACATACTTTGGCGCATTTGTTAATCAATCAACTGAGTTTCGATTGCGGTTACGGAAGTTCCAGTCTGCGCGAAAGATTGTATTGCGACATCGAAGACAATTCTTTCCCGATGACAGGAATTCTTATTTACACTTCTTCAGGCGATTCGGAAGGAACGATGGGCGGTTTGGTCAGACAAGGCGGAAAAGGTAATCTTGAAAATATTTTAGTTCGCGCGCTGAAAAACGCGCTCTGGTGTTCGTCAGACCCGGTATGCCTTGAAAGCCACGGTCAAGGACCTGGTTCATGCAATTTCGCCGCGTGCCATGGATGCGCTTTATTACCCGAAACAGCTTGCGAGAAGGGTAATAAATTGCTCGACCGAGTTTTTCTTATAGGAACTCCAGAAAATCGCGAATTTGGATTCTTCTTCGATTATCTAAAAAACCTCGGAATTTAGCTTCTGATTCCTCTCTTTGAAATAAATTGACAAGTAAATTAAAATTTCAATGTTTTTTACCCGATAAATTATGATAAAAGCGATTGATTTTTTTTGTGGTGGCGGCGGAATGACCAACGGTTTAAAACAAGCCGGTATTCAGGTATTGGCAGGAATTGACATTGACGCAAAATGTAAAGAAACCTATGAATATAATAATGCGCCGGCTAAATTTATTGAGGCAAACATTGCAAGCCTTGAAATTGAAATACTTGAAAAAGGTTACGTTGCAGACGACGGCAGCAAAATAAAAATCGAAAAAGATGATGATAATTTGTTGTTTGTCGGGTGCAGTCCTTGTCAATATTTCAGTATAATGAATACAGACAAGACCAAGTCGGAAAGTTCCAGAAATTTACTGGACGATTTTCGCAGATTTGTTGAATACTTCAATCCAGGATTTGTTGTCATCGAAAATGTTCCTGGCATACTTTCTCACCGGGACAGCCCGTTAAATAACTTCATTGATTTTTTGTCCGAGAAAGATTATTTTTCGATTGACCGTAAAGTTATTAAGGTTTGTGATTATGGCGTTCCGCAAACCCGTAAGAGATTTGTCTTGATCGCTTCGCGGGTAAAACACGTTTTCCTCCCAGAACCTTCTAAAGATTCGACTTTGACGGTAAGAACTTTTATCGGCGATAAGGAAAAATTTCCCGAGATCAATGCAGGACAGAGAGACGAAACTGATTTTTGCCATACGGCGGCGGGATTAAGCGAAAAGAATTTAGCGCGCATTGCCTTGACCAAACCTAACGGCGGTACGAGAGAAGGCTGGCAGGATACCGAATTACAATTACCTGTTTACGAAAAACACCGGAGAAACGGAGAATTTGGTTTTCAGGACATATACGGAAGAATGTTTTGGGATAAGCCCGCTCCAACTATTACAACAAGATTTTACAGTCTTTCAAACGGCAGATTCGGACATCCAGAACAAAACCGTGCTTTATCCTTACGCGAGGGGGCGACTTTACAAACGTTTCCACCAGATTATGTCTTTAAACAAAACAGCGTCGCTGATATTTCACGAATAATCGGTAATGCCGTTCCTCCTGAATTAGCACGAAAAATCGGTATGGCAATTCAGGAAGATAAGACAGGATACAAAGCTAATGGTTTTGCAGGAAGATTGTTTGAAGGTCTATAACTTAATTATATTCTTTATGAAATACTGAGTTGTGTAAGCCTCAATTAATAGCGATTGTGCGGTATGTTCGTCAATGATTACTATCTGGATTATCATCGCTTGGAGTTGTTAAATTACTTAGTCGGAATAAGCCTTATTAAATATTTCTTTCATCGCTTTGGTAGTTGACTCCGTATAAATGTGAGTGGTTTCAATTTTGGAGTAACCCGAGAATTCTTGAATCTGTTCAAGAGGCATTCCCAGCCCTGAGTGCACATCACAGTCCGGTATTGGCGCATAATCTTTTGATAGCCGACGATCTCAATTTACCGATGGTAAAAAGAAAAGGCAGAGAGATCGGAAGAAGAAGTATTTTCTTCTTCTTCCGATCTCTCTGCCTTTCTAAATAATATAAAAATCAAAGGTTTCGTATGGTTAAAAAGGAAACCGTTTGATTACCGCCAGCAATTGTCCGTCTATTTAATTGTACCGACTCTAACCTGCTACTGCCGTTGCTGCGGTTCGAGGATTGCTCATCGAATTGCGGAAGCTACTCTTCCCGCTTCTCCGAATCTCCGCCGAGCGCAGCGCAGCACGTACTCTGCGGCAGCTTTCTTTAATGCCCTCGTAGTATTCTTCCCCTTTATTGCTAAAATGAAGGAGGACCAAATCGTCCGCCGTCGTTCTCAGCTCCGAGGATGCGCCGGCTATCCATTCGCGCTCAGCGGAAGTTGCTTTCTGGACCGCATCGTAGTTGGTGCAGTTGTGCCGCAAAACTCCGATCAGCCACTCGATGGTACCCCTATTATCGTCCTTTCGGGGATAACGGAAAGTAGCCAAATGGGCATCCTTCCATAATTGGCTCTGACCGACCAGCCTATCTGGATCCATATCTGTCCAGCCGTCCGTATCGATCAATGTCAGACCGCAGTTTTCGATAAACCGTCGTCTTTCAAGAGCCACACTATTCCAACACCGGTCACTCGGGACCGGCGTGTCATTTGATGAATTGTCAATGAACACGAAGTAGATTCTACATCATTCTTATCGGGTGTCAACAAAAAAAGACAAAAGGTTAAATAAAGCTAAACAGAGACATTCAGAATTTTGTCTGCTCTGGTGTTAATATCAGTCATTTCCCGTTTTATACACATGACATTGCATTCTATTCGCTCGTCATAACAAAGACCTAGAATTAGACTGTTGAGGTGTTCTATATAACCTTTGCTGAGAGTAGCTTTACCTTCGGCAGGCAATAATTCTATTCCAGGTTGCAAAATTATTAACACATCGAAATACTCGTTGGTAACCTCAAAGCACCTTTTCATATACCGCTCTAACTCCTCAAAGTTAACTTCGGTAGCCCCTTGAATATCTGCAAGTGTATATGCCATTAAATCAATCGGTGTTCTGTCTGTAATGAAAGAACTTGATTGAGATTTCCAGATTTCCTGGTAAGAAAGTAATATTTGTTTTTGAATATCAATCCGTACTTTAAAGTTGAGAGGTAAGGCAGGATTTAGTCCGTTTTGACGAAAAATATCGCTTGTGTTGGTTTGCACAAAAGGTTTTCCGATACGGTTAGCGATGATTTCCGCTAAAGTCGTTTTTCCAGTTCGATGTGCCCCGCAAAATCCTAAACTCATAAGATACTTAGTTGAAAAACTGTAAAACTAAAGTCGAGTATATATACTCGACTTACGCATACTGTAACATGTAGTCATACATACACTTACCGTGTCGAGTATATTTTTTGCATATAATAAGTACTAATAAGCGAAAGTCGCGTCGGCGAAGCGGTCGGAGAGAACGATTTTTCCTTCGGCGAGTGCCGGTTTGACGAGAAAATTAACGTGTTGAGCGCGGTCGGCGGCGAACAGAAGCAGTTCGGCGAGCGGCGCGACGGTTTCTTCGGTTTCGAGAAACGCTTCCCGAAGCCGTCTGCCGAGCGGCGTTCCGCCAGGTTCCATCGTCGGCAAAACATTAAAGCCGCGAATCCGCAGCTCGTTTGCCAGCATTCGCAGCTGCGTAGATTTGCCGCTGCCGTCAATTCCTTCAAACGTGATAAATTTTCCGTGCAAAATGTTTTTCTAGTCCGAAACGGGTTTTTTTCTTTCCTGTGAAATCGTGGAAATCGCGTGTTTGAAAATCAAAACGTCCTGCCCGCCGACATCGAGCATCACCGAAAATTTGTCGAAACTTTTGATTCTGCCGGAAAGCGTCGCGCCGTGCAAAAGGTGAATATTGATGCTTAGACGCTCGCGCCGCGCCGTGTTCAGAAACGCATCCTGTATGTTTTGGGCAACAGTTTTTTCCATAACATCCTCTCAAACTAGCTTGTATTGTGGGATTGCAGTTCCGAGTATATTACACAATTACCAAGACTTACAAGAAATTTTTCACAAACGGCGGATTATTTTGTTGTTTCCGCGAGCTAAATTTTGCCGAATCGAAAAAGCCGTCTTTTTAGTCGGTCGCCTCCAATTCTTCTTCCAAAAGCTGGCGTTCGTATAAATCGGCGTATTCACCGCCGTGCGCGATTAATTCGTCGTGCGTTCCGCGTTCGATGATGCGCCCGTCGTCGAGAACGCAGATCAAATCGGCATCGCGGACGGTCGAAGTGCGGTGCGAAACGATCAAAGTCGTGCGATTCTGCCGCACGTCGCGTAAACCGTTCAGGATTTTTTCCTCCGTAAAGGTGTCCACCGCCGACAGCGAATCGTCGAGAATCAAAATGCGCGGATTTCGCATCACGGCGCGGGCAATCGCCGTCCGCTGTTTCTGCCCGCCCGACAAAGTGATGCCGCGTTCGCCGACCAACTGCTCGTATTTATACGGAAAATCTTCGATGTCCTCCGCTAAACTCGCTATCTCCGCCGATTTTTTTATTTCAGCTTCGAGATTTGAAATTTCAGATTTCCCGTTTGAATCCCGGTTTTCCAACCTTGAATCCTGAATCCCGAATCCTGAATCCTGCTCTACGCCGAACGCGATGTTTTCCGAAAGCGTGTCGGAAAACAGAAAAGTTTCCTGCGGCACAAATCCGACGGCTTTGCGGAGTTGGGCGAGCGGAAAATGTTTGACGGGAACGTCGTCTATCAAAACCGTATTTTCGGGCGCGTCCATCAAACGCGGAATCAGACTGATTAAAGTTGACTTGCCGCTGCCGGTTTTCCCGACGAGGGCGACGGTGTTTCCGGCTTCGATTTTCAGATTGATATTACGCAGAATCGGCGTTCCGTTATACGCGAAATTCAAATCACGGAATTCGATTTTGCCTTTAATCGCGGGCTGTTCGTGCGCGTCCGGCGTGTCTTTGATCGTCGGTTCGGTTTCCAAAATCGCGTCGAACCGTTTGAGCGAAGCCGTGCCGCGCTGGTATAGATTGACGACGTAGCCGAGCGCGATAAGATACCAGATCATTCGCTGCAAATAAAGAATATACGCCGTAAATTCGCCCGCCGTAATTTCGCCGCGCACCGCCATCGGAACGCCGACGGCGACGATTATCACGAAACCCAAACCGATAAAAAAGAATAAAAGCGGACGCATCGCCGCGCCGTATTTGACGAGGGCGATGTTGCGCCTTGCATATTCGCGGTTTAATTCCTGAAACTTCTCAATCTCCGGTGCCTCCTGCGCGTAAGCGCGGATGACGCGCACGCCCGACAAATTTTCCTGCGCCCGCGCCGTGATTTCCGAAAAGTATTCCTGAATTTTCTCGAAGCGAATATGAACCTGCTCGCCCAAGTATTTCACCGTCAGGGAAACGAGCGGCAGCGGAATCAATAAAAATAAAGTGAGTTTGACGTTGATTCGCAAAAGAATCGGCAGCACTATCGCCAGCGCGAAAATCGCCTGACACGAATATAAAATCATTGGTCCGACGATTTGCCGGATCGCGCTCAAATCGTTCGTCGCCCGTGCCATAAGATCGCCGACGCGGTTATTTTGAAAAAACGCGGCGGGCTGATTAACCAGCGCGGCATAGAAATCTTCGCGCATATCATATTCGATGTGGCGCGAAGTGTTAATCAGAAGCCGTCGCTGCCAGAACAAAAAAATTCCGCTGACGGCACTGGTCAACAAAACCAAAATCGCGTGATAGGAAATCTGCCCGAAAGTCAGCGTTCCGCTGTTAAAGCCAACGGTAATATCGTCAATCGCCCGCCCGATAAACGAGGGAATCAACAGCAGAAACACCATCGAAATCAAGATGAACAAAATCCCGAAGACGAGACTCCATTTGTAAGGCGAAAAATAGCGGGCGAATTTTTTAATTTCTTCCATTTAAAAAGAATTTTAACAGGATGGACAAGATTTACAGGATGAAAAAATGAATTTATCCTGTAAATCCTGTCCATCCTGTTTATATTTTTGTATAAGTCGAAAGTGCCGTCGCAATCAACTTGTTTTCTTCGTTGACGACTTCCGCCGAAACAAACAGCAGACGTTTTCCGGCGCGTTTGATAACCGCCGTGCAGGTGATTACGCCGTTCGTGTGCGGACGCAGAAACTGCACCGTCAAATCCACCGTTGACGCTTTTTCGTCCGCTTCCAAAACGCTGACGACCGCAAAAGCCGTTGCCGTGTCAATCAACGAAGTTGTCGCGCCGCCGTGCAGAAGTCCATATGGCTGGCGCAGTTTGTCGTTCATCGGCAAACTCAAAACGGCTTTGCCGACTTCAAATTCGATGGCTTCGATGCCGAGCAGTTTCAAATACGGCGTATCGGCAACCGTTGCAAACGCCAGTTTTTTCTTTTCTTCAATCGTCATTTTTCCCGTTCGCGCCGCCGTATAACTTGAAATTCGGTCGGCGATACCTTTTTATAATCTTTCGGCAAATCGAAATTGCGCGCGTCGGTTTGCAAGTTAAAATTCTTGAATTCCGTCGTTGAAACCAAAGTTTCACGTTCGCCTGCGACGCTGTAAAATTCCTGTTTGACGGGCAAATTCAGCTTTTCGTCAACCGTTACAATGATTTCCGATCTGCTCGATTCGTCCAAACGCACCCGATATTTGGCGAAACCGTTTTCCGCGCCCAGCAACTCGAAAACTGCCGTGCTTTTTTCGTTGAGCAGTTCGGCGGTCGGGAAAACGTCAGCGGTTTCGGCGGCGTTTCCCGTTTGGCTGACGGCGTAAATTTTCGATTGGCGGGCGATTAAAAAAGATGCGCCGTCGCCGGTTTGCAAAAGCGCGAATTCCGATTTCTGTTCGTAATCGTAAACTGTCAAACGCTTTGCGCTGTTTCGCGCCGTGAACATTACATTTTCAATGCCGCCTCCCGTCACGCGAATTTCCGTCTGGTAAACTTCCGGCTCTTTGGTCGCAAAAGGAATCGCGCTTTTTATTTCTTCGACGACCGTCGGTTTCGGCGGCGCGTCGGGCGCGTCGGTTTTCGGCTGCCAAAAACGACACGCCGGAGCGAACAGCGCGGCGAGCAGACAGAATTTTAAAATCTTTGGCAGATACATTCGGCGAGAGATGATTTTAACACAACGCACGAACGGCTCGATAATTCGCATCGGCTAAACTTTCTGTATAATTTACCTTGATGAAACCGAAAACGCTTCAAACTTTTTACATCGTCGGCGGAATTTTCGTGCTGCCGTTCGTGCCGTTTCTCTATTGGCAGGGGCGGCGCGTGCGAAAAAAAATCGGCAGACTGCCCGACGCGCAGGGCGCGACCGTCGGAGTTTGCGGCGAATTCGACGAAACGATCAATCTGCTGGCAATCGGCGAATCAACCGTCGCCGGTGTCGGCGCGAGCAATCACGCCGAAGCTCTCGGCGGACAACTCGCCAAATATCTAAGTTTGGAATTGAGCAAGTCCGTGCGCTGGCACGTTCTGGGCGAAAGCGGCATCACGGTTAACGAAACTCTGGAACGACTCGTCCCCGATTTGCCGTTCGTGCCGATGGATTTCGTCGTCATCGCCCTTGGCGGCAACGACACATTTAAGGTCAGCAGTCCGAACAGATGGCGCGGCGGAATGACGAATCTGATCGAAATCATCCGCGAAAAATATCCGTCCGCCGTGATTTTGCTGGCGAACACGCCGCGTGTGATGGATTTTACGACGCTCCCGACGACTCTCAAAATGGTTTTGTGGCGCATCTCGCACCTGCATCACGAAAACGCGAAAATTCTGGCGGAAGAACATCAAAACGTCTTTTACTACGACGATGCGGGCGCGGTCGCCGACGGTTTTTTCGCCGACGGCGTTCACCCTTCAGCGCACGGCTACGCCCTTTGGTCGGAAGCGATGATAAAATCTTTGATGCGAAAAATAAAAGAAAAAGCCTCGAAATGAACTGTGAAACCGCGCTCACCGAAATCTCCGAAACACTCAATTCTCAGAACGAATGGCTGATTATTCACGATTCGGGAAAAAGTTTCGCGCTGCAAAGTCGGGAAATTGAAATCACGTTCGAGCGCGGCAAAATTCTTCTCGGATTTTTGGACGAAAAAGGCTTTCAACTCTGGCGCGTCGCCGACTACAAAATCGAAAAAGACGTTTTGATTTTGAGCGTTACGCGCAACTTTCAAAGTGAAACCGACCGAATCAAATTCGTGCCGCGTGTTTCCGCCGGCGAACTGAGCGCGGCGGTCGAATTGGCGCGGCTGGAGAGAGCCAACCGGATCGCTCATCTGATAATCGCTGAAAATCCGTTATCAAAATTGATGCGCGTCGCTCTGAATAAAGAGAACGGACGCTTCGCCGAAATTATTTTTCAGCAGTCGGATAAAAAACACATCGCTGCGCTCGCCGACGTTTCCGACACCGTTGCGCCGGAAAATCTTCTGACGACGGCGATTTTATGGTCAGTCAAACTCGGCAATCGAAAAAAGAATCCGATAGCGGCGATTTGGATTTTGGCGGAAAAGAAAATTTATATGAATCTGCGAAAACTTCACGCTCTACTTGTCGGAAGTTGGAAAGCGAAAATCTTCATCAAAGAAATCTCCCGCGAAAATTCCAAAACGCCGGAGAGCCGCATAAAGGAAAAAAGAACGCTCGAAATCGCCGATTTGTGGCGCGAAAAAATCTCGAAAATCTCGACAGTTGAAAAGACTGAAATGAGCCGCACCGCGACGGAAATCATCAAACTCGCGCCTGATAAAATTGACGCAGTCTTCAACAAGCACGGCGAAACCATTCGCTTTCACGGCTTGCCGTTCGCTCGCGTCCGGCGGATCGGCGAGGCGGAAAAATGCTGGTTCGGCATCGAGCGCGACCGCCGCATCTTAAATGACGAAACGCGGCAGGAATTTTTTGATTTAATCGAGAATCTAGAAATTTACCGCCGCGCCGCTTCGCCGAATAAACGCCACGCGCTGTTCACGCTCGCGTCCGAAGCGTGGCTCGAAGCGATTCTGCGGCGCAACATCAACCTGCTCGACAACAATCTCGTTTTGTCGCCGATTCAACACCAATTTCGCGCCGAAGGCGATCAAATTGATTTGCTCGCCCTGCGAAAAGACGGGCGTTTGGTCGTTATCGAAATTAAAACTTCGCCCGACGCGCAGATGGTTTTCCAAGCCGCCGACTATTGGCGCAAAATCGAATCGCAACGGCGCGACGGAAATTTGGAAAGGGCGAAAATTTTCGGCGGCTTGGAAATCGCCGACCAACCGACGCTCGTTTTTCTCGTTGCGCCGACGCTTGTCTTTCACTATCATTTCGAGTTCTTGGCGAACACGATTGCGCCGGAAATCGAGATTTACCGGTTCAATTTGAATGAAAATTGGCGGGAAAATTTGAAGGTGATGAAAGTCGAGAAAATACGGCAGGGAAATTTAGCCACAGATTGACACAGATGAACACGGATAAGAAAAGATAAATAAGAGGTAAGAGGAAAGTAATAAAGCTAAGTTTTCATCCGTCCTTCATCCGTGTTTATCTGTGTCAATCTGTGGCTAAATTTCTTTTGGTTTTATCTTTTCAGCCGATAAACGCCGACCGATAATCGTTCCGCAAAACCTTCTTTGACAAGGGTGTGATTGGCTCTGCCGGCTTCGATGCGCGTTAGTCCGACCGCTCTGGCGAATTCGCCGCGGGTCGTCATTGCGGACATCTGCAAAAAAGCGCGGGCGAGTTCGACGACAGCGTTTTCACGCGCTATTTTCTTTGAAAACTCTTTCGGGAATCTGGCTTCGGCGAGCGTCCAGATGTATGTGAAAGTCGGATGATAAAGACATTCCTGCGGCACGACCTTCATCGCTCGCTGCAATCCGTCCAGGGCTTTGGTCAACTTTTGGCGCGTTTCGATTTTCGCGGCACGGCGTAAATCGGACGTTCCCATCTCCCATTCTTTCCGCAAAACTTTCAAAACTTTATTCGCATCCTCGGACAACGCCGATTTCTCCTGACTTTTCGCTGCGCCCCAAATCGCGTTGAAGTGCGGAATCAGACGCGGCGCGACGAACATCGCCCGACCTTTGCAGAGTTTTGAATAATAAATTTTCCCGCGCAGCATCACCTCGTCTTTGAGCGTCCACGCCAAACTCATTTCAATATCTTTCTGGACGTTGCGCGGCGAATGCGCGTCGCGCCTGCCGCAAACGGCGAGATAAACGCTCGGCAGATTCGTTCTCGAATCGGTCAGCGCGAGACAAAAGCCCAAATCTTCGACCAGAGCTTCGACCTGCGCCGCCGTTTCGATTTTCAGAGTTTCTTCGCGCCGCCATTTTTTATCGCGGAAATTTTCGATTTCTTCGGACAGTTCGGGTATTTTTTTCACAAATTATTTTGTTTTGAGTGTTTAATTCTCAAATTGAACAACCCGATTATGAACTAAAATCCGCCGCCAAAAAAGAATCGCTTCAAACTTTTCTCGTTCTTGCCGCATCTATCTACCAGTTTTCAAAGGTATAAAAAATGAAAAAAGCTAAGTTAATTTTGCTCGGATTTGTAGTGTTGTGTTTTTCGACGTTCGGCGCGTTCGCGCAAACATCGAACGTCGTTAAGAAAGATTTGAGTCAGGCGGACGTTGACCGCATCGTTAAAACTTTCACGGCGAACGAAGCGGCGTTTCGGAATGCTCTGCCGGGTTACGCTTTTAATCGGAGCGCGACTTTTCAAACCATCGGATTGGGCGGGCAGGTTTCCGGGACTTTCCGGCGCGACTCGTTTCTCAGCCTTACACCGGAAGGAGCGAGGGGCGAAAAAATTCTTTTCGCGCCGATCTCGACGTTGACGGACATCACCGTTTCGGCGGCTGATATTGACAATTTGAACGGCGTTGATCCGTTCGCCATTGATCCTGCCGTCGCCTCGCAGTATAACTTTACTTTTCTCGGAACCGAGAAAATTGACGAATTGAATTTATACGTTTTCGATGTCGCGCCGAAAATCGCGCCCGACCCGAAAAAAGTCAAACAGCACTTTTTTCAAGGCAGAATCTGGGTTGACGAACAGGATTTGACGATTGTCAAATCAAAAGGCAAAGCCGTTCCCGAACAAAAAAACGAAAAGTTTCCGATACTGGAAACGTGGCGCGAAAATGTTGATGGGAAATACTGGTTTCCGTCTTTTACGACCGGCGACGACGAACTCGTCTTCGACAGCGGACAAGTCGTAAAAATTCGCGTCCGCGTTAAATACACGAATTACGCCGTCGGTAGAAGTAAAGTTACTATCGGAGACGATGAAGAAGTGGTCAAAGA
>JAYVGL010000069.1:0-4773 GCA_043772175.1 Pyrinomonadaceae bacterium | reverse complement strand
CATCGAAGCCGGAAGCTGCACGCCGATTGGCGTTCCGTCGTAAAATTCAACTTGAATTTTCAGATTCGGCATCAGCCACTGCACCGCGTCGCCGAGTTCTTCTTCTCTGAGCGAAACCTGCTCGTAATTTTCCGTGTTCATAAAATGATGATGCTCGCCGTCCGAATAGAGATACTCCATATCATTTTGCTCAAGCGTGATGCGGTCGAGCGTGTCGTTCGAGCGAAAACGATGCTCGAACGAGTTTCCCGTCAACAGATTCCGAAGCCGCGTCTGCACCATTGCGCGAAGATTGCCCGGCGTGTGATGGCGAAATTCCATCACTTTGCACGGTGCGCCTTCAAATAAAATCACCATCTGTTTTCTAATATCATTAGCCGAAAGTGCCATAATTTTTCTTAAATTCTCCGTTATTAAAAATGATAAAAACGGAAAAAGCTGATTTCCCGTCTGTTTTGCAAAGCATCCGGTTTATTGTCCGGCGCGGCGAAATGTCTAGCCGACCGCTTATTTGACGCTGACTTTCAGCTTGAAACGCCCGCGCCACGCCTCGACTTTCCGACATTGGTAAATCGTGATCGTGTAGTCGCCCGCGACGGTCGGCGCAATTTCCCGGCGATTATTGCACGAAGCGTCCGATTCGCCGATTGTTTTGCCCGCCGGATTTTTTATCGAAACCGTAACGTAATGCGAAGACGAAAGCGTGCTGATTTGCTCGGTTCGCAGGGTTTGTCCCTGACGAACTTTGATGACGAAAACTTTCTTGTCTTTGTAGTTTCGCAGACTGCTCGAAACGGTCGCGTCGGTCGCTTTTTTATAAAAACTTATCCGCGCCGCTTTTTGTGCGAAAGCCGCCGCCGAAGCAAGAAAAACCAAAATTAAAACGACTGAAATCTGTAGATACTGTTTCACTTTTTACATTCTGCTTTACTGCAGCGACAGCGGTTTCGGTTCTTCGCCTTCCTTCGGCGGTTCGCGGTTGATTGATTTGAAAATAGTGATGATTTGGTCGTGCATTTTCTTCGCGGCTTCGTCGTTCGGGTCGAGTTTCAAACCCTTTCGGTAATCGCCCAACGCCGACCGATACTGCGCCGCGCCGGTCAACGCCGTCGCGCGAATAAAATACGCTCGCGCCAAATCGCCTTTCGCCTTTGGATTTTTTTTGTATTCCGCTTCCGCCTTTTCGATGTCGGCGTTCAGCTCCTGAACATCAATCGGTCGCGCCATCGGCGATTCGGTCGAGGTCGCCGATTTATTAGACGGCGGGACGGCGGATTTTTCCGCGTCCGTCGAGTGGCTCGAAACGACCGCCTCGTTCGTCGGCTGAACGGTCGAAGCATTCGCCGTTTTCACGACCGAATTATTCGCCGCCTGATTCGTGTTCGACTGCTGTGCCGCCGTGCCGCACCCGATTGAAACCAGCGACGCTAAACTTAGAATTAAAACTTTTCTCATATTTTTTTTTACCGCGATTGATATTTATCAATCAATTACTAAATTAACAACTCGCGCGAACAGAAGCAAAGCCGCAGCTTTTGACTTTTAACTCCGCTACCAAAGGTTGTAAAATAAGCCGCAAATATGCTGAAAATCGCAAACTACATCGGCGGCAGTTTGACCGCGCCCGCGTCGAGCGAATATCTTGACAATTTTAATCCGGCAATCGGCGAAGTTTATTCTTTGATTCCCGATTCCGATGAACGCGATGTTGAAAAAGCCGTCGAAGCGGCAAGCCGGGCGTTTCCGATCTGGTCGAAAATGTCGGCTGAATCGCGCCACGACGTTTTAATGCGAATCGCCGCGCTGATCGAACGCGATTCGGATTCGCTCGCCGAAGCCGAAAGCGTTGACAACGGCAAACCGAAATCGCTCGCCAAAGCCGTTGACATTCCCCGCGCCGTTGCCAATTTCAAATTTTACGCGACCGCTGCGATGCACACGGCAACCGAAGCATTTGAAACCGTCGGACAAGCAATCAATTATACTTTGCGCCAGCCGCTCGGCGTGGTCGGCTGTATTTCGCCGTGGAATCTGCCGCTTTATTTATTCACCTGGAAAATCGCGCCCGCGCTCGCCGCCGGCTGCTGCGTCGTCGCCAAACCTTCGGAGATTACGCCGATGACGGCATATCTACTGTCGAAACTCTGCATCGAAGCCGGTTTGCCCGCCGGAGTTTTAAACATCGTTCACGGACTCGGCACGAAAGCCGGAAGCGCGATTGTTACCCATAAAGATGTCAAAGCGATTTCGTTCACCGGCGGCACGCGCACGGGCGAATGGATCGCCCGCGAAGCCGCGCCGAAATTCAAAAAATTGTCGCTCGAACTCGGCGGCAAAAACCCGAACATCATTTTCGCCGACTGCGATTACGAAGAAATGTTAAAAACGACTGTGCTTTCTTCGTTCTCGAATCAAGGTCAAATCTGTCTCTGCGGTTCGCGGATTTTCGTCGAACGTCCGCTTTATGAAAAATTTAAGACTGATTTCATCGAAAAAGTCTCGCACCTCAAAATCGGCGATCCCTTAGCAGAATCAACCAATATCGGCGCAGTCGTTTCCAAACAGCATCTCGAAAAAATCCTTTCTTACATCGAATTAGCTAAAGAAGAAGGCGGAAAAATCCTGCTCGGCGGCAAAGTAGTTGATTTATCGAACGAAACTTATAATTCGGGCGAACAAAATCCGAAATCCGAAATCCGAAATCCAAAATTGAAAGGCTGGTTTATCGAACCGACGATCATCGAAAATCTCGCGTTCGATTGCCGCACAAATCGGGAAGAAATCTTCGGCGCGGTCGTCTCCATTCAGCCGTTCGACACCGAAGCGGAAGTTTTAAGTTACGCCAACTCGGTCGAATACGGTTTATCGGCAACGATTTGGACGGAAAATCTCTCACGCGCTCATCGAATGGCGGAACGAATCGAAAGCGGAATCGTCTGGATAAATTGCTGGCTGCTCAGAGATTTGCGAACGCCGTTCGGCGGAATGAAAAATTCCGGTGTCGGACGCGAGGGCGGTTTCGAGGCTTTGAAGTTTTTCACCGAAGAAAAGAATGTCTGCGTCAAGATAAATTATGAGTGAGAAAAATATCATCAATTCGTCAAAAGCTCCCGAACCGGTCGGGCTTTATCCGCACGCCCGAAAAGTCGGCAATCTGCTGTTTTTGTCGGGCGTTGGACCTCGCGCGAAAGGCACGAAAATAATTCCCGGCGTGAAATTGAATGATGTCGGCGAGATTATTTCATACGACATCGAAGCGCAGTGCCGCTCGGTTTTTCAGAACGTGAGATTTATTTTGGAAGATGCCGGTTCGAGTTGGGACAAAATCGTTGACGTGACGGTTTACCTGACCAATATCAAAAACGATTTTCAAATTTACAATCGAATCTACGCCGAGTATTTCAAAGATAATCTGCCGTGCCGGACGACGGTTGAAGTAAATTGTCTGCCGACTCCGATTGCGATCGAGTTGAAGGTCGTGGCGACGATTGATTAAACCGGAAAACAGTTTTATCACACGACCTTCGGTCTCGAATAAGTGCGATTATTCGCCGACCGCCGAAATACCTTGACAAACCGGCGAGGCTCGCGTAAAAACACAGATGTTTCACACGAGCAAAAAATTTCAACTTAAGTTTTCCATTTTCGGTGCTGTCAGTCCCGGTTAAATTCGAGATTTGCGAAAGACGTGCGTCGTTCGTCAAACAGTCGCGTATTCGTTTGACGGGCGCGTCGTTCTGCCGGTAAACCACTTAAATTTCAGCCGGCGATTTCCGAATACGATTTCGTTCAATCACCGAATGAAGCGTCTCGATTGTTAATTTGATTTTCGATTGCGGTCGGCTGAAACAGCAAACTAAACCCGGCAAATTAAAATTTAACAGGAGAAAGATAATGCAGATTTCCCGCTCTATTGCCAGCAGAAATGCGTTCGTTTTAATTGCGCTCGCCTTTCTGCTTTTAACCCAATTTTCGATTGTTCGCGCTGAAGGCTATCAACTCAGCCAGAACTTACAGCCGAACCAGATATTATCTTCCAACTACCAGTTGAGTCCCGACGGCAAATACGTCGTTTATCAGGTTTTCACCAACGACGACAGCGGCTCGCAGGGCAGCCAGCTTTTTAGCGTTGACACGGCGACCAAAAGCCGCAAAACATTAACGCCGCTCGTCATCGGCAGCGGCAAATTCATCGGATCGTTCAAGATTTCGCCGAACAGCCGGACGGTCGTCTTTAACGCTTCGCTCGAATCGGATGCCTTGAACCGCTCGGAGTTATATAACATTGCGATTGCCGCCGCCAATCCAAATCTGCGAAAAAACATCGTGAACATTCCGGCGACTTCCCAAGCTAATATCTACGAATTTTCCGTTAGCCCGGACAGCCTTCACGTCGTCTATCAATTAACGGAACAGAACGCGGCGGGCGAGTATTTCGCCGTTCTCAATCGAGTCGCCCCGAACGGCGGCGCGATCACGCAGTTGACACCGCGCACGTCCGCCGATGTCGCCAGCCAAGCCGTTTTCACGCCGGACAGCAACCGCGTCGTTTATGTTTCCGGCACAACCGACGGCGAGCAGTATAAAAGCGTTAAACTCGACGGCACGGGACGCAAAACTCTCGCTTCCCGAAACGCCAGAATTTTTATTACGCCCGACTCGACGCGAATTGTTTATATAACCATTGGTGCTAGTTGAAAAAGTCACGGAAAAGTTTCTATTGTGGAGGTGACGAAACCAAACACAAAGGAAATATAAACCGTGACCGAAGAA
>JAYVGL010000068.1:0-3053 GCA_043772175.1 Pyrinomonadaceae bacterium | reverse complement strand
GTCATCGTGACGGCGTTTTCGACGAGTTCTTCAAACGCGACTTTGCCGACGGCTCTGCGCGTTTCCGAAGAAAATCTCGGTGTTCCGAAGGAAATCAACAGTTTCGTTTTAACCGTCGGCGCGACCGCTAACCAGAACGGCACGGCACTTTACGAGGGCATCACGGTTTTATTTCTGGCGCAGCTCGCCGGGGTTCCGCTCGATTTCGGAACGCAGTTGATGGTCGTTTATCTGGCGATTTTAGGCGGCATCGGAACGGCTGGTGTGCCAAGCGGTTCGATTCCTTTTATCATCGGAATTCTGGTAATGATCGGCATTGATCCCGCGCTGATTGCGATTATTCTCGGCGTTGACCGTTTGCTCGATATGTGCCGCACGACTTTGAACGTCGTCGGCGATTTGACGGCGGCGACTTTTGTGGCGCGTTCGGAGGGTTTTGAACTTTTGCAGGACACGAAAAATGTTTGAAACCGCTCTCGAATCGGTTAAAATTTACACGAGGTGAAATTTATGATGAACGCCCAGACACAACCGCAGCCGCGCCGACTTCGTTTTACAGTTGACGAGTATTACAAAATGATTGAACTCGGAATGCTCAAAGATTACGAGAAAGCCGAAATCATTGAAGGAGAACTGATACAAAAAATGCCGATTGGAAAAAAACACTCCGCTGTCGTCGAGAAACTAAATGAAATGTTGCGCGACCTTTTAGGAAAATCGGTTAGTTTGCGAAATCAGCAACCCGTTAGATTCGGCGACTACGACGAGCCGGAGCCGGACTTAGCCGTTCTGCGGAGACGCGAAGATTTTTATTCCGGCAGCAAGCCCGTCCCGAAAGATGTTTTGTTATTAATAGAAGTTTCAGACGCGACGCTCAAATATGACCGCAATACGAAACTTACGCTTTACGCTGAAGCCGAAATTCCCGAAGTTTGGATCGTAAATTTGCCGAACGACATCATCGAGGTTCACACGAAACCGGGCAGCGGAATTTATCAGCTAACCAAAATTTTCAAGCGCGGCGAAACGACCGAATCGGAAATAATGCCGAATCTAAAGTTGGAAGTTGATAAGATTTTGTTTTAGAACAAGAAGGTTTTCAAAAATATGTTCCCAATCGGCGACGACAATTCCGACCGCACGATTACGCCGTATGTTAATTATATTTTCATCGGCATCAATATTCTGGTTTTCGTGGCGTTGCAGCGCATCGGCTCGAACGACTCGTTCACTTACGCCTTTTCGCTCGTCCCGCGTGAGATTACGTCGGGCATTGATTTGAGCGGTTTGATTGATATAAAAAGTTCCAACGGCAAAATTATCGGGCAGATTTCGCATTACGAAACGCCGCTCGGCGTGTATTTTAATTTTCTCAGTTCGATGTTTATGCACGGCGGATTTATGCACCTGTTCGGGAATATGCTGTTTTTGTGGGTGTTCGGCGACAATCTGGAAAATCTGCTCGGACACGTTCGCTACGCGGCGTTTTACATCGTTTGCGGCATTGCGGCGGCGTTAGCGCAAATCGTGATGGACACTGATTCGGTGATTCCGATGTTGGGCGCGTCCGGCGCGATTTCGGGCGTTCTCGGCGGTTATCTTCTGCTTTTCCCGACGCGCCGCGTTCGCGCCATTATCTTCAATTTTCTCACGGAAGTTCCGGCTTACGTCGCCGTCGGCATCTGGATAATTTATCAAATCGTCGTCGGCTACCTGTCATCGGCGGAAACCGGCGGCGTGGCTTACGCGGCGCACATCGGCGGATTTTTCGCCGGTTTAGTGCTAGTGAAAATTTTCGCTCTCGGCAGAAAAGTTTGAGGTTTCCATAGATAATCGAAAAACTTCGGATTTGTTTTAGAAATCACGATTCTGAAATTCTGCTAAAAAATGCTGAACGAGTATGATATCGTTTTAACCACCGCAAAAGGTTTGCCGTCTTTCTTAGCAGGTTCAAATGTTATGCTGAGAGCGGCTCTTCTGGCAGCTTCATTTAAACCGCCGCCCAAACCCTTGAGAATAAGCGTGTGCGTTATCCGACCGGTTTCCGCAAAATAAACCACCATTGTAATCGTTCCCGTTATGTTGTTTTCACGCGCCCTGTCTGTATAACTCGGTGAAGGTTTCGACAAAAGTTTTACCGACGTTATGCTTGGGTCCGGCAACGTCGGCAGGGTCGGCGCGGTGGGAATCATCGGCATACCTGTCTCTGCATTCAGCATAAAATCACGGTTCTTGCTGAAATACTTATAGAATATCTCCAGCGTATTCAACCGTTCTTTTTGCAAGTCAATCTGGAGATTGTTGCGGCAATTTTTCAGGCAAGTTTCCAGAGCATCTTTTGCCTGTTGCAGCGTATCTATCTCGTCAATCGGCTTTGAACCACTGCCGACGCTTCTGCCGAATTTATAAAGCAGAGCGTCGGACTTTAGAACATAAGCCGGCGAATAATCCGGGTTAACCTCAATCGCTTTGTCGGCATCGCGCATCGCGTCATCGTTATCGCCCTCGTAAAAATTCGCTGCGCCGCGCACATAGTAAGCCAACGCGCTTTTCGGGTCTATTCCGATGGCTTTACTGCTTTCTTCCTGAGCTTTGTTCGGTTTGTTATTCTGCAAATAAGCGTAAGCCAGATTCGTGTGAAAAGTCGCATTTTGCTGATTAAGACTGACGGCTTTTTCAAACGCCTTGATCGCTTTTTTCAAAGCATCTTCTTTAATGTAAGCCAAACCGAGCGCATTCCACGTTTCCGCGTCGGGTTTCGCCTGCCTGCTCGCCTTTTCCAACACGGCGACGGCTTCTTTATTTCTGCCTTCCTGATAAAGTCTGATGCCTTTTTCGCGTTCGGTCTGAGCAAAAGCGAGATTTGAAGTCAATGTCAGCAAGATGAGCGATAATGCTGTTTTGTAAAGTGTTTTCATAAAAATATTTTTCCCCAAAAGTATAACTTAAATCAATTTTTCAGCCAATTTATTATCAATTCGTTGACCTCTTCAGGTTTTTCGCGGTGCAAAAAATGTCCGCACGAAGGAATGGTTTGATAATCGTATTCGCCG
>JAYVGL010000067.1:0-26747 GCA_043772175.1 Pyrinomonadaceae bacterium | reverse complement strand
CGCCTACAAATCAACGGCGAACGGGACGGAACCGCAGCGAGTATTCGGGGCGGCGGGCGACATTCCGACGGCGCGGGCGGCGCAGTATCCGCTCCCGTAAGCGGCGGGCAGACAGCAATCAATCCGCCGCTTCAATTAATTTTCTTAGCGCGGCGGCGTAAAAAAAAGCCGGAGTCATAAATTTATGACTCCGGCTTTTTTATCGAATAAATTTGAGGTTGATTCCTAAAGTCTCAGCAGTTTCTCGCGGAGGATTTTCGATTGCAGACGGCTTGAGTTGATCGCCTGTCCGTTTTTCAAGGCGACCGAATAGGTCCCGCCCGGCATCGGTGAAATTCGCGCAATCATTTCCAGATTGACTAATGCGCCGCGTGAAAGCCGCACGAAGTTTTCGGCATCGAGCCGCGCCTCCAAATCTTTCAGACGATAATTTATCGTATATTTTTTGCTTTGCAAATCGGTGATTCGCAATAGTTCGCCGTCGGCGACGATGGAGACGACTTCGGCGACGGGAATTAACAAAATCTCGCCGCGCAAATGAACCGGAATGCGTTCAAGCATCTTTTTCCCGGCGTGTTGTTCGTAATCGGCGACGGCGGCTTTCAATTTGACCGATTCTTCCGCCTGAAAATTCACCTGTTCAAGGCGTTCGACGGCGCGGTTGAGCGTCGCTCGCAGACGCGCCTGCTCGACGGGTTTGAGCAAATAATCAATCGCGTTCAACTCGAACGCCCGCACCGCGTATTCGTCGTAAGCGGTAACGAAAGCGACGAGCGGCATCTGCGATTTTTTGAGCATTTTGACGACTTCCAAACCCGTGCCGTCCGGCATCTGCAAATCGAGCAGAGCTAAATCCGGCTTGGTTTCGACGATGATTTCGACGGCAGTCGCGCCCGTTTCGGCTTCGCCGACGATTTCAACATCTTCGTAATTCTGCAAAATCGCTTTTAGAAAATTACGCGCCGGACGTTCGTCGTCGGCGATGACGATTCGTATTTTGTTCATAGACTTATCGGCTTCAAACACGCTGTATCGCCGGTTCGGAAGTCGTCGGAAATATCAATTTAACGAGTGTTCCTTCGCCGTTTTTGCTTTCGATTTTCAGACTCGCCGCGTCGCCGTAATAGTTTCGCAGACGCTGTTCGACATTATCTAAGCCGACACCGTTCTTGCGTTTCGCAGCGAAATCCGCGCCTGTATTGGCGACCGACAAATGCAGAAAAATCCGATTATCTTCGGTTTTGAGTTTGGCGGAAATCGAAACTTCGCCGCCTTTGGCAGATTCGGCGATGCCGTGTTTGACGGCGTTTTCGACCAGCGGCTGTAAAATCAAAGACGGCACACGAATCTTCATAACGTCCGGCGGAATCTCGATTTTCACTCGCAGACGTTCTTCAAAGCGGGCGCGTTCGATGTCGAGATACGATTCGATCAATTTCATCTCGTCTTCGAACAGGGAAAATTCTTTGGTCGAACTCAAAACGCCGCGCAGAAGCTGCGTCAGTTTCATCAAAGTCGCAAAGGCTTTGTCGGGCGAAGTTTGGATTAAATAACCGACGGTTGTCAGCGCGTTGAATAAAAAATGCGGGTTGATTTGCGCCCGCAAAGCCGACAATTGAGCTTCGGTCGCCAATTTGGAAAATTCCTGTTCGCGGATTTCCGTTTCGCATCGTTCGTGCGTAACGCGCAGCGCGTCAACGCGCCGTGCCGCGAGCAGCGAAACGGCTTCGAGCATTTCGATTTCATCGGACAAAAGTTTGCGCCCGCCCGCAAAGCCTTTCAGTTTAATTTGATAAAACGGCGGCTCGCTCGTCGGGATAAAAATTTCCGCGTCGTTCAGGGTGAAATTTATCGCCGACAGATGCGCTTCGGTTTGATAAACTTCCGTCCAATCGGCTTCACGCGCCGTCAGCGCGGCAGAAAGTTCGCGGCGCAGAGTTTCCAAAACGTCTTCCGTGTTTTCCTGTTTTTCAAACGCTTTTGCTAAATCAACGCGCAATTTGCCGTAATCGGCGCGGCGCAGAATTATTTTATCAACCAGCCAAACGGCGAAATCGTGCAGTTTCGGATAAATCAGTGCGGTCGCCACCCACAAAGTCAGAATAACGGCGATTGCCTGCGAGTCGTTGCGGTCGTGCGTTTCGTGATAATGCAGCAGCGGCGCGGCGACGAAAATGTAGAGTCCGAACGCCGTCGTCGTCACCAAAACGAGCGACAGAGCGCGTTTCAAAAATAAATCGGCGAAAGCAAAACGGAAATCCTGCAATAAGATAACGAAGGCAATCGGCAAACTCGATTGGTGCGCGACGAGTTCGACGAGCCACGAATTGCCTTCCGCCTCGCCGCTCAGATGCAGAGCCGACACCGCAAATACGAGCAGCGCACTCATCCAAACGATTTTCTTCTCAAACGCCTGCTGAAAATTGAAAATAAAAAGTCCGATTAACAGCGCGATTGCGCCGATGCTCAAAACCTGCAAGGCGAAATCGGACGGCGCGAAAGCATCCAGAATCGCCGAACGCAGATGCAGAATCGCAGCGAAAAAACTCAAACCGTAAGCCGCGACGGTTAAAAATTTGCCGTGTTTATTCTCCGAATTTTTCCACGCCGAATGCACCACGACCGAAGGCAGAAAGCCGAGCGCGGAATAGGAAACGGCGGTCAAAAGCGGCGAGTTCAAGACGCGACCGAAATCCTGCGTGATAAAAATAAAAAGCTCCCCGGCGTTCCACAAAAGACCGAGAACGGCGGCGGCGAGCAATAAAAAATCGAACGAGGACTTGGCGCGGCGATGACGAATCACCATCACCAAAAGCAGCGCGTAGAGCGCGACTCCGACCGTGAAGCCGAGCAAATTTATCAGCGATGCGGAGTCGAGCATATTCCAGATTCCAGATTCCAGATTCCAGATTTAGGATTTCAATTTGGAATCTGGAATCTGGAATTATTTCCCGATGCGAACCTTTTCGCGGTATTGGTTGATGGCGACGTAGATGACTTCGGCTTCCGTTACCATCACTTTTTGACCGTGCGGCGATCCGAAGCGTTCGGCTTCGACGACGACGTGAATCGTGATCGAAGTGCTGCCGACCTTCGTCGTTTCGGCGTAGAAACTTACCAGATCGCCGATGAAAACCGGCTCGTGAAAGATAACTTCTTTCATCGCACGGGTAACGAAACGGTCGTGTCCGGTGTGGCGCACGGCTTCGACACCGCCGGCAACGTCTATGTAGCTTAAAATAATGCCGCCGAAAACCGTGCCGTGCGCGTTGGTGTCGCGGGGCATCATCGTGAGACGAATCGCCGCGTCGCGTTCGATTCGGGATTCGGGATTCGGGATTCGGGATTGCTCGTTTTCCATAAATTATAGGTTTCAAGTTTCTGGTTTCTGGTTTCTGGTTGAAACCTTTTACCGTTCATTAACAGGAACCAGGAACCTGAAACTAGAAACCTGAAACCTGTTTCAGCGTCCAATCGCGCACCGCGTTTTTTAATTGTTCGAGATGTTCGTCGAAAAAATGTCCGCAGTTTTCAAAAACGATAACGGTTTTGTCCGCCGCTTCGACCAATTCGACGACTTCGTTCAAGTGTTCGACCGTGCCGAATTCGTCCGAATCGCCGTGAACGAACAGAATCGGCTGGCGTTCGTGTTTCAAATATGAAAAGTCGTATTTATCAACCGGCGTGCCGATGCTGATTAGGCGCACGATTCGATGATCGTCGAGTGCGACTTCTGATCCGACCCTTGAACCGAACGAAAATCCGGCGAGCGTGATTTCCAAATCGGGATAGTTCGTCGTCAAAAAGTCGAGCGCATCTATCACGTCCTGTTTTTCGCCGATGCCGTCGTCGTGTGCGCCGGTCGAATTGCCGACACCGCGAAAGTTAAAACGCAGGGCGACTAAACCGGCTTCGTTTAATCCGGCGGCGGCGCGATAGACGACCTTGTTGTGCATCGTTCCTTGCCCAAGCGGATGCGGATGACAGACGATTGCCGCGCCTTTGATCTCGCCTTTCGGTTCTTTCAAAATCGCTTCCAATGCGCCGTGCGATGCCGGAATTTGTAGATTGCCTTTTGGATACATAAGCTGAATTTTAAATTTTAGATTTTGGATTTTGGATTGGCAAATGTGTTTTCGGATAATTTCGTTTGGCATCGGTTAGAACCGTTTTGATGTGCGCTCGTCGTTTACCGATAAAATTCACTGCCGCCGGTTCTTAAAAACTCTGCGAACTCTGCGAACTCTGCGTGAATATCAGTTTTTTCACGCAGAGACGTAGAGGTCGCAGAGAAACTTTCGAGACGGCGGTAAATAGTTTTCCGATGCTTTTAATGATTAGATGTTTCAAGCCGTTTCGTGATAATTTTTTGGTAGAATTTATTTCAATTGACCTTTATTTTTTATTATTCAGATGGAAGAGTTACAGGCGGAAACGCCGATTGTCACTGAAAAAAAAGCGACGCAGCAGACTTGGGCGCAGTGGTTCGGAACGGACGCGGCGATCAATTGGGTTTACCTGATTTTCGGATTTTTCGCCATTATTTTAGTAATGTCGCTGCTCCAATTTTCGACCAAAGCGATTTGCTGCGGAGATTGGGACGGCTATTATCACATCAAATGGAGTTTGCTTCTGTGGGAAAATTTCAAGGGCGGATACTGGCTGCCGGAATTCGTCTGGCTGCCCCTGACCGTTTTGAACGCGCAGGATTACGCCGATCATCATTTTCTGTTTCACCTTTTGCAGATTCCGTTTTTGTGGTTTTTTGAGCCGGTAACGGCGGCGAAAGTCGCAGCGGTCTTTTACGGCAGTCTGGCGATATTTTCGGTTTACTGGCTGATGTTTCGCTATAAAATTGATTACTTGCTGGTTTGGCTCGCCGCGCTTCTGACCTGCGCGAGTTCGTTCCTGTTTCGGATCAATATGGCGAAAGCCCCGCCTTTGACGATTATCATCACGATCATCGGAATTTACTTGTTGTTCGAGCGCAAATACGTTTGGCTGCTTCCGTTGATGTTCGTCTTCGTGTGGACTTACAGTTTGTTTCCTTTGCTCGTCTTCGCCGCATTTTTCTGGACGGCGATTGTCGCCTGGAACGAGCGTCGGTTTGAATGGCGACCGCTCGCCTACACGTTCAGCGGAATGGTCTTAGGCAACGTCATCAATCCGTATTTCCCGCAGAATCTATATCTTTTCTCCGAACATTTCCTTGAGAAATTTAAAGTCGGCTCGGATTTCGTCGTCTCGGTCGGCGGCGAATGGTATCCGTATTCCGGTCAGGAATTGCTGATGAATTTCCCGATTGCCTTGATTGCAATGCTCGTCGGCTACATTCTATTCGCGCCGAAGAACGGCAAACTTCCCGAAAAATCCACTTTCTTTTTGATGTTCGTGACGGTTCTCCTTGTGGCGCAGTTTCGCTCGAAACGCTTTGCCGAATACTTTCCGCCGTTTGCGATTTTGTTCGCCGCGTTCAGTTGGAAAGATTTTCTCACGCCGCCCGTCGCGCATCTGCCGGACGATTTTCAGCGCGATTTGGAAAATTATTTCGATGTCGAGAACAAACCGCAGCGGCGCAGCGCGTCCGACATTATTAAAAAATTTGCGATTTGGATCGGCGGCTTGCTGCTTGTTTTATGGCTTTTCTATAATCTCAACGGCATCAACGTCGCGGGTTTTCAGGAAACCGGCTTGATCGAAACCCTGCGCGGCAACGAAGCGAACGACAAATATCAACGGGCGACCGATTGGGCGAAGGCGAACATTCCCGAAGGCGAGCGGATTTTCAACTGCAACTGGGACGATTTTCCGAAATTGTTTTTCTTCGACACGAAACACAATTACGTTTACGGGCTTGATCCGAACTATCTTTACACGCAAAACCCCGAACTCTCGAAGTTGATTCCCGACATCACGGGCGGTAAAATCAAGGAAGCCGCGCCGATTATCCGCGAAAAATTCGGAGCGCGTTTTATTTTCAACGACGTGAAAGAAAATGAAGATATGGTCGCCAAACTTTTGGAAAGCGGCTGGTGCGAAATCGCTTATCAAGACGACGAAGCGATGTATTTGAAAATCCGCGACGAAAAAGGCGCACCGCCAAACGAAGCAAACGACGCGCCGCCGACCGCCGCCGAACAAAAACAATTGGATGAAGAAGAAGCGAACGCCGCCAAAGCCGATCAGAACGCCGATGATAACGAAGATGTGGAAAATTAAGCGCGAAACGATTTTAGCGGCACTGCTGTTCGGGCTGGCGGGGAATTTTGCCTGTAACTATAACTCGCTTGAAAAGCCGAACGTCAACGCCGCGCCGCCGAAAGTCGAAAATAAACAAGCCGCGTTTGACAGCGATTTGCAAACGCTGAAAACCGCCGACTTGAAATACATTTTTGTTTTCCGGCGAACGGACGGCGGCGCGTTCGCCGTTGAAGATAAAAAACATCTGCGAACCAACCTGCCGGCGACTAACCGCGTGATTATGACCGACGAAGGCAAAGCCTTTATCGTCGGCTCGAATTATAAATTTCCGCCGGAAAATCTGGAAGTTTTGCGCCTGCAATTTAACATCGAAGAAATTCCGGCGGCAAAGTAAAGCCAAACGGGGAAACAAAATTATGCCTGAAAACAAAATCGCCGAAACCGTTAGAATTATCGCCGGAGAAGATGCCGGTCCGCCGGAAACCGGCGTGCCGTCGCAAAGCATCGTTTTCGATCCGTCAACGCCGTCGGTGCGTTCCATCGTGCGCGTCGTGCTGATTACGCTTTTGATTTTAGCGGTCGCCGGATTTTTGACGACGATTCTGTCCGCGCTCACTTATTTATTTTTTCTCATCGTCCTGTCGGTATTTTTCGCATATTTAATCAAGCCGCTGGTCGAAATGATTCGCCGTCCGTTTGGAAATTTGAGCTACGACAAATATATGCCGCGCCCGCTGGCGATTGGAGTCGCTTATCTGCTGGTTTTCTCGACTCTGGGAATCGCCATAACTTTGCTGACTCCGCTGGTCGTCGAGCAGGGAAAAGAATTTTCGGTCAGCCTGCCCGAATACGCCGGTTCGCTGCAAGCCCGTTTTCGAGAAATCGGGACGCGCTACAAACGCTATCAAATTCCCGAAGCCGTCCAAACGCAAATTAACGAAAAAGCCTCGGCGGTGGTCGGCGCGGTCGGCGAACAAGTTACCGGATTTCTGGTGTCGCTCGTTTATTACATTCCGTGGCTGATTCTGATTCCGATTCTGGCGTTCTTTTTTCTCAAAGATGCCAACCTTTTCCGCGTGTCGCTGTTAAGGGTTTTTCCGAGCGGCGACTGGCGGGCGCGGGTCGAGTCGGTCATTCACGATGTCAACACGACGCTCGCCGCCTACGCCCGCGCCCAGCTTATTTCGTGCGTTCTGATCGGGACGCTCTGCACGGTGGCGTTTTATCTGCTCGGCATCAATTACGCCTTGCTGCTCGGCGTTTTGGCGGGAGCTTTTGAATTCGTGCCGCTGATCGGACCTTTGACCATTGCCGGCATCGTCATTACGGTCGCTTCGCTCGAATCAACTTCGGAGGCGATCTACGTCGCGCTTTTTCTCGGCGTTCTGCGAATTTTGCAGGATTACGTTTTTTACCCGCGCATCGTCCGCGAAGGCATTCATCTGCACCCGCTGATGATAATTTTATCGGTTCTGGCGGGCGAGCAAGTAGCGGGAATTCCGGGCGTGTTCATTTCGATTCCGATTATCGCTCTCCTGACGGTCGCCTACAAACATATTCTCGAACACAGCGGCGGCAAGGGCATCGTCGCCAATATCCTCGCGCCGAAAGAAAACAGCGAAGAAATCAAGTAACGAATAAAATTTGAGCGAAAAGGTTAAAAACGATTCGGAGCAATATTGAAATCAGTTTGAAACTTTCGACAAACAGAACCGCCCGTCGCCGACGGTTCTGCCGATATGCTTTATTGCTCGACGCTGTGTTTGATGAAAGCGGCTTCGGTCAGATAAACATTTAATTCGCAGATGTCTTTGACGTAATCGCCGATACGTTCCAAGTGCTTAGCGGCGAAAAGCAGACGCGCGGCACTCGCCGTCGTCGTCGGATTATCAACCATCATCGTTATTAATTCGTTGAAAACGCGGTGATAACATTCATCTATCTTTTCGTCTTGTTTAATGATTTGACGCGAGGCGGTGGCATCTTCCGACGTAAAGGCATCGAGCGCACTTCGCAGCATATTCGCCGCAATCTCCGCCATCAGCGGCAAGTCGGCGTATTGTTTAAGCTGCGGTTCGTCGTTAAGAATCAAAGCGGTTTCGGCAATGCTTCCGGCGTGATCGGCGATGCGTTCTAAAATCGGCGTAATTTTCGCCACCGAAATGACAAAACGTAAATCGTGCGCGGCGGGCTGCTGGAGAGCGAGAATCTCGACGCTGAAGCGGTCAATATCAAGTTCCATCTGGTCAATAACCGTGTCGCCTTCCAAAACTTCCTTCGCCAGTTTGCTGTCGCGTTCCGTCAGCGAGCGCATCGCCCGCTGCAAAGCCGCTTCGGTGGTTCCGCCGAGCAGCAGTAATTTGTCGCGTAAAAGGTCGAGTTGTTGGTCTATAATTCGATGTTCCATTTCTAATAGTAATAATTTAACACACTATAAAAGCATTTTTGAATAAAAGTTTGTCCGCCGTTTAACCGAATCGTCCGGTGATGTAATCTTCCGTTAATTTTTCGTTCGGGTTAGTGAACATTTTTTGTGTCGGATTGACCTCGACCAGTTTGCCGAGCATAAAGAATGCCGTTCGGTCGGAAACCCGCGCCGCCTGCTGCATGTTGTGCGTGACGATGGCGATGGTGTACTGTTTTTTCAATTCGACGATTAGTTCTTCAATTTTCTGCGTCGCAATCGGGTCGAGAGCCGATGCCGGTTCATCCATTAAAATCACTTCCGGCTGAACCGCCAGAGCGCGGGCGATGCACAAACGCTGCTGCTGTCCGCCGGAAAGTCCGAACGCCGAAGTGTTCATACGGTCTTTGACCTCGCCCAAAAGCGCGGCATCGTGCAGTGCTTTTTCGACTCGTTCGTATAAATCGGTTTTGTTTTTGTGAATGCCGTTGATGCGAATGCCGTAGGCGACGTTCTCGAAAATTGATTTTGGAAACGGGTTCGATTTCTGGAAAACCATTCCGACTTTGCGGCGCAGACTGACGACATCGGTGTTCGGCGCATAGATGTCTTCGCCGTCAATTAACACTTTACCTTCGACGCGGGCAATCGGAATCGTATCGTTCATCCGGTTCAGAGTGCGAAGAAAAGTTGATTTCCCACAGCCGGACGGTCCGATGAATGCGATGACTTCACGTTCGGTGATGTCAATCGAGATGTCATACAACGCCTGCGCTTTGCCGTAGAAAAAATTTAAATCCGAAACGCTGATTTTGTTCATTTGTGAATTAGTTAAGAAAAGTTGGCAGCCTGTCGGCAAAATTCCGACTTTTCTCTCAGTATTTTTTGCGCGTCAAAAAGCGCACGGCAATGTTGATAAATAAAATTAAAGTTACCAGCACAAGCGTTGCCGCCCAAGCCTTCGCGTGCCATTCTTCAAACGGCGAAATCGCGTAATTATAAATCTGCACGGTTAAAGATGCCATCGGCTCGTCCAGATAAATATTATAAAACCGACTGCCGAACGCCGTAAAAAGGAGCGGTGCAGTTTCGCCCAACACGCGGGCGACCGAGAGCATCACGCCGGTCGCAATGCCGGTCATCGCCGCCGGAATGACAATATCTTTCGTTACTCTCCACTGCGGTGCGCCGAGCGCGAGTGCGCCTTCGCGCATTGATTTCGGAACGAGTCGAACCATTTCTTCGGTGGTGCGCGTTACAATCGGAATCATAATCAAGGCGAGCGCGACCGCTCCGGCGAGCGTCGAAAAATAACCTTGCTGCAAAACCACGACGGCATAAACGAATACGCCGAAGATAATTGACGGAATGCCGATCATCGTGTCGGCGACGAAGCGGACAATCGTGCCGAACCAGCCGTCGCCCATTTCCGCTAGATACGTTCCGATGGCGATTCCCAAAGGAATTCCGACGCAGGATGCCAAGCCGAGCAAAATCAGAGAGCCGACAACCGCATTGCCGATGCCGCCGCCTTCGCCGACCGGCTTCGGAGTCTGCACCAGAAACTGCCAACTGAGCGACGACAATCCTTGAAATGAGACGTAGCCCAAGACAAGTATCAAAATCGTGACGACACCGAACGCGCACACGGCGGTCAGCGTCGTCATCATCAAGTTGGTCAAACGTCTTCTATCCATAACCTATCAGTCAACTGTTTCTACGCCGTTCGCCGCGCCACGCTCAGAATAAGCAGCTTCGCCAAACCGTTGACGACGAAAGTTACGAGAAACAAAATCAAGCCCATCTCAATCAACGCGCTCAAATATAAATCGCCGGTCGCTTCGGTGAATTCGTTGGCAATGACCGATGCAATCGTATAACCCGGATCGAAAAGCGACGTGCTGATTTCCGGTCGGTTGCCGATAATCATCGTGATCGCCATCGTTTCGCCGATGGCGCGTCCCAAACCGAGAACAATCGCGCCCGCAATTCCCGAACTCGCATTCGCCAAAACGATTTTCGTCGTCTCCCATTTCGTCGCGCCGAGCGCGAGCGACGCTTCGCGCTGCGTTACCGGCACGGCTTCCAGAACATCGCGGACGACCGCTGTAATAATCGGCGTAATCATAATCGCCAGAATGATGCCGCCGGTCATCATCCCGATGCCGGTCGTCGTTCCTTTGAAAAACGGCAGAAATCCCAGAGTGCTTTGCAAAAACGGCTGGACATAAACTCGAAGAATCGGCGCGAGAACGAAAATCGCCCACAAACCATAAACGACCGATGGAATCGCGGCGAGCAGTTCGACGAGAAAAGCCATCGGACGCGCCAGCGATTTCGGAGCCTGTTCGACGAGAAAAATCGCCACGCCGACCGAAATCGGCGTGGCAATCAGCAACGCTAAAACCGACGAAACAATCGTGCCGTAGATAAACGGCAGCGCACCGAATTCGCCTTTAATCGGGTCCCAAACTTGTCCGGTTAAAAAACCGAACCCGAATTCTTTGATGGACAGCCACGAATTGACGGTCATCACGGCAATCATCGTGGCGACGATAATTAAAATCAGCGCGGCGCAGACGGTCAAAACAATCCGAAAAATGCGGTCGCCTAAAATGTTATTCGTCTTTTTCGTTGTGCCGGAGCGGTCGCCGGTCAAATCGTTTCGGTTATTGAACATCTCTTGTTTCCGCCCGCAGAGGCGTTCCGTTATGCGTTATCCCGTTGATTTTCGCCGTCGCGCGTTTGACCATTTCCTGCGGCAGCGGCGAATAATATAAATTTTGCGCGTAAGTTTGCCCGTCGTTGATTCCCCACAAAAGAAAATCAACCAGTGCTTTGCCGTTTTTCGCGTCGGGTAAATCCTTATAAATGACGATGTAAACGTAACTCGAAATCGGATATGCGTTCGCGCCCGCAGCGTCCGTTATCGAAACGCGCAAATCTTCGGGCGTTTCGGCAAGCGATTCCGCCGCCGCGTTAGTCACGGTTTCAAAATTCGGGACGATATATTGTCCGGCGCGATTTTTTATTTCGGCGACCGGCATTTTATTCTTGACGGCGTAGGCAAATTCGACGTAGCCGATAGTATTCGGCGTTTGCTTGATTTGTCCGGTTACGCCTTCGTTGCCTTTGCCGCCCAAGCCGACCGGAAAACTCGGAGACGTGCCTTCGCCGACTTTTTCCTTCCATTCGGGGCTAACCTTCGATAAATAACTGGTAAAAACGGCTGACGTGCCGCTGCCGTCCGAACGGTGAACGACCGTCAAATCGGCTGACGGCAAATTCGCTTCCGGGTTTTCCGCCCTGATTCGCTCATCGTCCCAGCGTCTGATTTTCCCCAAAAAAATATCGGCGATGACATCGGGCGAAAAACGAAGCGGTTTTTCGACTCCGGCGAGATTATAAGTCAGCACGACTGCGCCTAAAATCACCGGAATATGAACCATCTCGGCGGGCGCGGCTTTCAAGTCTTCGTCCTTCATCGCCACGTCGGTCGCGCCGAACAAAACAGTTCGCTCTTTGGCTTGCTTGATGCCGCCGCCCGAACCGATTGATTGGTAGTCAATGCGGATATTCGGATTGATATTGCCGTATTCGCTGACCCATTTCTGCATCAACGGATTGACGAACGTCGAACCCGCGCCCTGAATTTTCACTGCGTCGCCGCGTCCTTGTCTGCCGCTGAAACACGCGAGAGTCACACTCGACAAAGCGATCAGAAGGACTGCCGGAAATTTTTTTGAAATAAAAGAACGCATAAATCTTATTTTCAGACGCGGACGTTACGATACGATTAAACAAATTTTTATTTCGACAAAATTGCTATTGCCCGGTTCAATCTTAAAATTATTTTAGTCTGAAAAACTCAAAAATGTGGAATCCACGATTGATTTAGTGGTTTATTATAATCGAATCTCGAAAATTCGGCGGCTGCCGAAAAATAAAATTTAACACTCATTTAACATTCTTCTAACATCGTTCGGATAAGTTCGTTTGTTCAAATTGACGATTGATGTCGTTCGTTCTTTTGCAGAATTTCGATTGATAGATACAATCATACATATCAACTTTGTCAAAGAAAAAATATGGATGTGATAAATGAGTTAAGTAACGAACTCGCGCTTACTTTTTTGGTTGAAAGAAAGTTTACTGAAAAAATCCAAACCAGCGACGTGCCGTCTCTGATTGATAAAATCAAAAACGCTTTGGAATTAATTGCGTCCGTAGAAGCAAATCGGCAAAAACCGACGACATCAGTTAAAAAGAATCTGCACTGATTCCGTCGCTAATCTCCTGAAAATCGTCGGATGTCAGCGCGTCCGGCTTGCTTTTACTGCGTTTGATTTTCAAAAGTAAAATCAAACTAACTTTCAAACACCGCAAAATCAACGGATTTCCTGACAGATCAGATTTCAAATGTAAATTTGGAGTTTTGCCTTCGGTCGGCAGTTGTCAATAATTAAGCAATTTTGTTTGAGCGCGGAACTCAGAACAGTTCACCAACAAATTCTCTCCTCATTTATCTAAAGACCATTATGCCGCCGCTGTGCCAAAATCTCGCCGGTTAGCGGTGCGGTTTCTACCGTCCTTTAGGAAAGCCAAAGATTGCGGCGAACTCTCTAAAATGTAAATCCATCAAACCATCGCTTTTTCGACGATTGTTACATAACTATATTCTGTAACTGACAAATTGACGATTTGGCTGAAAACGATTAATTCGGGAGGAGAAAATGAAAAAAATAAACTTGAGCAGGAGTTTGGCGGCGGTCGTCGTGCTTTGGACGATGGTAATGATGCCGCTCGCGGCGTTCGGGCAGACGCGCATCGTCGCGCCGAAAAACAAATATAAGGTTCAGGACGACATCAAACTCGGACGCGACGCGGCGCGGCAGGTCGAACAGCAGATGCCGATTCTGAACGACGCGGAAGCGACGCGCTATGTCCAGCAGGTCGGCGAACGGCTGGTGCGGGCGATTCCGTCGCAGTATCAGCAGCCGGCTTTCGATTACACGTTCAAAATCGTCAACGCCCGCGACATCAACGCTTTCGCCCTTCCCGGCGGACCGATGTTCGTCAATCGCGGAATGATCGAAGCCGCCTCACGCGAAGGCGAAATGGCGGGCGTGATGGCGCACGAAATTTCGCACGTCGCCCTGCGGCACGGAACCGCCGGAGCCACCAAGCAAAGCAGCCCGCTCAATCAAATTTTGGGCATCGGCACGATTCTCGGCGGCGCGGTGTTGGGCGGGCAAACCGGCGCGGCAATCGGGCAGACGATTTACAGCGGCTACATCACTCGTTACAGCCGCGAATATGAAACGCAAGCCGACACGCTCGGAGCGCAGATTATGGCGAACGCCGGTTACGATCCGCGTGATCTGGCGAATATGTTCAAGACGATTGAACGCGAAAGCGGCGGCGCATCACGCGGTCCCGAATGGTTGAGCAGTCATCCCGATCCGGGCAATCGCTACGAAAACATCAATCGTGAAGCGCAGCTTCTGCGCGTCAATAATCCGATTGGCAACACGGCGCAGTTCGAGCGCATTCAAAGTAAATTGAAAAGAATGCCGCGAGCGCAGTCAATGGCGGAAATCGAGAAGAACGCGCCGGCGAATCAGAACGGACAGGGCAATGGAAGCGGATCGGGAACGCAAAACCCGATTGGCGGCGGCAGATATGAAAGCCGCGTCGCGCTTCCTTCGACACGCACCAAAGCGATTTCCGGCGGCAGCGCGATTCAGATGAACATTCCGGGCAACTGGCAGGAATTTCCGAATCAGAGCGAATTGTGGGTTGCTCCCGCCGGAGCCTACGGCGATCAGGGAATCACGCACGGCGCACTAGTCGGGACGGTGCGCCCGCAAAGCAATAATCTGGCGCAGGCAAGTCAGGATTATGTGGATAGTCTTTTGCAGTCCGAAGGCAACAATTATTTGAGCCAGCGTTCCGACGCGACGCGCACGACTCTGAGCGGCAGAACCGCTTACGCCGCCGTTTTGTCGGGACGTTCGCCAATTACGAACCGCACCGAAGTGACGACGGTTTATACGACGCAGCTGCGAAGCGGCGATCTGTTTTATGTGATTACCGTCGCGCCGGAAAACGAAGTGTCGAGCTACAATTCGGCTTTCCGCAATATGCTCGGTTCGATTCGTATCAACGACTAAAATCAAATTGAAAATGTTTTATCGGCAAAGCCGGTGCGAAAATCTGTTTCGCACCGGCTTTTTTTCGTTCGTTTGAGCCGAAATATAAATTGTGTTAGTTTCGATAAAATGATTTAGACGGTATTTTGAAGCGGGAACAACCGATTAAAATTTTATTGTGAACGATCTGAATTCAAAAAATCTCATCGCCCCGACTCAGGACTCTAAATCCGAAATTCGTCGTCTTCCAATCGGAATTTTCGATTCCGGGGTCGGCGGTTTGACCGTTTATCGCGCTTTGCACGAGCGGCTTCCGAACGAGCATTTTATTTATCTGGGCGACACGGCGCGAGTTCCCTACGGCACGAAATCACTGGCGACGGTCGAACGCTACGCGATTGAAAATTCGCAGTTTCTCGCCTCCCGCAAAATCAAAATGCTGGTCGTCGCCTGTAACACGGCTTCTGCACTGGCTTTGCCGAAAATCCGCGAACACATCGGCGCAACGGTTGTCGGCGTGATCGGTCCCGGCGCACGCAAAGCGGTTGAAATCACCAAAGGCAAATCGAGTCCGAAAATCGGCGTGATTGCGACCGAGGCGACCGTTGCGAGTCGGGCATATTCCGAAGCGATCAGACGCGCTTCGGCTTCGGCGGAAATCATCGAAACGGCTTGCCCTCTGTTTGTCGCGCTGGCGGAGGAAAATTGGGCGGCGGAACCGGAAACGCTTTCGATTGCCCGCCAATATCTGCGCGAAATAGTCGAGAGAAAAGTTGACGCGCTCGTTTTGGGCTGCACTCATTATCCGATTCTGCGCGAAATCATACAGCAGGTCGTCGGCGAAAAAATCGCGCTGATTGATTCGGGCGAAGCGACCGCCGAGGAAGTCGAACGATTGCTCGAAGACAAAAATCTGACGAACGACAATCCACCGCGCCGCGAACGCGAACGCCGTCTGTGCGATGATCTGGATCATTTTTACGTAACCGACGCGGCGGACCGATTCGCCCGCGTCGCCGAAAGGTTTCTGGGCGCAAAACCGGCGAAACTCGAAGCCATCGAGGTTTTCGGCGCAGATAAATTAGGCATTTAACAAGATGGACAGGATTTACAGGATAAAATTTTATAACAGGCTCAGGTTCAACTTTGATTCTCAATCGTATTTTCAAAACATAAATCCTGTAAATCTTGTAAATCCTGTTAAAATTGGATTTCAAATAAAATTAAACAATGAGTTACACAAGAATTGACAACCGAACGGACGACCAAATCAGAGAAACGCGCATTACGCCGAATTTCGCGCCTTACGCCGAAGGTTCGGCTTTAATCGAAATCGGCAATACGAAAGTCATCTGCACGGCGACGGTCGAGGAGCGAGTTCCGCCGTTTCTGCGAAACAAAGGCATCGGCTGGGTGACGGCGGAGTATGCGATGCTGCCGCGCGCGACGCACACGCGGACGAACCGCGAAATTCAGCGTCCGTCAGGGCGCACACAGGAAATTCAAAGACTGATCGGCAGAAGTCTCCGCGCCGTCGTGGACACGAAACTTTTGGGCGAACGGCAAATTTTTATTGACTGCGACGTTTTGCAGGCGGACGGCGGAACGCGCTGCGCTTCGATTACGGGCGCGTGCGTCGCGCTCGGATTGGCGGTTAAAAAAATGCTGCAAAGCGGCAAGTTGAAAAAGAATCCGCTGATTTCCGAAGTCGCCGCCGTCAGCGTCGGGATGATTGAAAATACGCCGATTCTCGATTTGTGTTACGAGGAAGACTCGAACGCCGAAGTTGATATGAACGTCGTCTGCACGGGCGCGGGCAAGTTTATCGAAATTCAAGGCACGGCGGAACGCGCTCCGTTTAATCGGGAACAAATGAATCAAATGCTCGAACTCGCCGAAGGCGGAATGGCGAAACTTTTCGCGCTTCAGCGGGCGGCTTTGATCGGCTGAAACGAAACATTGCGGTAACGAGTAATCTGCGCCGCCGGAGCCTTCGGGCGTTTTTTTGTGTCAGCTGCCTGGCAGTCGAGGAACGAAATTTTTTGGTAAGTTGATTTATTTAAACGGTGAAGACGGCAGTAAATTTACGCGGCATCTTCGCCGTTTTTGCTTGAGATCAAAAAGCTACGGAGGAATTTACCGAAAATGTTTGACCAGCAGCCGAAACTAGCCGTCGGATACGAATGCACACCGATTGGCGATGCCGAAGAGTTGTTCGGCGAACCGCTCGATGTCCTCGACGCGACGCGCCATTACGAGCGTTACGAATACGATTTCGATTTGCAGGAAACGCTCGGAATCCGCGAACTGCGTTATTCAGCGGGTTGGGACAAAGTTTTAGTCAGTCCTTTTCAGTATGATTTTGCGCGGATCGCTCCGATTCTCGAATCAATGCGGCGGCGCGATTTTGTCCCGACGATTGATTTATGTCATCACAAAGCCCCGAAGAAAATCGCGGGCGGCTTTGCCAATCCCGAATTTACCGCGCATCTGCTTGATTTTGCCCTCGAATTCCAAAAGGCGTTTCCGTGGGTTGAACGCTACACGGTGATTAACGAACCGGCGGTTACGGCACTGTTTCACTCGACCGAAGTCGGGTTGTGGGCGCGGCACGATTGGAGCGACGTTTTTTTGAATATGGCGATGGCGATTTCGACGGTTTCCAGAGCGTTGAAAGAAAAAAATCCGCGCATCAAATTTTTCCAGCCCGAACCGATTGACCACGACGCGGTAAGCGATAAAACCGACGCGGAAATCGTCGCGCACGTCGAATACCTGCGAAATTACGGGCGGTTCGGAATGGATAATTTACTGCTCGGCAGAGTCGGCGACACGCATCCGTTTTTCGAGCGGCTAATCTCGAAAGGCGCGAATCCCGAACGGATTCTGTGGCTTCAAAAGAATCCGAGCGAGCCGTATCAAAAAGATTTAGACTTTTACGCGCACTGTTTCAAGGTTTGGTATCGAGATGAACACGGGCGAATGACGCACCGCAACAATTCGCAGCCGCCGAGTCTCGTGTCGGTGATTGACGATTACCGGAAACATCTGCCCGCCGGAATGAAACTCGGCATCGGCGAGACGAACGTGCGCGGCACGGTGCGCGACCGTCTGACTTTTTTCAAATGGGTTCTCGAACAATGCGCCGAAGCCCGTATCGAACGAATTTCGTGGTGGTGGTTGACCGATTCGGCGATGTGGGGCGTGGGCAATTTGACGCGCTGGTGGCGCGAAGATACTCCCGATCCGGTCGGCATTTTCACTTTGTCCGACTGCCGCAAAAACGGCAGATTGTGGACGCGCCGCGCCAACGAATTCTCCGAAATCGTCCAGGCTTACGCGCACGGACAAATTTCCCCCGGCGACCTTCCCGAATACGAGTTTGAGGGCGAATTGAAATTTGTTTTGAACGGCTTTCCCAAAAAACATCCGCGCCGCCACCAAACGAGAAAAAGCATCGAAGCCCGCGCCGAAGCCGCTTAGTCTCGGCTGGAAGATTGTAGTTACGGCGAAGTTGTCGGAGAATCGAGTGATGAGTAAAAACAACTTGCCGGACAAAAATATATTTGCCAAATATCTGCGTTTCGCCTTTGTCGGAACGCTTTTTATATTTGCATCAACAACGGTGAAAGCGCAGGCGAATCTCAATAAAGCGATTGCCGCGCACATCAATAAAGTTCGTGCAGATGCCGTCGAATATAAAGAAGCGAGAAAAATCGTTTACGGCGACGTGGACGGCGACGGCGCGAAAGACGCGGTTGTCCGATACACGCTCGAAGGCGCGGGCGGCGGCAATTCGTGGGGACAAAACCTCGCCGTTTTCCTCAACAAAAAAGGTGTTTACAAATTAGCGACCGATGAAACGGTCGGCGGCAAATTTTTTCGCAGTTTCGATGTTCTGAAGGTGGAAAATAAAATTATCGTCGGCGCATCCGAAATCTGTCCCGCCGACGAACCGCAGGGAATGTGCGATAATCCGGTGAAGAAACAGGTCAAATTGGTTTTAGTCGGCGCGAAGTTAGAGGAAAAATAAAAGGTGTGTTTTTCACAAGTTCGATTGAATTATTTCAAACTCGTGTAAAATAATTTCGAGGTAAAAACTATGTCCGCAGTTTTAGAGAGAACGATTTCAAAAACAACGAATAACGGCAGTTCCGTCAAACCGCATTTAATCACGGTCGCCGAGTATGACCGGATGATCGAAGCGGGAATTTATACGGAGAACGACCGCATCGAGTTACTTAACGGAGAGATTTTTGGAATTATGCCCAAAGGAACGAAACACACATCGGCTAATTCCCGAATTCTCAGATTATTTATCAGGTTATTCGACGAAAAAGTAATCGTTCGCAGTCAAGACCCGATCAAACTGGATGATTTTTCCGAACCCGAACCGGATATTGTTTTGGCAAATTGGGATAAAAACGAATACGCCGAAAACCATCCGACACCCGCCGATATTTTTCTCGTGATGGAGATTTCCGACACGACTTTGAGTTATGACCGCGAGGATAAAGCCCGTGCTTATTCGCGCAACGGCATCGCGCAGTATATTTTGCTTAACTTAAGAGACGAAACCGTCGAGGATTATCGCCAGCCGAGCGCGGATGGTTACGGGTCGAAACAAACTTTCCGCAGCGGCGGCAAATTCAATTTAGAGGCTTTTCCCGAAATTGAAATCGAAGTCGGCGACTTGTTTTGAATTTCATCAAATAGAAAAAATAAAAAAAGGCGGCGAATACAAATCTTTGTATTCGCCGCCTTTTTTCGATGCAAAAGCCATCGTCGAAAGTCGTCCTTCTACATTCCGCCCATTTTAGTATCGGTTTTGCCGCCCATCATTTTGTTCATTAAACTGCGCGACATATCCAGATGGTTTTGAATCACGGGCAAAGTTTTGACGGCAAAATCCTTGGCTTCCGCATCTTTGCCGCCGGTTGATTCCTTCTGAAAAAGCGCGACGGCTTTCTCGTGGTCTTTAATCATCATTTTGACGTATTCCATATCAAATTGACTGCCGGACATCGCCGCCATTTTCTCCGCCGCCGCTTTGTGTTTGGCATCGGCTTCGGTCGGCAGCATCACGTTTTTGCTCACCACAATCGGCTTTAATTCCGCGCTTGATTTGGTGTGATCGTCAATCATCATCTGCGCGAGTTTTTTGACTTCTTCGTTGGAAGATTTCGACAGTGCCTGATTGCTCAGAGTGATTTCGTTCATATCGCTCGTTGCCGCCATCATCATAAATTTTCCGTCAGAATTTTTTTTGCCGCTCATCTGCATTTTAGAGTCCGTTTTCATCGCGTCTTGCGCGTATCCGTTCGCTGCCAGCATCGTCAAGCCCAGCACCGCGCCGAGACAAAATACTTTTTTCATAATTAATCGCTCCCTTGTTCTTTTACTTTAAAACAAAAGTTAATTCTTTTGCATCGTAAAATAGCTTTCCCGAAAGAAGACTCATTTAACAGTGTAAAGATTTCATACAATTAACTTCGTTGCCGATGCACGGGGCAATATGAATGCCGGAATGAAGAAATCGAATGAGCTTTTCAAAAGTCTTTCCCGTTGTTTGAGATAAATGTTTGATTGAAGGTTTTTTTGAGCCGCAGTGATCTCGCAAAGAAAAAATCCGAAAAATTTCGAATGCGGCTGCCATATCTTCTACGAATGACAACAAGGCGTTTCATTGCTTTACGCCGGTCCGAATTAGTAGAATCAAGGTGAGAAGCAAAAGTTTTCGGGGGAGCAGAAAAGCTGAGAGTCTTTGGAATGACAAATGATGGATGACGCTTAAAAAATTCATCACTCGGTCGTCATTTCAAAGTTACCCTAAAAACCTGATGCGGATAATACCGACGAAGGGAGAAAAACTATACCGCAAAAAGATTCTTATCACGATTCGGTCAGAAGAGCTTTGGAAAAAGACGGCTGGACGATAACGCACGATCCGCTGACGATTCGCCTTGCAGACGTGAAGTCATACGTTGATTTGGCAGCGGAAAAAGCGGTCGGAAGTGGTGGGCAAACGCGAAAAAATGCGATTGAAATCAAAGTTTTCGGCGGACTTTCCTTTATCAACTAATTTGAAAAAGCCGTCGGGCAGTATTTGATTTACGAACAATTTCTAGGCGATTTGTTTCCAGAGCGCGTTTTGTTCTTAGCCGTTCCGAACGACGTTCACGAGACATCGTTTTCATTGCCGTCAATCATTGCCGTCGTCGCCCGACAGAACATCAAACTGCTTGTATTTGATGCCAAAACAGAGGAGATTCCAAAATGGATAGAGTAGAAAATTACCGTCGAATTTTGCAGCAAGTCGTCAAACGCCACGCTCGGTTTCAACCTGCCAACGGACACATCAAAACTCACGCCGTGTGCGATGTCGAAAACGACGATTATATGGTTGTAGATTCCGGCTGGAACGAAAAAGGACGACGCATCAACGATGTCGTTTTTCATTTCCGCCTGCAAGACGGCATCGTCCACGTCGAACGCGGCGACACCGACGCGGAAATCGTTCATGAACTTTTCAATGCAAGCGTTGGAACAAGCGACATTATCCTTGCTTACAAAGCTCTGCCGTATCAAAAATTGAGCGATTTGGTTATGGCTTGATAAGGGGCGAATTTAACTTTTAAGTTGACTTAGCATTGTAACTTGAATACCTTCTAAAGAAGGACAATTTTTTCTTAAAGCAGTAACTTCCGGCAGTAAAGCCAAGAATCTATTTCTAGACAGTATGTAATATAATTTGAATTATGCCATTTCCAGATTCGCCCCGCGTTATCTATCAAAAAAATCCTTTAACGGAAGTTATCTGTCAGCTTTCTTTCCCCGCAATTCTACGAATAGATTCAGAAGTTCCTGCACATTTTCAAGGAAAAATACAGGAAGAATATCCGATTTATCAAGAGGCGCAGGGTGCAAATCTCAAACTTAATTTCCCGCAGGAACTGGCTCAAATTGTCGGTAACACGTTGTCGCTCAAAAGCGGGCGAGCAACTTATCAGTTTCTCTCGGCAGATAGAAAGTGGCGAATAACTTTAACGCGAGAATCTTTATCTGTTTCAACTGTCGAATACAAAAGATGGGAAGATTTTAAGCATCATTTGGAAATTGCTTTTGCCGGTTTTCTCAAAGAATACAAACCACCCTTTTTTACGCGCATAGATCTCCGTTACCAAGATTTGATTCAAAGGTCGAAACTAGGTTTAGATAATGTAAGTTGGAGAGAGCTATTGAGTCCGCCGATTGCCGGCGAACTTTCCGCTCCTGAAATCGTAGATAAAATCACTCACTGTGTTAATCAACTTACAATTACATTAGACGATAACGGAAGCAAGGTTTTACTCAATCATGGATTAGTAAGCAACGAAAATTCTGAAGATTTATACATAATTGACAGCAATTTTTTAACTGAAGAAAAAACAGAGGTGCAAAATGTCATCGAAAGACTTAATTACTTTAACAGATTCTCCGGTCGTCTTTTCAGGTGGTGCGTTTCCGAGAAGCTACACGACGCACTTGAACCACAGCCCGTCTGACGAAGAACCGTTAAGACTTTCTTGGCAACATCAATCGTCAGACGGTTTAATGCAGCATCAAATAAAAATTTTTCCAATTTCTACGGGAAAAGGACATGAAAATTTTGAATGTTTAAGGATGCGCGCGATTTGTCATTTATTATTAGACCATCTGCCAGAAGAAGGGCTTGAGGAGATAAAAGATTCGCTTCTCGAAGCGATAAAATTTTATCGTGAACCGCAAGTAGTTCCAGAGCCTTTCCATCTAAACGATAGTTTTGAGGTTGCTATTGGCGAAGGCTACGAAAGACCCGTATTTCAAATAGCGGAGGATTGATTATTTGGCAGAAACCACGACAAATCCCAATCAAGCTGAATCCTCCGTTTCTGAAAAGCAGACGCAAGATTTAATTTCTTTAGAGTCTCTTTCGGAACAGAAGACCGCGATTCAAAAATATCTGCCCTCACCGAGTGGCGCACTCCGTCAAGGTGAAATTCTTTCAAATCTCAAACAATTTAAACTTAATCTTGAAAGTTTGCGTTCAGGCAAGCCGTTGGCTGAACCGATTATTCATCCGTTTGCAATTGTGGTTACTCAAGATTGCGATTCTGAACAAGACTTTAAGAAACGCCAAGCAAGCGACTTAATCTCGGACAAAATAATTCCGAGTATTTTATTTTGTGAAGTCGTCGTTGCCGAACAATTAAGAAATAGAGATAAAGACAATAAAGTAAAGGAGATTAACAGCACTGTTTGGGGACAGGTAAAAATAAACAAAAATGAGCGTTATCATTTTTTAGAATCAGTTCCCGCAGAATTAAATGTTTTGGGCGAAGGATTGCCGGAACTTACTCTCGACTTCAAAAGATACTTCACAATACCCACAGAAGAAGTTTATTACAGACTTGAAATTAAAGAAGCACAACGCTGTTGTCGTTTAGTTAGCCCTTATTTAGAACATTTGACTTCACGTTTCAATTATTTTCAATATCGTATTGCCTTACCCGAAGACCACACGAGCGAGTGATAATTGTCGAAAGTTTTATTTCAACGCATAATCAAACAATATAATTTACTGACATTAAAATTTTCAGCGGAGTATTGAACTGAGAGTTGTTCGTGCCGCGAAAATCACCCTAAAAACCTATTGCGGATAATGCCGACGAAGAAAGTTATTTGCTTTTTTCGTCATTTGTTTTTTTAGGCAGAAGAACGGCGCGGCGAATTGTTTTGTCGCGTTCGGCGAGAGCGAAGGCGATTTGCATTTTTTCGCTGAAAGGTAGATTGCGTTGGTGTTGGCGAAAGGCTTCTTTTTGCGAGGCAATATCTTTGACAGTTGATTTGATATTAGTTGGTGAAGTTACTTTCATATCTGAAATTTATTGATGTTCTCTCGCCATTTTTCAGTTAAATTGTGGTTCGTCAAAATGTTCTGCAATTCCTCGAAATTAACAATTTCGTGTTGCAGAAAAACGCTGATTCGCAAGTAATCTTTGAGCCTTCCCGTATCGAGCATCACAGCGACAAGATATTCAGGAGTCATTACGCGGACAATTACTGCTTCGGCTAATTGAAACTCGTTGGCTTCTTCAACTGCTTCATCGAGCAATTCTTTTCCTGTCGGCAAAAATTGAACGGGAAAATCTTCGACGTAAAAATGCTCGCCTTTTATCGCGTAACCCTTGTCTTTCAAATAATCGAAAATCGGCTGAAATTCCATCAGAGAATTTCCGTCCGGTTTCAAGTGAACAAAAATATCAACGTCTTCCGTGGCAATCGGTTCGGTGTAAAAGATAACCGCCGTTGCGCCGCCAAGCGCGTAGTTTTCGATAACACCGTCAGCCGTCATTTGATTAACAACGGAAATTGTTTTTGCAATATCAGCCATTTGTTATGAAGATTGTAGGGAAAATACCGGTGTTTGTTAAGTCAATACATTTTAGCGATTGAGATTTCGGATAATTTAATAAACAATATGTAAAGCAAAAGTTTTCAGGGGAGCGAAAAGCTGAGAGTTGTTCGGGTGTGGAACATTACCCTTTGAACCTGATGCGGATAACACCGACGAAGGAAGAAAAATATGATTAAAAATAACGAAATAAAAGAAAAAACCAGCGACGAAGTTTCATTGCCGAGTTCGCGTAAGATTTACGTCGAAACCAACGGCTCGACCGTTAATCAAACCAAACATAATTTGAGAGTTCCGTTTCGGGAAATCGCCTTGAGTCCGTCGCGGAATATGAACGACGAGATCGAGGAGAACGCGCCGGTTCGCGTTTACGATACGAGCGGCGCGTGGACTGATCCGAATCAAAAATGCGATGTGCGCGAAGGTTTGCCCCAAGTCAGGCGCGATTGGATTACAGGGCGTAACGATGTCGAGGAATATGTCGGGCGCGAAATCTTGCCGCAGGACAACGGTTATCTGACCAAAGGCGCGGAAGAAGTTGCGAAGATCAAAGATAGCGGCAAACTCGAAGAATTTCCCGGTTTGAAACGTGCGCCTTTGAAAGCGAAAGCGGGCAAAATCGTCACGCAGATTCATTACGCCAGAAAAGGAATCATCACGCCGGAAATGGAATATGTGGCGATTCGTGAAAATTTAGGGCGGCAAATCGCGTTTGAAACTTTGGCGAACGGGCAGGAAACCGAGCGCGATTCGCTTTATCATCAGCACAAAGGCGAATCGTTCGGCGCGAGTTTGCCGAAATTCGTGACACCCGAATTCGTTCGGGAAGAAGTCGCTCGCGGGCGGGCGATTATACCAAGCAATATCAATCACCCGGAAGCCGAACCGATGGCAATCGGCAGAAACTTTTTAGTTAAAATCAACGCCAACATCGGCAATTCGGCAATTGCCTCTTCGATTGAAGAGGAAGTCGAAAAGATGCGCTGGTCAACTTTGTGGGGCGCGGATACGGTGATGGATTTGTCAACCGGGAAAAACATTCACGCCACCCGCGAATGGATTTTGCGAAATTCGCCCGTCCCGATTGGAACCGTGCCGATTTATCAGGCGTTGGAAAAAGTCAACGGCAAGGCGGAAGATTTGACGTGGGAAATTTACCGCGACACCTTGCTCGAACAAGCCGAGCAGGGCGTTGATTATTTTACGATTCACGCCGGAATTCGTTTGGCGCACGTTCCTTTGACGGCGAAACGGACGACTGGAATCGTTTCACGCGGCGGCTCGATTATGGCGAAATGGTGTTTGGCGCACCACGAAGAAAGTTTTCTCTACACGCGCTTTCGGGAGATTTGCGAGATTATGCAGGCGTATGATGTCTCGTTCAGCTTGGGCGACGGTTTGCGTCCCGGTTCGATTGCCGACGCGAACGACGACGCGCAATTTGCCGAACTGGAGACGCTCGGCGAATTAACGAAAATCGCTTGGGAAATGGATTGCCAGACGATGATCGAAGGTCCCGGACACGTCCCGATGCACCTTATCAAAGAGAATATGGACAAGCAGTTGGCGATTTGCGGCGAAGCTCCGTTTTATACTTTGGGTCCATTAACAACTGACATTGCTCCGGGTTACGACCATATTACAAGCGGAATCGGCGCGGCGATGATCGGCTGGTTCGGCTGCGCGATGCTGTGCTACGTTACGCCGAAAGAACATCTCGGTTTGCCGAATAAAAAAGATGTCAAAGAAGGCGTGATAACTTACAAACTCGCGGCGCACGCGGCGGATTTGGCGAAAGGTCATCCGGCGGCGCAGATTCGTGATAACGCACTCTCGAAAGCGCGTTTCGAGTTTCGCTGGGAAGATCAATTTAATTTGGCTTTAGACCCGGAAGTCGCCCGCGAATATCACGACGAAACGCTGCCGGCGGAAGGCGCGAAACTCGCCCATTTCTGCTCGATGTGCGGACCGCATTTCTGCTCGATGAAAATCACGCAGGAAGTCCGCGAATATGCCGCCAAAGAAAATATCGAAGCCGAAAAAGCGTTGGCGGTCGGAATGGCGGAAAAGGCGAAGGAATTCACCAAAAAAGGCAACGAAATTTATCAGGGTAACATTCCTGAAGGGGCAAAAGAACATCATTGAATATCATTGACACGGAGTGTCTAAAATGCTACGTTGTATCAACAATGCAACAACATCCTTAAAAATTGGTTTCAATACTTAAAAATATGCTGATAGACATTAATCCAAAATTGCCGATGCGTGACCAATCCGCTACGAAGGAATTTTACGTCAAAAAATTGGGTTTCCAGCAACTTGGAAACGCTGATTTTGAAGGGTATTTGATGATTCGAAAAGACGATGTTCAAATTCACTTTTTCGAGTTCAAAGAAATTGATCCAAAGGAAAATTACGGACAAATTTATATACGAACCAACGATATTGATAGTTTGTATCGGCTTTGTTGCATAAATCAGCAATCTTCTCATTTCTGTTTTTCGCTAGACTTCAACTTTGTAACTTTCAGGCATTCCCAAGTGTGTCATCCGATTTA
>JAYVGL010000066.1:0-7859 GCA_043772175.1 Pyrinomonadaceae bacterium | reverse complement strand
GCGTTTTTCAACGAGAAAATGCCTTTGTCGGTGTTGCGTGAAGCGGCGTTGAATGAACAACTTCCCGAACATCTGAAAAAGTTTTTAGTTTCCGCCGTTTGGACGCGGGCTTTTCTGCTCGGCAATGAACCGATTGAGCGCGAATTTACGCCTTTGATGTCGCGCTATGCCAAAGAATACGCGCCGCTGTTTTCAAAATACGCGAACGCGGCGAATTCGCCTGACCGCGAAGCCGCCGCGCTGCTGGTGATTCTAAATTATCCGACGATTCAGCCTTACGTTCCGGTCGGTTACGGGCGAGAAAATTCGCCGCCCGATACGATTGACAGCATTCGCGGCAACTGGTGGTGCGCCGAAGACGAAGCGGGTAAAGATAACAGAAGTTATGACCATTACAGTTTTAATTATCCGAAAAGCTACCCGAATTTTTTAACGGCGACAAACACCGCCGATGCCGTTCGTGAACACAAACAAATCATCGCGTCCGGCAATTCGGCGACCTTTCTGGCTCGCCGCGCCGTCGAATTCGCCGCCAAAAATCCGAGTCAGCCGAACACGCCGGAAATTCTGCATCTCGCCGTCCGCTCGACGCGCTACGGCTGCACCGACGCAAACACTTTAAAATTTTCCAAAGCGGCGTTCGATATTCTGCACAAAAAATATCCGAAATCGGTTTGGACGGCGAAAACGCCTTATTGGTTTGGCAGTTCTTCGAGCGAATAGTGAAGATTTAAGTATGAAGATTTAGGTATAATGATGCGAAAATTAAATTCGTGGTTTTTGTTTTTAATGGTGTTAGCGTTAGTCATTGTCTTTCCGCACGAGTCTGAAGCGCAGTTTAGATTAAAACGCTATGAGCCTTCAAAAAAACCTGAGTCCGTTCCGGGTCAACCGTATGAAAAATTTTCGACTCGTGACCGTTTCCGACGCGAGATAATTTTCTATCTTTCGACAGCCGCCGGCGGCGGGAACTCGCTTCCGTTAGTTGCGTTTGTTGAAGGTTCGGGTTGTCGTTCACGGTTCGAGGAGCGCGGCGGTAAGATTCTCCCGGCGGGCGGACATATTGTTGTCGCCGATGTTTTTAGAGGTAAGGCGCGTGTTTTGGTTGTCGAAAAGCCGGGCGTAAAGTATCTTTCTCAACCGCCGGACGGCTGCAAAGATTTGGCGGAGTTTAACCGCGAACACACTTTGGAACGCTGGACGGAAGCCAACGAAGCGGCAATCCGCGCCGCTCGAAAACTTCCGCAAATCAGCAAAGGAAAAACTTTAGTCGTCGGTCATTCCGAAGGTGGATTGGTGGCTTGCCGCGTCGCACGAGATTTGCCCGAAATAGTAACGCACGTCTCGACCGTCGCAGGCGGCGGCGGGAGCCAACTTTTCGATATAGTATCGCTCGCCCGGAACGGCGAGTTTTTCGATAAGGTTTCACCCGACCCGGAACAGCGAGTCCAATACGTCTTGGATGAGTGGAAAGCCATTCAAGCCGACCCGACAAGCGCGGAAAAATTTTTCTTCGGCTTTGCTTATCGTCGCTGGTCAAGTTTTCTAGCTTCATCCCCGATTGAGGAATTGAGCGCGGCACAGGCAAAAATCTACATCGCCCAAGGCACTGCGGACAAAGCCGTTGACCCGGCTTCCGCCGATTTGCTCTACGCGCAACTCATCGCTAAAAATAAACAAGTAATCTATGACCGCGTGGAAAACGCCAATCATTCTTTTCGTATTAAAGACAAACCGAAAGTTGACGGTTGGCAGGAGTTGTTTGAGAGAATTTCCAAATGGTTCGCGCAGACGTAGAATTTCACATTTAACGGCGCGAAGAATCGTGTATTAACTCGGAGCCTGATTTTCGGGAAAGGCGTTCGCTTCGGTGATTTCCGACGATGTGAGTTTCTCTTTATAACTCGCCGGCAAGGATCGAACCTTTTTATTCTCATCAGTTACGAGATGCAGCGTTTCGCCTTCGGCAAGCAAAGTATCGTCGGCGGCGCGGTAAATTTCGTAAATAAACCGCAATGAACGGCTGCGGATTTCTTCGACTCGCGTGCGGACGGTTAGCAAATCTTCGTAATAAGCGGGCGATTTGTAGCGGCAGTAGCTTTCGGCGACGACCATCAGGGCGTTGTCTTTTTCCTCCATTTCTTTGTAGGAAAAACCGCGAGCGCGGCAGAATTCGCTGCGCCCGACTTCAAACCAGATTAGATAATTGGAATTATGAACGATTCCCATTTGATCGGTTTCGGCGTAGCGAACGCGGATTTCTGTTTCGTGCCAAATCATATTTAATGGTGAGTGGTAAATGGTGAATGGTGAATGTAAAAACTATTTACCATTCACCATTTACCGTTTACCGTTAAAATTGTGGCTGGGAGACAGGGATTCGAACCCCGATAGACAGATCCAGAAACTGCAGTCCTACCATTAGACGATCTCCCAACAAACTTCTAATTTATTGACTGCCAAAGGCGTTGTCAAATGCTTTGTTCTGATGTTCGCTTGCACAACCGATTTTTGCTAGGCAAAATCAGAGCTTATGTCGGCAGCCGAAAAAGACATTATCAACAATCGCCACGCTTTTTTCGAGTATCATATTGATGACAAATATGAAGCGGGAATCGCGCTTTTGGGAACGGAAGTTAAGAGTGTGATGCTGGGACGAATTCAATTAAAAGAATCTTACGTCGCGGTCAAAGACGGCGAAGTCTGGCTTTTGAACGCGCATATCTCGCATTACTCGCACGGCAATATCAACAATCACGAAGTTCTGCGAAGCCGTAAGTTACTGCTTCACCGCAAAGAAATCGAAAAACTCGTTAAGGAAACGACGCAGAAAGGAATGACGCTCGTCGTCACGCGGGTTTACTGGAAAAACGGGCGCATCAAATTTGAAATCGGCGTGGCGAAAGGGAAAAAACTTTACGACAAGCGCGACGATTTGAAAGCCCGGACGATTGACCGCGAAACGCGGGCGCAGATGAAGGATAAATTAAGTTGAAAGTAACACTTGGTTAAGTTATAGTCATAAAGAATTTTGCGGGAATTTTTCAAAATTTAACAAAGTTAAGATCAAAACAATTTAATAGAGGTTTAAGAATGAAAGCTCAAGTAATCACTGAAAATTTTCAGGATGCGAACGTGGAAGCATTAGCGGTTGCCGTCTTTAAGGACGAGAAAGCGACCGGCGGCATTTTGCAGGAATTGGACGCACTGATAGGTGGAAGCATCGCGGCGGTTATCAAATCCGAGGAATTTAAGGGCGAAGCGGGCGATGCCGCCTATTTCGTTTTTGAAGGACGCGGCAAAGGACAAGCCAATCGTCTTTTGCTCGTCGGTGTCGGCGAACGCGCCGATTATAGTGCGCCGCACGTCGCGGTTTTAGCGGGCGCGGCAACCAGACACTTCTTGAAAAAGAACGTCAAAAGTTTCGCTCTCGCCTCGCGTTTCGACGGCGACGCAGGCGAAGCGGCGGCGTGTGCCGCGCAGGGCGTTGTAACGAGTCATTTTGAACTCGACAAATATAAAACGAGCGAAAAGAAAGACAAAAAACTCGACAATTTCGTTTTATTCGTCGAAGGCGGCGACGTGAAAGATTTGAAAAACGCTTTGCAGCGCGGCGAAATCGTCGGCGATTCGATGAACTTTGCGCGTGATTTGGCGAACGAGCCGCCGAACATTCTGCACCCGACCGAAATGGCGAAACGCGCCGAAAAGATGGCGAAGGAAGTCGGTTTGAAATGTGAAATTCTCGACGAAAAACAGATGGCGAAACTCGGAATGGGTTCGCTGCTGTCGGTTTCCATCGGTTCGGAGCAACCCGCGAAATTGATTGTTTTGAAATACGAGCCGAAAAAATCAACCGGCAAAAAAGGCGAATTGCTCGCGCTCGTCGGCAAAGGCATCACGTTCGACACGGGCGGCATTTCGATTAAGCCTTCCGAAGGAATGGACGCGATGAAGTATGATATGTCGGGCGGCGCAACCGTTATCGGCACGATGCGGGCAATCGGACTTCTTAAACCGAGCGTTCCCGTTTTGGGCATCGTCGCGGCGGTCGAAAATATGCCGGACGGTAAAGCGACACGCCCGTCCGATGTCGTGACGGCAGCGAACGGCAAAACGGTTGAAATTTTGAACACCGATGCCGAAGGTCGTCTGGTTTTGGCGGACGCGGTTCACTACGCTGAAAATCAGGGCGCGACAACCATCGTTGATATGGCGACGCTGACCGGCGCGGTGATTATCGCGCTCGGCGATCTGAATACGGCGGTTCTGGGCAACGATCAGGAGTTGGTTGACGACATCATCGCTTGCGGCAAGGAAGTCGGCGAGAATTTCTGGCAGCTTCCAATCGGCAAAGATTACAGCAAACTGATTAAATCGGACATCGCCGACATCAAAAATATCGGCGGCGGGCGCAAAGCCGGGACGATTATCGGCGCGGTTTTCATCCAGGAATTTATCAAGGACGCGAAGTGGGCGCATCTCGACATCGCGGGAACGGCGTGGTCTGACGAAGCGAAACCGCACCAATCGAAAGGTCCGACGGCGATTGCCGTCCGCACACTGCTGAAATTGGTCGAGAAATCGCAGTAATCGGGATTCAGGATTTTGGGGTTCAGGGTTCGGAATTCAGGGTTTAGGATTCAATATTTAAGATTCAAAGTTTGGGGCTGGAACACGCCGAACTCTGAAGGTTTAATTTTTGAATCCTGAATCCTGAACCCTGAACCCTAGTTTTTTAAACGGAGCATTGACAATCGACCCTGAAATCTTGTCTAATCCTAGCGATCCTTCATTCTTTCTATGAACCGCAACCGGATTGATTTACTCGCTGTTCTGGCGATTTTAGTGATCGTTACGGTTTCCTGTGTTTATCGTTCGAGCCGTAACTCCGAACCTGCCGGTCCATCGGCGAACACGGCAAAATTTGACACGGCGAAAACACCGAAATCCGGTAAATCCGACGACGATAAAAAGTCCGACAAGGGCGATTTTTTAGTTGACCACAAGGAAGTTTCCAATCTGCGCTATAACGAGATTGACCGGCAGATCAAAGAAGAAAAACTGCTCGAAAAAGCGGCTGACAGATTAAACAGTTCATTGATTCTGCCTTACAATATTAATTTAATCACCAGAGACTGCGGCGAAGTCAACGCTTTTTATGATGCCGAAACGCATTCGGTCACGGTTTGTTACGAATTGATGGAGCATTTTTACACGGTTTTCCGCAGCGACGGTTTGAGCGACGAGAAGGCTTACGACAAAATGTTCGATGCCGTGCGATTCGCCTTTCTGCACGAAATCGGACACGCGTTGATTGACACCTACAATCTGCCGATTACCGGCAGCGAAGAAGACGCGGCTGATCGCTGTTCGTCGTTCATCAATCTGACTGAACTCGGCGAAGACGGCGTAAATGCGGTGCTTGCCGCCGCCGATGCATTCTCCATCGAATCGAAGAATACTTCGTCGAATAAACGCAGTCTGGCGGACGAACATCTGCTTCAGGAACAGAGATTCTACAATTCGCTGTGTATGATTTACGGCTCGAACAAGACGAAATACGCCTCCGTTGTGGACGACCAATATCTGCCGAAGGAACGCGCCGTGAAATGTCCGCAGGAATTCGAGCGAATGGCGGACAGTTGGAGCAATCTGCTCGCGCCCTGGCGAAAAGAATAAATTTGCGGGAAGAAATTCAAAAAAGGAGAAGGTTATGGAAAAAATTTTGCGTAAAACTATTTTCGGAAAAGATACGAAATTGACAGCACTTTTCGCCGTCGGCGTTTTGATTTTCGTCGGTTTGGGCTGTTTCGGAAGCGGTCGTTCGGGAAGTTCCGCGCCGATTCCGGCAACATATTTCGGCACTTGGACGGGTTCCGACGGTTCGACGCTGGCGATTCGCGGCGACGGCAAAGGCGATTATAAATCGGGCGGCACAACGGTTGACGGCGGCACGGTCGAAATCGACGACGCGAAAAAGGAATTGAGCATTGCGTTTTTCGGCATCGGTCCGACGCTGAAAATTGACAGTCCGCCGTCCGGCGATCAGATGACGCTCGGCGGGATTATTTACAAGAAAAACGGCGGTTCGACGACCGCGACCGACACTAAAAAAACCGTTGCCGATAAGCCGACCAAAGATGCGCCGAGTCCGAAATCCGAAAATAAATCTTACGAGAAAGCCGACGCTTCACGCGGCGAAATTCCCGAAGGCGACGAGTTGCAGGAAATTACGCAGAAAACCTTGGTCGAATTTAACGATGCCGTGCAAGCCGACGATTTCACCGATTTTTTCCAAACCGTCTCGAAACTCTGGCAGCGGCAAAGCTCGCCCGCCAAACTAAAAAGCACATTTCAGCCTTTTATTGATAAAAAAGTTGACATCGGCGAAGTGCGGACGATGGGCGCGGAATTCACTTCCAGACCGCGTGTTGATGACAGCAAAGGCTTTAAAGAATTAATTCTTGAAGGTCAATATGAAACTTTGCCGACTCCGACGAAGTTTGAATTAAAATATACGCCCGAAGGCAAAAATTGGAAGTTGACCGGAATTATGGTTGACAATACTCGGTAGAATTCAGGATTCAGGATTTAGGGTTTAGGATTCTAATTTTGGACTCTAAATCCTAAATCCTGGATTCTGAATTCTGAATCCTGAATCTTAAACAATAATTGTGAGGAAAAATGAATAAATTAAACTTTGGAAAAAATAAAACGTCAGCGATTTTAGCGATGCTGGCACTTTTTTTAGTTGCGCTCGGCTGTAGTGCCGAAAAACCGTCCGCGCCGCCGACCGAAGCCGAAGCGCAGACACTGGTCAAAAACACGATGTCGGAATTTGCCGACGCTGTTGATAAAGGCGATTTTGCTACGTTCAAGGCAAATACGTCGAAGGAATTTCAATCGCAATATACGGACGATCAGATGAAAACGACGTTCAAGGTTTTCACCGATCAGAAGGAAGCGGTTGTCCCGATTCTGCGCGATGCGGCGAAAAAGAATGTGGCTTTTTCACCCGCGCCCGCCGTTCGTGAGGAGAAAGGTTACAGTATTCTAGTCGCCGGCGGAACGATTGATTCCGACCCGCAGGGCGTGAAAGTCAGTAACGAATACGTTTATCAGGACGGCAAATGGAAACTTTTGAAAGTCGGTGTCGTTTTGCAGTAATTTGAGTTTTACGAAAAAGAAAAGCGGGGACAAATTTATGTTGTCTTTGCTTTTCTTTTTAGCGAAAGTTAGACTCTCTAAAATCCCGAAAAACATAAACCGATGAAAATACACGAATATCAAGGAAAAGAACTGCTGAGAAAATACGGTGTGCCGACTCCGCGCGGAATCGTGGCGACGACACCGGAAGAAGCCGAGAATGCGGCGAAAGAATTAGGAACCGAAGTCGTCGTCGTCAAAGCGCAGATTCACGCGGGCGGGCGCGGCAAAGGCGGCGGTGTCAAACTCGCTAAATCGCCGGCGGAAGCGAAGCAGTTGGCATCCGAAATTCTTGGAATGATGCTGATTACGCACCAAACCGGACCCGAAGGGCGCGAGGTAAAAACGCTTTTAATCGAGGAAGGTTTGCCGATTGACAAAGAATTTTATCTGGCAATCACGCTCGACCGCGTAACCGGCAGAAACGTCTTGATGGCTTCCAAAGAAGGCGGAATGGACATCGAAAAAGTCGCCGAAGAGACGCCCGAATTGATTTTGAAAGAAGAAATTGATCCGTCGGTCGGCTTGCGGGCGTTTCAGGCGCGAAATCTCGCTTTCGGCTTGGGAATTCCGGGCGAACTGGTTAATCAGGCGGCGAAATTTATGCTGTCGCTTTATGAAGCGTATGACAAAATGGACGCTTCGCTTTT
>JAYVGL010000065.1:0-11448 GCA_043772175.1 Pyrinomonadaceae bacterium | reverse complement strand
TTCATCGTGTAATCTCCTTTTTCTGAGCAGTTTTTTCTGTAAAATTATTCTACTCATTTTTGGGAGATTACATAAATCTCAACTCAAGACTCAGGTTTACATAAGTGTCGAATCCGCCTTCCATCGGTGAAATAAATACTTTTGAATTCGCGGGAATCTTAGTTTCGGGTGTCGAAACTTCAGCCGCTTGACCAAACGAGAAACAGGAAAATGCCAGTATCAGCGTGGTTAATAAAATAATTTTGTTCATTTATACTCCTTAAAAGTTGTGGTTTTTAACAGACTTATTTGCGGAAAGGTAAGAGACATCTAAATTCGATAAGTGTGCGGGCAAGTCGTTTGCAAAAGTCAAGCATTTGTTTTCACTTGCTGTTTTGAATCAGTCAATTATTGAATGTTCAATCGAAGAGCGAGTTAAAAAGGCTTGAAATTTAATATATCTCTTTAACTGATTTGTAAAAAAAGCTGTTTGAATTGTTTGTGATGTTCAAGTAAATCCTTAATAAGCCTTTAAAACTATAGCCTACCTTCTAAAATTTGTCAAAGAAATTATTTTTCGATCACAAGGCACCTCCGTATCCGCGCGACATTTTTTCTTTGCGAAAAGAGGCGGCGGCAAGTTATTCTGAAACAATTCGATGAAACGTCAAATCATCCGCCTACTTATTTTCGCGCTCGCTCTAATCGTCAACGGTTTGACCGCTGACGCGGCGGTGCGCGGCGGCGTTTCGATTAGCGGAAAACTGCTTCAAGCGAACGGCAAACCGCTCGGCTACACGGAAATCGAGTTGGTTCCGATTGATTCCGCCAAACAAATCAACGACCGGCGATTGCTGGCGGCGACGAGCGTGTCCTGTCTTTTTTTATTTTCAAACGTCCCGGCGGGCAAATACACTCTGAGCATCAATTTCGACGAAAAGCCTTCGGAAACCTCGCCATACACGACTTTTTTCTACCCGAACGCCGCCGACCGCGCCGAAGCCGAAGTTTTCGACGTTAACGCGGCGAGCGAAATTAACGGCTTGATGTTTCGTCTGCCGTCGAAACTCGTGCAGAGAAAAATCACCGGCAGAGTCAACGGCACGAACGGTGCGCCGTTCGCCGGTGCGTTCGTCTATCTGAGAGACATCGAATACGACGATTCGAGTTTCGCCTTCGTCAATAGAACCGATAGAAACGGCGATTTTAGGCTTAACGGCTTTGAAAACAGAATCTATTACATCACGGCGATCTTGCTTGCCCCGCCGCCGTCCGATGATTTGTCAATCACCGAACCGCTCGCCTTCGCCAAAACCGACCGCTTCACTCTGAATGCGGACAACACGAGTTTCACATTAAGATTAAGGAATATCAGCGGCAGAAGAGACTTGCTCGACAAAAACGTCGGATTGCTGATTTTGGATTATTAGTGAGAAAAACGGATAATGTAGAGTATTGAAATCTTCTGCCGTCGGAAACATCGAAATCAGTTCGTTGTTCGTTCCGGTGTCAGCATAACGAATTAAACTTTATGATTGTGCCAAACGCCGAAAATGCGGTGGTTGATATTCGTAAACTAACGAATTATTGCTTAAATACAAATCACGAAATCGGCAAACATAAGGCATATATCTTCAAAAGTATGTTTGATTTAACAGTTGAGAATGCAGAAAGACTACGCGAAGAATTACCTTTTGCGGTGAAAAATTCCGAAGCCCAAGCCGGCAAATTCGATAAATTCGGGCAACGCCATACCGTTGATTTCGAGATGCGGCAAGGCGCGAAGAAAGCGATAATTAGAAGCGGCTGGATAATCGAAGCAGAAGCGGATTTTCCGCATCTGACAACCTGTTTTGTGTTATGAAAAAGTTTAATCTTTTTGATGTCGTTGCGTTAACGACCGACTTGCCGGAGGAAAATCTTGAACAAGGGCAGGTCGGCGCGATTGTCGAAGTTTATAATGACGGCGAAGCCTTTGAAGTCGAGTTCGTTGATAAAAACGGATGCACCTACGGATTGCTGACGCTGCGCCCGGAACAAATAATGCTTTTGCACTACGAACCTGTCAAAGCGGCGGCTTAAAAATGAAACCTTTTGCAATCAGAAACATCGAAATCAACCCGCCTTTGGTGCTGTCGCCGATGGCAGGCGTAACCGATTACTCGTTTCGGCGTTTGGCGAAATCGTGCGGCGGAATCGGATTGACGGTTTCCGAATTTATTTCGGTCGAAGGCTTGACGCGCAATAATCCGAAAGCGAAACGGCAGATGCGTTTTTGGGAAATGGAACGCCCGTTTGCCGTCCAGATTTTCGGCGGGCAAGTCGAACGAATGGTTTTGGCGGCGCAAATTGCCGAGGATGTCGGAGCGGATATTCTCGACATCAACTGCGGCTGTCCCGCGCCGAAAGTCGTTAAAAACGGCGGCGGTTCGGGGCTTTTGAAGGATTTGCCGCGACTCGAAACTATTCTTAAAAAAATCAAAAAAGCGATTACGATTCCACTGACTTTAAAATTTCGCGCCGGTTACACCGATGCGACGTTAAATTATCTGGACGTGGCGAAACTTGCCGAAGACTGCGGCGTAGAACATCTGCAACTGCACGGGCGCACCAAAGAACAAGGCTATAAAGGTTTGGCGAATTGGGATTTCGTGCGCCAAGTCAAAGAAGCCGTTTCGATTCCGGTTTCGGGCAGCGGCGATGTCGTGTCAATCGAAGGCGCACTGCAAAAATGGCGCGAAACCAATTGCGACGGCATCTTAATCGGGCGCGGCGCGATGCAGAACCCGTGGATCTTTCGCCAGATCGAGGACGTTGCGGCGGGACGCGAACCGTTTCAGCCGACTTTGGAAGACAAGCAAAAAGTTTTGCTCGAATACTTTGAAATGCTGCGCGAAGATATGCCGGAACTTCCCGCCATCGGCAAGATGAAACAGCTCGCCGGACAATTTACTAAAGGTCTGGTCGGCGGTTCGCAGTTTCGCCAGACGCTTTATCATTCTCATTCGGTCGCGGAGATTTCAGACAACATCGGCGTTTACTTCCAGACGCTCACTGCCGGAAAAACTTACGGCGACGGCGCGGTCGAATCCGACGCGGATTTGGAAATCAACTCGTGCGAAACCGAATCGTGCGAAACGGCGGCTGCCGCTTGAAGTTTTTGGAGAATAAAGGTCTATGAAAAAAATCACATTGTCGCTATCGCTCGTCTTCTGTTTTTTTGCCACTTCCCTTTTGGCTCAAAAAGTGAAGCCTGAAGAGATACTGGCGAAACATCTGGACTCAATCGGCACGGCAGAAGCCCGCGCCGCCACTAAAAGTTTAATCGCCGTCGGCGACGCGCAGGTCAAATCAATCACCAAAATTACGACTCCGGTAGTCGGCAGAATCGTGATCGCCTCTTCCGGCGTGAAAAGTTTTTGGGGAATGAATCTTAACTCGACCGATTATCCGTCGGAAAAGTTCAGCTACGACGACAAAAATGCCAAAGTCGGATTGGTTAGATTAGGCGTTCGTTCAACTTTGGGAAATTTTGTGCAGTCCAACAATTTAATGCTCGAACAGGGCTTGTTCGGCGGAACACTCTCAACCGCTTGGGCGATGTTCGACGCGGCAAACCGCAAGGCTAAACTCTCATTTGACGGGACGAAAAAGATTGACGGCAAAGAAGCCTACATTGTCGGTTATTCGCCGAAAGGCGGCGGTGATGTTGATATAAAACTATATTTCGATAAGGAAAATTTTCGCCACATTCGAACCGAATACAAACGGGTTTCTTCAGCCGGCATCGGCGCGAAACCCGAAGATTCGACGAGATACAGCGAAAATCGCATCACGCTGACCGAAGATTTCTTCGACTTTAAACCCGAAGGCAAACTGACGCTGCCGCACGGCTATCGTATTTCATACACGACGACCGGCAATTCAAACGGCTCGACCGGCATCGAATGGACTTTCAATTTAACGGAGTTTGCCGCCAATCAGAATATGACTGACAGCACTTTCGACATTGATGCCAAATAAAAAGTTATGATTTTACGAAAAACTATTTTCATCACGGCGTTTGTTTTTTTATTTTCGTCATTTTGCGCGGCGCAAACCGCGTCGAAAACGATCACGGTCAAATCGTCTGCGTCCGTCGTCAAATCGTCGCCCGCTTACGCCGAATTGCTTTTGCGAAAGGTCGAGCGTGAATCGGAATTGGAGGAATTCGCGCTTGATTATACGGACGAGTTTCCGAAGGTGCAGGAAATCAAATTCGAGTTGGGTTTAATTGCCAAAGAGATAAATCGGATTTCGGCGGTCAGTGCTTCGGATGCGGACAAACTCACGCTGGCTTTGGGAAAAATGTTGGTGCGAAAAACGGAAGTCGAAACGGATTTGTGGAATTTGCAGAAACAATATGCCGCCGATCACCCGGAAGTGAGGCGCGGAAAGCGGAAAGTCGAGATTTTTGAAAAGGCGATCAAGGAAATTCTGCCGTAAATTTTATGAAACGAAGTTTGTTTTTATTGTCGCTGTTCGTCTTTTTTTCGCTGAACATTGCGGCACAGTCGCCGGGTAAAATTCTCAAACAGGCGAACAAAAAACTCGGCGGCGAGAAGGTTCTGCAAAACGTCAAATCGTGGCGGAAAACCGGAACGATCACGCGGCTGAAAGACGGCGCAGTCGGCACATTCGAGATGCAAGCGGCACAGCCTAATTTTTACAACGTGCGTTTCGATCTAAACGGTTTTGAAACGGAAAGCGGTTCAAACGGCAAATCCGGCTGGATGCGCGATTCGCGGGACGGTTTGCGAACGCTGACGGGCGACGCGAGCCGTGATTTTCAGGCGGCGGCGGTTTATCGAAATTCGCGCTGGCTGAATTATAAAAAGGAAAAATCGAAAATCGCGGCGGGCGGGCAATCGAACATCAACGGCAAAACGGCGAATGTTTTGATTTTGACCAATCCGAAAGGCGTTTCGATCAAAATGTATTTCGACGCGGGCGACGGGCTTTTGATTCGTGAAGAAATTCCGGCGGGCGACACGAAGCAAATTTTCGATTACGGCGATTACAAAATCGTGGACGACATCAACGAACCTTTTTCGATTAACCTGAAAAGCGGCGAAGATGTTTATCAAATAAAGCTGGAAACGATTGTTCACAATCAAAATATCGCCAAGGAAAATTTCGATTTTCCGAAAATTTCCGGCGAACCGCTGCCTGATATTCCGACTTTGCTCAAAGAATTGCAGGCGAACGAAGACAAGGTTGACGAGATTTTGGAAAACTATTCGTTCACGCAAAAAAGCACCGCCCGCGAACTCGGCAAAGACGGCGTGCTGCGCGAAAAAGATTCGGAAACCATTCAACTTTCATTTTACAAAGGCAATCGAATCAGGCGTTTAGTCGAAAAAAACGGCAAACCTTTGTCGGAGAAGGAACAGGCGGACGAAGATAAAAACGTGCAGAAGCGCGTTGCGGAAATCGAAAAAGAACTTGCCAAACAAGCCTCTAAAACCGTTTCGCAAAACACCGACGGCACACCCGACGGCGAAGGTCAGCGCGTATCGGTCGCCGAAGTTTTGCGGGCATCGAATCTCGTCAACCCGCGCCGCGAACGGTTTCGGGGGCGCGAGGTGATCGTCTTCGACTTCGAGCCGAATCCGAGTTTCGATTTCAAAAACGCCAAAAGTTTTCTGAAATTTTTCGGCAAAACGGCGGGCGTAATCTGGATTGACGAGAAAGACAAACAAGTCGCCCGCATCGAAGCCGTTTTGTTCGACAATTTCAAAGTCGGCGGCGGTTTTCTCGCCAACCTGAAAAAAGGCGCGTCGTTCGCCCTCGAACAAGAGCGCGTCAACGACGAAATCTGGCTGCCGTCGGTCGCCGACATCAGTCTCTCGGTTAAAGTCCTGCTCGTCAAAGGCTTCAACGTCAATCAAAATATCAAATCGTATAACTACCGCCGGTTTGAAACGGAAGTGAAGGACTCGAAGGTCAACGAGATAAAACCTTAATTTCAGGTTTCAAATTCTAAATTCCAAAGTCAGTTCGCGCTTTGGACTTTCAAATCTTCGGCGTTGGAATGAACGCCGACTTTACGATCTTGAATCTGAAATCTGAAATTTGGAATCTGAAATTTGAGATTAAACATTATGCGCCGCGCCATTTTCCCCGGTTCATTCGATCCTTTGACGAACGGACATCTCGACATTATCAAACGCAGTGTGCCGCTGTTCGACGAAATCGTCATCGCGGTTTTGAATAACCCGGACAAAAAACCGATGTTCTCCGTCGCGGAACGCTGCGCGATGATTCGGGAGATTCTGCCCGCCATCGAAAGCGGCAAATGTCTTTTGACCGTTGATAGTTTTTCCGGCTTGACTGCCGACTTCGCTCGTCGAAAAGGTGCGAGCGCGATTGTGCGCGGCATTCGCGCCATCTCCGATTACGAATACGAACTGCGAATGGCGTTGATGAATCGCCGGCTGGAGCCGAACATCGAAACGGTTTTTCTGATGGCGGCGGAAGAATACTCTTACGTTTCGTCGAATCTGATGAAACAGGTTTTCACGCTCGGCGGGCGCGTCGAAGGTCTCGTTCCCGAATTGATTGAAACGCGAATGCGTGAAAAACTCGCCGAGTAATTCAAAAAGTTAATCGAAATTTCACCGTTTTGACGCTCGTTACTCATTCGCAAATCATGTAGAATTTTCGTGAAGTCCTTGAAAATTTTGTCGCTTCATTGGTCAGGCGTCGAGCGATTAGCTTGTTTCGCCGGAGAGATTAACTGAAATGAAATTGATTACGAAATTAGTGTGCGTCATTCTGGCTTGCTCAATTCAAATCTGTTCACAGCAGACGGCAAACGACGACGAAGAAATAAAAGTCGAAACTGCGCTGGTCGCCGTGCCGATCGAAGTAACCGACCGCCAAAACCAAAACATCGTCAGTTTGAAAAAGAAGGAGTTTCGTCTTTACGAGGACGGCATTGAGCAGACGATTGAAAGTTTTGAAGATGTGAGCGCGCCTTTCACCATTGCGCTCGTGTTGGACGTGAGCGATTCGACGGCGGCAAAGTTAAAACATATCAAGGCGGCGGCAATCGCATTTTTGGATCAGTTGCGTTCGCACGACCGCGTGATGATTTTCAACTTCGACCAAAATCTTATTAAAATCGCCGACGGAACGGTTGAAAATTTATCGAACATCCAAAACTCGATTGCTTTTTCGCAAGCCGGCGGCGGCACGAGTCTCTATGATTCGGTGGCTGCCGTCAATCAGGACTATCTGAGCCGAATCAGCGGCAAAAAGGCGATGATAATTTTCACTGACGGCATTGACACGCAAAGCGTTCGTCAAACTTTCAACGGTTCGGTGCGGACGATGGAAGAAGCCGATGTTTTGGTTTATTCGATTCAATACGACACCATTCGGGACGCTGTAAAATCGAAAGCGGGACTTGGCGAATTTCCGTTCGGAACAACGGTCGAGTATGTTACGGCGCGTGGCGAACGACTTCCGGCGGCGTTTTAAAACGGAACTTTGTATTTAAACTCACTGGCAAACGGCACGCGCGGCAAGTTTTTCTACGCCGACACGACAGCGAATCTGTCGAAAATTTTCGCTAAAATCGCGCAGGAACTCAGTCAGCTTTATAATTTGAGCTACTATCCGACGAATCAGACGACGAATGGCAAACGGCGAAAGATAAAGATCACGACGAACGCACCGAAAGCGGTGGTGCAGTCGCGCCGAACATATATTTTCAAGCGAACGAGAAGCTCGAATAATTGATAACGGAAAATGAATGATGGATAATAAGTTTGTTTTCATTTTCATTTTTGCATTTTCCATTTTCCATTATGACTTTTCCCGTTTCTGAAAACGTCGCTAAAATGCACACTTCTTCGACGCTCAAAGCCGGACAAGTCGCCGCCGAACTGCGCGAGAAAGGCTTTGACGTGATTGATTTGACGGTTGGCGAGCCGGATTTTCCGACGCCGGAATTTATCAAGGATTTAGCGATTGAAGGACTGCATAAAAACATTACGAAATATACGCCGACCGCCGGACTGAAGACTTTTACCGAAGCGGTCTCGCATTTTTATCGAGCGCAGTTCGGGGCGGAGTTTTCGCCGTCGGAGGTGGCGGCTTCGTGCGGCGGCAAACAGGCTTTATTTAATGCCGTCTGCACTTTGGTCAATCGCGGCGACGACGTTTTGATTCCCAAGCCGTATTGGGTAACATTTCCCGAAATCGTCAATTTCTGCGGGGCGAACGGCGTTTTTATCGAAACGGAATCGAGCGATTTCGTCTTGACCGCCGAACAGGTTCGCGCCGCGATCACCGATAAAACCAAACTTTTAATCGTCAACTCGCCGAACAATCCGACCGGCGCGGTGATTCCGACCGGCGAGATGCGGAAAATCGTCGAAGTCTGCGCGGAAAAAGGTGTTTATGTTTTAGCCGACGAGTGTTATTTGTTTTTCGTCTATCCGCCGGCGGAGGTTTTCACGTCCGCTGTTTTGCCCGCCGAACTGCGAAAATTCGTCTGCGTCGCCGGTTCGTTTTCAAAAACTTACGCGATGACCGGCTGGCGCATCGGCTACACCGTCGCGCCCGTCGAATGGACGAAGGCAATCGTTAAACTGCAAAGTCATTCGGCGACGCACCCGACATCGTTCGTGCAGTATGCCTGCGCCCGCGCGTTGGAACGCCGCGCCGAATCAATGACAGCGGTTTCCGAAATGCTCGCCGAATATAAAAAGCGGCGTGATTGGCTGATTCCCGAACTCGATAAAATCAACGGTCTCAAGTGCGCGATGCCCGCAGGCGCATTCTATGCTTTTGTAGATGTCAGAGGTTTGATCGGCGACAAATTCAAAACGTCGGCGGAAGTCGGCGATTATCTTTTGAACGAAGCGCACACGGTCGTAACTGACGGCGCAGGCTTCGGCGCAAACGGATTTTTGCGGCTTTCCTACGCGACTTCAATGGAAAATCTACAAACGGCGGTCGAGCGAATGAAGAAAATTTTTAATGCGGATTCAAGACAAACTGCGAAATAATTTTCGATTATGTTTTCCGGCAGACGAATTCAGAAATCATCTGTCATCCGCGAACATTTCGACGGAGCAACCTTCTGCTATTCTACTTGAATGACGGAAATAATCGGTTGGGTGAGTTCGGTAATTTTGCTTCTCACACTCATCAAACAAGTTTACAAGCAGTGGGAAGAAGGCACGAGCGAGGGCATTTCAAGTTTTCTTTTTGTCGGTCAGCTTCTGGCTTCAGTCGGATTTACCGCTTACAGTTATCTCGTTGAAAACTGGGTTTTCACCATTACCAACGGACTTCTAACGATCAATAATATCATCGGAATTTATTTGTATTTTTATTTTCGCCGAAATAAAAAAGCCGATTAGCCACGAACAAACACGAAATTTTTAATTTAATTTTTCGTAAAACTTCGTGTTTGTTCGCGGCTGAAAAATCCTAGCCGCCACCCGTCATCAGCAAGCCGATTTCTGCGACGCTCGTCGTTTTCGGGTTCACTTCGCCGACGAATTTTCCTTTATAAATCACCAATAATCGGTCAGCCAAAGCAGTAACTTCTTCGAGTTCGGCGGAAATCAGCAAAATCGCGCTGCCCGCGTCGCGCAGAGCGATGAGTTTGCGGTGTATAAATTCGATTGCGCCGATGTCCACGCCCCGCGTCGGCTGAGAAACTAACAGAAGTTTCGGATTTAACTCGAATTCTCTGCCGATAATCAGTTTTTGCTGATTGCCGCCCGAAAGATTTTTTGCGTAGAGTTCCGACTGCGGCGGACGAACATCGAAGTTTTCGATGATTTCTTTCGTGCGCGTTTCAATCGCCGCCGCTCTTAAAAATCCGCCCGCCGCAATTGGCGAACGATAATGCACGCCGAGGATTGCGTTTTCTTTCAAATCCGAATCAAGCAGAAGCCCGCGTTTGTGGCGATCTTCTGGAATATGCGCGATGCCCATCTCGGTTCGGCGGCGAACGGACAATCGGGAAATTTCCTTGCCCAAAAGTTTAATCGAACCGTTCTGAATCGAAATCAGTCCCGCAATCGCTTCGACGAGTTCGGTTTGCCCGTTGCCCTCGATGCCCGCGATGCCGACGATTTCGCCGGCGCGAACATTGAACGAGACATCGTTCAACGCCGCGCCGTGTTTGCTTTTGACCGATAGATTTTCGATTGTCAAAACCGCGTCTTTCGGATTCGCGTCCGTCTTTTCAACGCGCAGTAAAACATCGCGTCCGACGATCATTCGCGCCAAATCTTTCGCGTTCGTTTCGCTGGTTTTGACATTGCCGACCGATTTTCCGTCGCGCATCACGGTAACCTCATCGGAAATCGCCAGGACTTCTTCGAGTTTGTGCGTGATGATGACGATGGTTTTTCCCTGTTCGCGCATTTTACGCAGAATCCCGAAAAGTTCTTCGACTTCCTGCGGCGTTAGAACGGCGGTCGGCTCGTCTAAAATCAGCAGTTCGGCTTTGCGATAGAGTGCCTTCAAAAGTTCGACGCGCTGCTGTGCGCCGACGGAAATATCTTCAATTAAAGCCTTTGGATTAACGCCCAAACGCAACTCGTTCGATAGCGCAAGAATATCTTTGTTTGCTTTCTCCAAATCAAGATTCGCCGCGCCGCCCGTTTCCGCGCCGAGAATGATATTCTCGGCGACGGTCATCGTGTCAACCAACATAAAATGCTGATGCACCATCCCGATTCCGAGCGCAATCGCGTCGTGCGGACTTTTAATCTGCACGACTTTCCCGTCAACCGAAATCTTGCCCGAATCAGCCGTGTAAAATCCGTAAGCGATTCGCATCACCGTAGATTTTCCCGCGCCGTTTTCGCCGACAATCGCGTGAATCGTGCCTTTTTTAATGTTGATTGAAACGTCGTTGTTGGCGACGACGCTGCCGAAGGTTTTCGTAATGTTTTTCAGTTCAAGCATTTTATTTTACAGGTCATTGCAGTAGAATCCGGCTATGGATTTCAGCGAATATAAAGACATCGGAAGAGTTCAGGCGGAGTTTAACATCACGCTTAACGAACGAAATTTTGTCTTTCAGTCAAATTCGGCAAACGTCAAATAGGCTGAATTAAGCATCAAATATCCGCTTCCAATTTTTCCCATTCCTGATACAAAGCCTGAATCTGCTTTTCCTTTTGCTTATAATTTTCCGAAACTTTTTGTAATTTGGCGTGGTCGGCGATTGTTTCCGGCGAACTCATTTCCAAAGTCAGTTTTGCTAATTCTGCTTCCATTTGAGGAATCTTACTTTCGATTTCTCTTACGCGCTGTTCGACTTGCTGAAGCTGGTTTTTGGATAATTTTGATTGCTGTGCGTTGTTCGTCGAAGTTTTTGTTTCTTCAACCGGCGTGTCTTTTGGCTGACTTTGGGTTTTATTTTTAGATTCGGCTTCCTTCCAATCGTGAAAC
>JAYVGL010000064.1:0-4127 GCA_043772175.1 Pyrinomonadaceae bacterium | reverse complement strand
CGATATTTCGCGGAGTTGTTCTAAAACTTCACGCTCTTTTTTGGTAGCGACGGCAATTATTTGCAGGTTTTTATCAAACAGATTTTCGGCGATTCGCGCGAAATTTTCCGTCGCCCATTGTTTTGTATCAAAGGCAGCAACTGGATGAAGCAGGGCGAAGGATGAAGGATAAAGGATGAAGGATGAAAGTCTTTTCTCAATCGAAAGTCGTGCGGATTCGGTGACGGTCAAGCGACTTTTCGGTTTATCTTCAATGGGAACGCCGACGAAACCGAGGAGTGCGAGTTGCTGTTCGGCGGAGTGTGCGTGTTCGGTTTGCCAGAATTCGAGCGGCGACGGCGTGAGATGCGTGTAAAGAAAGCTATATTGATAGCTCGCAAAACCGACGCGATATTTTGCGCCGCTTGCCCGAACGAAAAACGTCGCCGTTGTGCCGCCGTGCAAGTTGAACGCGACATCGTATCTGTTTCGGCGAATCTTCCACGCTGTTTCGAAACGCGATTTCTTATCTTTTCCGACGATCAAAATATTATCAACCGCGTCAAAACCTTCCAAAATCGGCGCAACCCAATCTTCGAGCAGAATATCAATCTGCGCTTCGGGCAAAAATCTTTTCAGAGCCAAGAGCGAAGGCGTTGCCAAAACCGTATCGCCGATTGAGCGCAGACGGACGACTAAAACTCGCTGAACTTTTGTCCAATCAATTGCGGATTTTGAAAGAATTTCACTCAAAAAAGAATTTTCACTACCAAAGACAAAAAAATTAACAGGATGGGCAGGATTTACAAGATAATATCTTTTGGTTAGGACTTTAATTTTCCAACCAAAATCCCATTCGTTAAAAATTTAATCCTGCAAATCCTGTCCATCCTGTTTGAATTATTTCTCGACGGTTGCTTCTTCGACGAGCATCACGGGAATTTCGTCGCGGATCGGATAAACGAGCGCGCATTCGGGATTGGTGCATTTCAAACCGCTTTCGTCGGGTTTGATTTCGACTTTCGATTTGCACTTCGGACAGCGCAGGATTTCAAGAAGTTCGGGACTGATTGCCATAAATTATTTCTCCGGTGAATTTGTGTCTGTGAAGATTTTAGCTTGAGACGCTTGAAAATTACAGTGCAGTGAAAAAAGGTTCGCTAAACTTCGGCATTTCGTTTGTAGAAAGCTGAAGTTTAGCGAACCTTTTTTCGGCGATTTTATCGCTGTTTATTGACCTTCCGGCACGAAAGAGACATCGCGGAAGTAGTTGGCGTTGTTAAAACTCTGTGCCGGGAAAGTTCCGGCATCGCCGAACACGCCGTTGCCGCCGCCGACAATCGTGCTGAGATTTCCGCTTCGGAAACTCGTCGCCAAAAATCCGCCCGAAAACGGGTAATGACTGTTCGCGTTGACCGAAGCGACGTAAATTGTGTTGGCGGTGATTGACAGCGGTGTCGAAAGCCGCTCCTGTTGCCAGCCGCTGTCGGTTTCGTCGGTAAATTCGACGCTTGCCAGGAGAACTCCGCCCGCCGACCAGATTTTGCCGGTGTGTCCGCCGGTTTCGCCGTATGATTTCCAGTAACGGACGGCGACGATTCTGCCGTTGACGCTCGCTTGAAACTTCACGCCCATTTCGTAGCTTCGGTTGTCGGAGTTATCGGTTTTGTTGGGAATTTGACTTAAAAACAAACTCTGCCCGATGATCGAAGCGTTGTTTAAGTTCGAGCCTACCCGCCACGGCGTTTGCCCGGATTCAAACGCGCCGATGTCGGGCGCGGAACCGTTGTAGCCATCGGTGATTCCGGGGACGACGATTCCCGCATCAATCGCGGGCGAGCCGCTTTGCGGCGTAAATTCGCCGTTCGCCGGATTCGCAAACAGCGGATTGATTTCGGCGTAAAGATTGTTCGCCAAAGGAGAAGCGGGCGTTGGGTCGCCGAAGATGTTATTGCTTATCAAAGCGGCTTCGGTCGGCAGATTCGACGGCGCGAGCAGCGTGTTGTTGTAAATGCGCTCGGTTCCGCCGCGTGCCGCACTGCCCGCGATTTTCAAGCCTTTCGGCAGCCGCGCCGTCATATTCCAGACGACGTTGTGGTCAACCGTCGCGTTATAGCTGTCAATGTCCGTGTAAATTCCGGCGGCATCCCAGAAAAAACTGAAGCCGTATGGATTATGAATGCTGTTGTGGTGAATTCGCGTGTTGCTCAGATTCATGTAACAGCAAGTGTAAATCGCGCCGAGATCACTGCTCAAAGCACCGAAGCGCGTGATTTCATTGTAGGCGATTTCGGAGTTTTGAAATGACAGTCCGGCGGTGCTCCAGCCAACGACAATCGCATCGCGTCCCGCGCCGGAAATCGTGTTGCGCGTAATCTGGTGGTTGTCGCCGTTGACGCGCACCGACGCGGCGTAAGTTGATTGGTAATCACTGTCCGTAATGATGTTGTTGTCAACCGTGTGTCCCGAACCTTTGAGCAAAACGCCGTTGCCCGAACTACATTCGATCACGCTGTTTTTAAGCGTCTCGTTCGTGCCGCGCAGTTGAATTCCGGTGTCGTAGGCGTGGGACGCGAGCAGCGGAAAATTAGCCTGAACGGGCGCAAGTTCCGAAGACGGCGGCGGCGGCAAAGTAACGTGATGCGAAGCGTATTTCGCCCGCAAACCGTCGAGCGTGATGTTGCTGCTCGCGTCGTTGGTCGTCACGGTCGCGGCGAAAATTTTGATGTTTTTAATTTCGATGAAACTGCGGTTTGATAAATCGAATGCGAAGTTGTGCTTTTTGGCTTCGATGTTCGCCAGAACGCCGCCGGAACGCGCCCGGAAATACAATTGATTGGCGGAACCGTCGTAAAACCACTCGCCCGGACTGTCGAGAAGTCCGAGTTTATTGGTCAGATAAAACCAGTAACCGTTGCGGCTCCAAGTCCCGCTCATCGTGCCGGTCAAAACGCCGTTTTCGCCGCCCGTAATCGTGCCGGTGCGCGAGACGAACCGTTCGTTTTGCCAGAGCGTCGCGCCCGCCCAGCCTTCGGGCAGATTCGAAATTCCCGAATTCTCAACGCGCACGTCGTAGTCGTTCAGCGCGATCACCGTGCCGCCCGCCAGATTCGGTTCGAGTCGGGCGTATCCGGTGTTCGGATGCCGCGCTTCGTTCATCATCTGTCCGTTCGCAAAAACCTGGTTCGCCAGAAAACCCGTGTCGCGGTAGCCGTTGACCGGCAAATTGACAGCGACGCGATAAATCTGATTTTGATAAACTTCCCAACCGCCGATTATTTCATCCGCGCCCGAAACCGTAACGCTTTCGCCGGGAAACGCTTCAAAACGAATCGGCGCACCGCTCGTGCCGGAAACGGGCGGCGCGACGGTTTCGCGGTAAACTCCGCCGCGAATATAACAGGTTTCACCCGGCGTGGCATCACCGGCGCAGTGCTGAATCGTCCGAAACGGCTGCGCGAAAGTTCCCGGATTGCTGTCGCTGCCGTTCGTCGCCACATAATGCGCGTTGGCAAAACCGGGATCGGCAGCTTCCGGTTTCCAACGCTGACCACAGGAATCCGCGCCGGTTGAAATCTGCACCCGCGAACCGTTGACCGATGGATTTTCGACGTTCAAAACTTTACCCGGCGCGTGGCGCGGTTCGAGTTTGATAAAACCGTTTCCGGCATCTATCAAACTCCACTGCTGGTTCGCGCCGCCGTTGCTGTTCCACTGAATAGTGTATGTTCCGTCGGCGGTTTGCGCTTCGGCAACGTCCAAAACTTTCTGGCGGTGCCGCGCGACGAGTTTGTAAAAACCGGAATCGGTCGGGACGAATTTCCAGAGATGGTTGCGTCCGCCGTTTTCCGTCCACTGAATAATTCACGCTCCTTTCTGGCGACTGGCTCCGTCAACGTCGAGCATCCGGCTCGAACATTGGTTTCGCAAATTATAAACCGCTCCGGCATCGGTCGTCTGCCCTTTGACAGTGATGATCCCGCCGAAAATCAAAGCCAGACAAACCAATTGCAGCAGATAATTTTTTCCGCCGAGCGGCTTGCCGTAACTAAACCTGAGTCTTGAGTTGAGATTTATGTAATCTCCCAAAAATGAGTAGAATAATTTTACAGAAAAAACTGCTCAGAAAAAGGAGATTACACGATGAA
>JAYVGL010000063.1:0-6452 GCA_043772175.1 Pyrinomonadaceae bacterium | reverse complement strand
TTGATTCGCCAGGTAAAAGTTCCCGTTATCGCCGCCGTTCACGGCAGAGCGTTGGCGGGCGGCTGCGGATTGGCGACGGCTTGCGATTTGGTTTTGGCGACGGCGGACGCGAGATTCGGCTATCCCGAAGTAAAAATCGGTTTCGTTCCCGCGATGGTGATGGCGATTTTGAGAAGAAACGTCTCGGAAAAACGCGCCTTCGCACTGGCAACGCAGGGTTTTGAATTCGATGCCGCGACCGCCAAAGATTTTGGCTTAATCAACGAAGTTTTCGCCGTCGAAGACTACGAAGAAAAGCTGAAAGAATACGTTGATATTTACAAAAACGTCTCGCGTTCGGCAGTCGTCTTATCAAAACGCCTCTTATATCAAATGGACGGGCTGACTTACGAATCCGCGCTCGCTTCCGGCGTTGATGTCAACACGATTGCCAGATTAACCGACGACTGCCAGACCGGAATCGCTAGGTTCTTGAATAAATAAAAAGACCGGTTGACTACGCCGGTCTTTTAACTTTTGAGAAAGGAGATTTGTAAATAGTCGGAAATTTAGTAATCGCAACCGTTATTTCGGTCTCTGCCGTTGCGGTTGCGAACCGACGAGCTATAATCCTGTAGAAAGGCTTGGCGATACGCATCTTTGTAAGCGTTTTTATCGCCTAAACGCGCACAGTAACCGTTTGTCGCCTGCCGATATTCGCGGGATTTTTGCGTGTCTGGTATCGTGCCGGATGACGGTTGATTGACGCGCACTCTTTTTCTCCGGCTTTCCGAATCGTTTGACAGTTTAATTCTTTTGCTCTGATTGAAGTTTCAGCGACTCGATTATTTTCAACGCTTTTTGCAGTTCATCTCTTCTTCCGGTAATGGTCAACATAATGTTCTGCGCCCGATTTTCAAAATAACGGTAGGTAGACCAGCCAACCGTGAACCGTTTGTTATCTAATGCCGAGTCAGCAAGGAAGAATCCGCCGTCAACGCCGCCGACTTGTAGACTCTTCGATTCCTTAACCGATGAACCGGGCGTATTCTTGTTTTTTGTGTCTCCTGCTATATCAATCAGAATAAGATTTTCGGGCGTTGCCAGTTCGGGTTTGAGATCGGGGATGATCGTCTTAAAGTCGGCATTCCAAGTCGTTATGTGCAAATCCACTTCAAGCGACGAAGGATAAAACTTGGCGGGCTGTTTCCAGTAATGAGCATACTTCGTCCAACTGACATTTTTGTTCGTCGTCGGCGTGGACGATTCAGTCTCGTTCGTCAAATCGTCCGGCAAACTCAAACTATCAACGCCCCATTTTCCAATCACAGCTGTTTTGAACACATCGGAACTTAAACGCTCTTTGCTCGAAGCCTTCGGCGCGGGAGGCGGCGGCGGCGGTGGTTCTTCATCCGTAGCGACCGGCTGATTGACAGTTTTGGGTGATTGCGCTGCGGGTGCCGGACGTTTCTTTTTTGACTTTCCCGTTTTGCGCGTCTGGCTCAAGACCGGCGGCGCGGCGAGCATCGTCATCAACAATAAAAATAAAAGACGTTTCATAAAAATTTTACCGAGCGAAGATGTTGCGCTAAAAGATACCACACTACGATTTATCAAAGCGATTTTTAGCAGCGGTTAGTATCACAAAACTTTTATAAAATTAGCGGTAGATGATTTTGTTGCCGGCGACAGAAAATTACGGCAAAGATCAGACGGTTGCATCGTTTAATCTTTTCTTTTATCTTCATTACGAGGTAGATTTCACTCAAATTTGTCTAGTTCATTCTTATTTTTATGTCGAAACTCTTAATTGCCAAGTATTACAACCAACTCCACGACGTTATCAGCGCGGGCGGAACGCGCAACGAAACTTCCATTACGTTTGCCTTTGCGGGACTTTTGCGTTCTTATTATCAAAACGTCTCGCGCTCGGCAGTCGTTTTGTCGAAACGCCTCTTGTATCAAATGGACGGAATGACTTACGAATCCGCGCTCGCTTCCGGTGTAGACATCAACACGATTGCGCGTTTAACCGACGATTGCCAAAGCGGTATTGCCAAGTTTTTAAATAAATAACTGCGCCGCTTCAGCGTGTGGTCGGCAGCTTAACTAAAATAAAATATATGACCACACTTGCCGATTATTTCATAAACTTACGCGACATTTACAACACGGGTTCAGCTGTCAAAGAAACTTCTTACTATTCCGCCTTTGAGACGATGACGAACGGTTACGGCAAAGAACTCAAGCCGCGCGTTCGGTGCGTTATCAATCTCAAAAACAAAGGCGCGGGCATTCCCGACGCGGGATTTTTCGCCGCTTCGCAGTTTCAGCCGGGCGAAGACAAACCGCGTGACGGGCAATTGCCGGAACGCGGCTGCGCGGAAATCAAATCTACGAAAGACGACGTTGAGAAGATTGCCAAAAGCGAACAGGTCGCCAAATATCTCAACTATTACGGCGCGGTTCTGGTGACGAATTACCGCGATTTTCTCCTTATCGGCAAAGATGCGAACGGTAACGCCGAATATCTCGAACGATTTTCTTTTGCGGAAACGGAAAACGATTTTTGGCGTGAGGTTCGCGCCGATGCCGCCGGGTTTGCCAAACAATTTGAATTGTCTTTCGACGAATTTATCAAGCGCGTCTTTCTTCACGCCGTGCCTTTGACCAAACCGGAAGATGTCGCGTGGTTTCTCGCCTCATATGCCAGAGAAGCGAAGGAACGGGTGGAAAAAGCGAAGAATCTCGACGCGCTGCAATCGCTTCGCAAAACGATGGAAGAAGCGTTGGGCATCACGTTCACGGGCGATGACGGCGAGCGGTTTTTTCGTTCCACTTTGATTCAGACGCTTTTTTACGGCGTGTTTTCGGCTTGGGTTTTGTGGTCTAAAAAAGGTTTAAGGTTTAAGGTTCAAGATTCAAAGTTTGATGATTCCGAACTTGAAACCTTGAACTTTGAACTTGGAACTTAGCCATTTGATTGGCGGACGGCGGTTTGGGAATTGAAAGTTCCGATGATTCGCGCTCTTTATTCACAAGTCGCCACGCCGCAACATCTCGAACCGCTCGGACTCGTCGAACTGCCCGACCGGACGAACAAGGTTCTCAACCGCGTCGTCAAACAGGAATTCTTTCAACGGTTTTCCGAATCGCACGCCGTTCAGTATTTTTACTTTAGAAATGAATTGATTAAAAGATACTCGAAAATTATCAATCAGATATTATGGTATAAAATAATCTATGTTAGAAAGTGAAAGCGAAGATACAACGACTAATGAGTCGAAATATATAATTGAGAATCAAAGCGATAAAAGTTTAATTGCTACGCTTGAAGAGTTGGGTTATTTACCGAACGGTTTTCAGGGTGGTTTTTTGTTTAACCTGCTCGAACACAAAAATCCGAAAATCAGGTTTTTAGCCGCAAAAAATATCGCAAAGCTCAATGCAACGAAAAGTCTCGAACCGCTTTGGAATGCTTTTAAGAAGGAAAACGATACCGGCACAAGACGGGAAATAGTTTCGGCAATCGGCAGACTGCGCCGACCGCAAAACAAACCGTATTTGTTTGAAATTCTCCAGGATGAAGACCCGAAAGTTGTTTGTCAGGCGATTCGCGGACTGCTTGTTTATGACGATGACATTTTAGTTGAGCGAAAATTAAAGCCTTTGCTTAATCACGAAAACGAAACGGTTAGAACGGTTATTTATAAAGAGTATTTTGCGGAAAAGACAAAAACGGAAAACGAATTGCCGCACCCGGAAACTTACGATTATCTTAAAAACGTCGTCGTTAATGCCGATGTTCGAGAAGCCTTACTTAATGTGCCGAACGAAAGTGTTCATTTAACTTTTACTTCGCCGCCTTATTACAACGCGAGAGATTATGCGATTTATCCGAGTTATGATGCTTATCTAAAATTCTTGGCAGGAGTCTTTCAAGAAGTTCATCGCATAACGAAAGAAGGTAGATTTTTAATCGTTAATACTTCACCTGTTATTGTTCCGCGTGTTAGCCGCGCTCATTCGAGCAAACGCTATCCGATACCGTTTGATTTGCATCATTTTCTTGTCAAAATGGGTTGGGAGTTTATTGACGATATTATTTGGTTAAAACCTGAATACAGCGTTAAGAATCGTGTCGGCGGGTTTCATCAGCACCGAAAACCATTAGGTTATAAACCGAATTCAATTACAGAATATTTAATGGTTTATCGTAAAGAAACAACTCGGCTTTTAGATTGGAATATGCGAAGTTATTCTCAAAATACCGTCGAAAGAAGCAAAGTTACAGGTGAATACGAAACAACGAACGTATGGAGAATTGACCCAAAGTTTGACAAAGTTCATTCGGCAATCTTTCCGGTAGAATTATGTAAAAGAGTTATCCAATACTATTCATATAAGGATGATTTAATTTTCGATCCGTTTGGCGGAAGCGGGACAGTAGGCAGAACGGCAAAAAGTTTAGGACGAAATTTCTTTTTAACTGAGAAAGAAAAGGAATACTTCGATTATATGCAAAGCAAGGCACAAAAGGATGCGTCGTTATTTGCTGAAAATTGCACAAAATTCTTAACTTTAGAACAGTTTGCAGAATCAATCAAAAACAGTGACATTAACGGAACAAGTAACTAAAAACATAATTAAACGTCTTCTCAAAGGCGAAGATTATCGTATTGAAGTTGTCGCACTTATCAATGCGGAATTTTTACAATTTGCCATTGAATTCTTTAAAAAAGTTGCACAAGCGAAGTTCGACAGTGTTGAGATTGACGGTGATTGGTATAAGAATGCGTTTTTGAATGAATCCTTACCGTCAGATGAAATTGCAATCAATTCGGGATTGAACAAAAAGACAATCACAAATATGTATAACTCTGCTAACAAGCAAGTTGTGATTGATGCCTCAAATGAACATTACGATACTCTTTACAATGCAATCAGCGACTTAATTCAAAATCAAAGCGAAATTGATTTAATGCTTACGATTAAGTTCAAACAAGTAAGCATCGAATTAAACATCAGCGAAAGTTTGTTAGTAATAAATACACTTGCCGTCAAACGTGCGGCTTTGCGCGGCGGTTTATGGTCAACAGCGGGCAAAAAGGTTGAAAAGCCTTTGATGTTAACATTGTGTAAGTTGTATCAAGTCGCGGATGAAAATTACTCGGTAAAACTTAAAGGCAAAAATGTTGAAGTTGATGAAACAACATTTGAGCGTGAAATAGATTTTTATTTTATCGAAGGAAGCAATCAATATAAATGCGAAGTAAAGTTAATGGGCAAAGGCAATCCAGAAAGTGCCGATGCTGTGATTGCGAGAGACAGCCGTGTTTTTGTCGCTGATAAACTTTCCGAAACAAATAAGCGACAGTTAAATAGTTTGAATGTTGATTGGATTGAATTGCGAAGCGAAAACGGCTTTCAAAAATTCGCTTCCGTTCTGGATTCTCTAAAGATTAAGCACGGTGAAATGCTAAAAGTTTCAGAAGAAAATCTGGAATTAGTTTTTTCTCAAATCTTCAAATAATTTTGATTGCAAGGTGTTTGATTTCAATTCTACAAGATGCGCCCTTTGCTTCAATCGGCGCACTCGCGCACGTCGAAAATTTGCAGTTGAACCCGGCGGATTTTGAAATAACCGCCGGTTGGGGACACGCGGGCAAAGGCGGCGTGACGATGCCGGGCAAAGGCAAATTAATCGAACGCGATTACACGCCAATTAAAACGAATGCTTTGCGGGAAACCGCCGAACGATTGAAAGTGACGATTGAAGATATAAAACAAACGCTCGGCGCAACCACGTTCGACGTTTATTTGAACAATTCGGCGTATTGGCGCAACGTCCCCAAAAACGTCTGGGAATATACCATCGGCGGTTATCAGGTAATGAAGAAATGGCTCAGCTACCGCGAAAACAATTTATTAAATCGCCCGCTCAATCTGTCGGAAGCCAACGAAGCCCGCGACACCGCCCGCCGCATCACCGCGATTTTATTATCGGCGGGCGAACTCGATACGAATTATCTGGCGGCGAAAACGACCAATGCCGTGACGAACGGCGATTAATTGGAGCGCGGATTTTATTTAGCCGTCCGAAAGACGAGAAAATAATCCATTCCGTCGGCTTTCGTAAAATCGAATTCTTCCTTTAACGTGAATCCGGCGCGTCTAGCTTCCTCGATGACTTTAACCTTGTCAATGCCGTGATCGTCGCCTTTGCCGTTTTTGTCAATAATGCCCAATAAAGCATCTTTTTTTAATGCTTTCTGCAGATTCTCCAACACTTTGATCGGCTGCCCGATTTCGTGATAGGTTTTCAAAATCAATACCGCGTCAACCGAACCGTCGGGCAGTTTCGGATTGTCTTCCGTGCCGAGAACGGTTTGGATATTCGTGAAATTTTCCTTTTTGGCGCGGTCGTTAATGTAGTTGATGTATTCCCGATTGATTTCGACGGCGAAGACTAT
>JAYVGL010000062.1:0-3655 GCA_043772175.1 Pyrinomonadaceae bacterium | reverse complement strand
CGACCACACCTTCTCCCGCCGTGTGCCGCGCGAAGAGCTGATTCGCACGGTGGCGAAGTATTTAGGCGAACGATACCCGCAGTGATCCTTTCCTAGTTTCCGGTTTCTAGTTTCTGGTTTCTAGCTTCAGGTCAAGCGCATTCCAAACCTGAAACCTGAAACTTGGAACCTGAAACTTTTTATGCAGTTATCCGTCATAATCCCGACTTACAACGAAGAATCAACGATCACCAAAACGCTCGACGCGCTTTCGAGGCTGGTTAATGTTGACGAAATCATCGTCGTTGACGGCGGCAGCACCGACCGAACCGTCGAAATCGTCCAAAATTATCAGCAGTCAAAAAAACTTCATCTCGTCAAATTCCCCGAAGCCAATCGCGGCAAGCAGTTTCACGAAGGAACCCGCTACGCGCTCGGCGAAGTTTTCTGGTTCTTGCCCGCCGACACGCGCCCCGTTCAAGGCTGCGGCAAGCAAATCAAACAATATATGCGCTACGACGAAGTAGTCGGCGGCAATTTTCAGGTAAATTTTGAAGGCGACAACCGGCTGGCGAAATTTTTCACGAAAATTTATCCGAACCTGCGTTCGTTCAACCTGGTCAGCGGCGATTCGGCGATATTCGTCAGAAGTTCGATTTACAAAAAAATCGGCGGCTTCAAACCGCTGCCGATTCTCGAAGATACCGATTTGATTCGTCGTTTGTCGAAACAAGGACGTTTCGTGAATATCAATCTGACGGTTTCGGTCTCAGCTAAAAGATTCGAGAATCGTTCGTTTTTCAAAACGATTCTCGGTTGGACGATTATTCAAACGCTTTACTGGATCGGCGTTCCGCCACGGATTTTGGTTAAAGGTTACAAGGAAATTCGATAGAACTATAACGATGTTTTACACATACAACGGCACAGAATTTTCCGCAGTTCCATTCGCCAAATGCTCTTCTTGCGGACAACTTATCAAATTAGAGATTAAAAATGAAACAGTTCTAACGAATTCAAGAAAATGCCCGTTTTGTAAAATTGAGCTAGAAGAAGTTGAAATTACGTCATCATTCGCTCAGAGCCTAATAACAACTGCCGGTTTACAAGCTGCTGGAAAAGTTCTCGGTTTTGATGCGGCTTTATTTATTTTTTTTGGTGTAGTTATTTTTGAGATGACGGTTTTGTATTTTGTTAAAGATACTTTTTCTTATTTTCCGCACTTTATTTTTGGTTTCACTGTAATTTATTTTTTGACTGGTTTTAATCTGAGTAATAAATGGCTGAAAGATTTTGGAACCTTTGAAGTAAATGACGAAGATTTCAACTCTGCGAAGAAAAATATAAAACTTTCGCGGCTGGTGTGGACTGCGGCTTTTGTCCTTAATTTATCAATGTGGTTGGTTTATTTAACGCTTTTTTAGTCAAGAATAATCAACGACAATAATCAATTAAAAAACTTAAACGCGGAATGAAACAAAGTTTTTTTCAATCCGCGTTTATCAATTGATTTGGACTGTTAACTTCTAACTCAAAAAACCGCGGAAGTTTTTCGCGTTCGTTTGATAATTCGGGAAAACTTTGTCGAGACTTTTGTTACCTAAATGTTTCTGCGCGATTTCGCCGAACACGTCTCTGAAATCGGTCGTTACTGCTAAATCACGCCCTTCGTATAGATTTTCGTTCGTCAAACCTTTCCAATCGCCGTAAATTTTCCCGCCTTTGACCGAATTCCCTAAAACCAGCATCGAATTGGCGTGTCCGTGATCGGTTCCGCGCGTCCCGTTTTCCTTCGCCGTTCTGCCGAATTCCGACATCGTTAAAATCACGACATCATCCATTCGCTTGCCCAAATCGGTCGCAAACGCGGCGATTGCCTGACCGAAATTCCCCAACAAATTGGCGATTTGCCCGCGTGCGCCGCCTTCGTTGGCGTGCGTATCCCAATTCAGTCCGGGCGTATCGGTGAAAGCGATTTCCAGTCCGACGTTGGCTTTGACCAACTGCGCGATTTGCCGCAGATTTCCGGCGAACGGATTGTTCGGATACTGCGCTCCGTTTTCCGATTTATACTGCGCCGGATTCGCCTGTTTCAAAAAGTTGACGGCTTCAAAAGTTTCCTTGCCCGTCGCGCTCAAATTATCGGCGTTTTGATTGTAAATTCCTTCAAATCCGCCCTGCACACTTTGAGTATAAATTCCGGCGTTGATCGCAAAATCCGCCAGGTTCGTCATCGCCACCGACGGAGCGCGTCCGTAGAGTGAGCGCGGCAGTTGCTGAGTCAGCGAAACGGCGCGGAACGGCGAATCTTCGGCGGTTTTCGTTTCCTGCAAAACGCGATTCAGCCAGCCGTCACGCGTTGATTTCACGCCGGGAGTTCCGGCTTCCATATAATCCTGCGCGTCGAAATGCGACCGCGTATTGTCCGGGGAGCCGACCGAATGAACGACCGCCATTTGTTTATTCTGCCAAAATTTTTCCAATGGTTTTAACGCCGGATGAAGACCGAAAAAACCGTCGAGATTGACCGCGCCGTCGGTTTGATTCGGCTTGGTGACGGCGATGTTGCGGCGCAGATTATAGTATTCGCTTTCGCCGTGCGGGACGATCATATTCAAGCCGTCAACCGCGCCGCGCTGAAAAATCGTTACTAAAATCTTCTTTTTGCCGCTGGTGTCTTTGAGCGCGGCGGCATTGGCAAATTGCTGTAAAAAGTCCGGCGCGGCTGCCATCAAACCGAAGCTCGCCAAGCCGATTCCACTTGCTTTCAAAAAAAATCTTCTGTCCATAATTGCTTAACCTCTTGATAAATATAAATTGTGAATTTCAATCCGCTGTCCGATAATTTAGACGCTTTAAAGTTAAATTCAGTCGGTTTTTTCAGGCGATATTGCAGAAGCCCGCACGAAGTAACAGCGTTTAGTTTGCGCCCTACTTCGTGCGGGCTTCTGCATTAGAATCTTCCGCCTTTTACTGCCGCTGAAATTCCGGCGTTCCCAGAATTAATCCGACGACTTTGAAAACTTCCGCGTTTCCGCTCGGCGGCAGTAATCTTCCCTGCCGGTTTTGCCGGTTGCGACCGTCTTGATTTTGCATCATCGTATTATTTTCCATCGCGTCACCGGCTTCATCCGCAACTGTTTCCAATTTCGGTTCGGGAAGCGGCTGTTCGATTTGTTTCAAAAGCGCCGCCTTTGTATTCGGGGAAATTTCTCCGTCCAGAACGGCGCTGATCGAACGATTCAGAATCTCGGTTTTATCTTTTCCTTCAAACGGTTTCAGATTAACTTTCGTCCCCGGAATGCGGTTGGACGCGAGCGCGACGGCGAAGTTTAATCTCTCCAGCAATGCGCCCGTATTGACCCAGTCTTCCGCCGTATCTGGATAACCCGTCGGAGCTTGATAGCCGTAAAGCGGTTCGCCCATTTTTTGGAGCATCGCCTGAATTTGAACGCCGTTCGTGTCCGCGCCGACGGTGCGAATCGCACTGACGACGACTTCAAACGGGGTTTTAATCTTAGCGTGGTAAGTTTCTGACGCGAAAAATTCCCGGTCGGTGAACATTGTGCGAAGCGTCGTTTTGATGTCGCCTTTTGAATTGTGAAACGCTTTCGCCATACGCTCAACCAAGGCTTCCGACGGATTATCGGAAACGAATTTGACCGCTAATTTGCGG
>JAYVGL010000061.1:0-4990 GCA_043772175.1 Pyrinomonadaceae bacterium | reverse complement strand
ATCAATGCGGCAATCGCCCGACGGTTTTCGATTGATTATCTCGATCAGGAACATCTCTACCGCATCGTTGACACGCATATTTTCCCGAAACACCGGCAGATGGCGGCGGTTCTGCACGATATTTACACGAATTTCAAGACGGTGATGCCGAATTTCCGTTGGAGCGAACAGCGGTTTGCCGCGCTTTATCCGCTGCATCCGGCGATTCTGGAAAACGCGCCGTTCGTGCGGCTTTACGCGCCGGAGTTTGCGCTACTCAGCTTTGCGTCGGAAGCGGGCGCGAAAATTCTCGGTCGTCCGGCAAATTCTTTGATCGCGCTGAACGAAGTTTTCGACAGCGTGGAAACTTCGCTGCGTAAAATCGAAGATTTAAAAGACGCTTTTGCCGCTTTCGACATCATTAATTCCGAAGTCATCACGCAGATTCCGGTGATGCAGAGACTTCAGGCGAAACTGATTTTGAAGGGATTATTTCTCTTGTCGCTCGAAGGTGAAGGCACGACTGCCGGAGAAATCGGCGCGGCGATGCTGATTTACGACGAAATCAATCCTTCCAAATCAATCGAAGGTGTCGAGGAATTGTTAAAAACTTTCGTTTCCGCGCTGCCCGACGAGATTCAAACGAACGTCGCCGAAGGCAGAGAGACGCGTTACAGTCTGCGCGTCAGCAGCAAGGAAAATCTTCACAAAGCACTCGCCGAAGCCGTCAAAACCGTCTCGCCCGATGTCGTCCCGAAAATACTGCGGCGCGTCGCCCGCGAACGATTTTCCGACTGGGCGTTTTCCGATGACAACGAAACCGCCGACTCGACCGAATGCCGCATCGCGTGGCGCGGCGGCGTTCGATACGGGCGCGTCGTTTGGAACGAAGGCGATGAATTAGAACATTACGCGCCGCCTTCCGAACTGGTAGATTGGGAAGTGGTGATTAATCAGCCAACCGGCTTCGGGCAAAAATCGAAGCCGACGGGCATTTCGCGTGTTTTCTGGCAGCCCGCGCAGCTTCGCGCCGACGAAATTGAAACGATTCTGCGCTACTACGTTTTGCTGACCGACCGCACTTTGGATGAAGAATACGGCGAACAGATGCGCGCCGCCGGACACTCGAATCTGATGGCGGTCGAGAAAATCTGGAATCGCGTTTTTCTCGAAGAAGCGGCTCTCGAAATCGAGGATTTCGATTATAACTTTTCCGAAGAAGCGCGAACGGCGAACACTCTGACCGACGTTTTTTCAAATATGCTCGAACCGCTGTTTGAAAATTTATATCCAGAGCATCCGCATTTCGCCGAGACGCTCGGAATGGCGGAAGTTTCGCAGCTCGTCAACGATTTTTTCAGCGGCGCGCGGCAAGGTCTGCCCGAATCGCAGGAACTAGCTGGAAAGTTCGCTTTGCCGCTCGGTTTAGTGACCGAACGCAATAATAATTACGTTCTTGAAACCGAAGATAATCTCATCAATCTGCCGCTGACACGGCATATTCTGGCGACGGTCAAGGAAAATCCGCAAGGTTCCATATCGCTGAAAACGATTTACACGGAACTGAAACAATCGCCATACGGTTTGGGGCGCGAAGCCTCGCACTTGATTTTAACCGCGCTGGTCGCGCAGCGGCGCATCGAATTCGTGACATCGAAAGGTGACCGCATCAATCGTCGTTCGCTCGATTTGAAAATTATTTGGAACGACATCGAAGGCATCGCCAAACCTTCGAGCGTTTTATACGCCGACCAGCGTCTGACGGAATGGGCGCGGCTGATTACCGGAACTAATTCGTTTCAGTCAATTGACGATCCGAACGACCGTCAGGCGATCAAAACGGCTCTGGAAAACTGGGCGGCAAACTGGCAGTCAGAACGTCTTTTAGAACGATTCGACGATTTACCCGACGAGATTCTGAACACGAAAATCTGGCGAATGGCGACGCACACCGAAAAGACTTTCGGAACGGTGGCGACGACGGCAAAAGCGATTTCGGACGACACGATTTCGCTCGAAGAAGGTTTGCACCGCGTGGCGGACGCTTTTTCCGATTCGGAAAAGGAATTTTCCGCACGACGCGGCGAATTGATTATTTTAGGCGACTTTATCAACGGTGTCGGCAAGCGCGAGAAAATTTCCAACTACTTAGCGATCTGCGAGACGACCGAAGATCACGGCATCGAACTGATGCGCGAAAAGTTCGTCAACATCATTTCGGAAAGTTATCTGAAACCGACCGGAACGCTGAACGACGAAATGGATATGCTCTGGCATACTTTTCACGCGCAGTTCACTGATTATTTTGCGATGAAGCACGATCTGGTGATGAAATCCCATTTGATGCGCGGAAAATTCGTCGAATTTCGCCGCAGCGATGAATGGTGGGAATTTGAAAATCTGTCGCGGTTGACCGTTTTTCAAAAAACATATTGGAAGGAAGCACAGAAAATTTACCGGCAGTTGAAAGATTCGGACTGCCGTTTCGATGTGCGGACGATGCTGAAAACACAGCCTTTCTGCGGCTGTTCGTTCAAACTGTCGCAAATTAGAAACTGGGAAAAAATGCCCGCTACTTTGGAAGAAACCGTCGCTCGCGGACGCGTCAACTATCGCGGCGTTTTAGGAAAATTGAAAGACACGCTCGTTTCCCTGCTCGAACACTTTATCGCGCAGATGAACGACGCGGAATTTACCGTCACGGCGCGAAATCTGATCGAGATTTTCAAGTCGAACGAGCCGATTCCGCTGCTGAAAAACGACGAACTGGTCGCGCTGCAAAAAGTTTTCGATGACTTGCCGACCGCGCCGCTGCTGCAAATCAGTCTGCCGAGCGACGAAAGTTTCCTCAGCCGCGAAGAACTGCGCGTTCAGCTTAACGACTGGCTGGAAGATTTGCCAAACGAGCCGGTTTTGCTGAAAATTTAAAAGGAAAAAAGGTTAAAGGGAGAAAAGGTTAAAAGGGAAAAAGTTCAGATTCGCCTGATGAGTATTGTCAGATTTGTCAGCCTCAAAACTTTTCCCTTTTAACCTTTTTACGGTTAAGTTTTTACAATGAAGATTTCAATCATTGGCGCAGGCAAGCTCGGCGGAGCGTTGGCAATCGCTTTGTCAAAAAAGGATTTCACGATTGAAAATCTGGTCGCCCGAAATTCCAATGCGGCGGAAAAAATCGCCGGGTTTATCAAATCGAAACCGAATATTCTCGCTCCCGAAGAACTTTTCAAAATCACTTCCGAATTGATTTTTATCACGACGCAGGATTCCGAAATCGAAACGGTCGCCCGAAAGTTAAAGGAAAATTTATCGCATCAACCGTTTGTTTTTCACACGAGCGGCGCGTTGTCATCGGAGATTTTAGGCGAATTAAAATCAGTCGGCTGTCGTGTCGGTTCGATTCACCCGCTGGTTTCCATCAGCGATTCGATACGCGGCGCAAGTAAATTTGCAGACGCTTATTTTTGCGTTGAAGGCGATGCCGAGGCAGTCGAAGTCGGTAGGGAAATCGTCGGCAAACTCGGCGGAAATCCTTTTTCAATCGAAACAAAATACAAAACTCTCTATCACGCTTCGGCGGTCGCGGCGTGCGGGCATCTGGTCGCGTTGGTTGACGCGGCGATTGAAATGCTGTCGAAATGCGGATTGAACGAAACGGAGGCGCGAAAAACTCTTTTGCCTTTAATTAAAAGCACCGTCGAAAACCTCGAAACGCAGACGACTTCCGAATCTTTGACCGGCACTTTTGCGCGTGCGGATGTGGCGACTTTTGAAAAACATCTCGAAACGCTGCAAAGAAATGTTTCGGCGGAAATTCTGGAAATTTATCTGCTGCTCGGAGCGCGTTCGGTTCATTTAGCCGAAAAGCAGGGCGCGGACAAAGCGAATCTCGCTGAAATCAGCGACAAACTTTTGTTAGCGAAAACGAATCTCAAGTGATAATATAAAATGATAAAAACGAACGGCAAAAGGTATTTTTTAATGATTTTAAGAATTCAGGTATGACGGTCAGCATAAAAAATTTCGAGACGGAAAAGCAGGTGTTTTCCGAACACATTCAAAAAGCCGGTTTGCGGCACACGGCACAGAGAGATTTGATTCTGGAAATCTTTCTGCGAACCGAAGATCACGTTTCAAGCGAAGATTTGTACTGGTTGGTGCATAAGGAAGACTCGAGCGTCGGGCATACGACCGTTTACCGCACTCTGAAACTTTTAACGGATGCCGGTTTAGCGCGTGAAGTCCGTTTCGGCGACGGCAAATCTTATTACGAACATCATTATAATCACGAGCATCACGACCATATGATCTGCACCGATTGCGGCAAAGTCGTGGAATTTTTCTCGCCGGAAATCGAGAATCTGCAGGATTCAATCGCCGCCGAATACGGCTTCAAACTGACGCATCATTCGATGCGGATTCTGGGTTTGTGCGGAGATTGTCAGATTAAGGAAAAGAATGCTCATGGCGCGGCTTCGGGCGCGCAGCCGCGCATTCGGGTAAAGTCGGTTTACAGTTAAAAAAAGAAATATGAAAATTATGAATGAAGTTGAACTAAAGTTTGAACGTGAAGATTTAGCAGGTCTGGTCGCCGTCGGAACTTATCTGTCGGACGCGGCGCGGCGTTTCGGCATCGAATTGCAGGGCGAGCAGTTTGATGAGAAGGACTACTCCGTCGTGAAAATTATCAAAGGCAGCGAACTGCTTTCCGCGCCGACGAAAACGGAGAGCGAACTTTTGTCGGACAATCGGCGCAAGCAGGGCGAACGACTGGCGGAACAGGCGAAAATTGAAAAAGCAGGGGAAATTATAGTTATGTCAACCGAGAAAAAAGCAGCAGAAAAGCCGACTGAAGAAGAAAAACAGGAACAGTATCGCAAGGATTTTGAAGAACTGCCGTTGCAGAAAAAAATCGCTTCATTACTTGAATTGGAAAGCATCACGCTTAGTGAAACCTTGTCTTTCATCATCAATTCGCCGCAGAAAATCGTCAGTATGGGGATGGATGTGCTGG
>JAYVGL010000060.1:0-6361 GCA_043772175.1 Pyrinomonadaceae bacterium | reverse complement strand
TTGGCGCGAAAACCCGGACGACAGTCGGCATAGAAGGTTTCGCCGTTTTCCGATTCGTAGAGAATCGTCCAAACTTCCAGCCCTGCGCCGATGTGCCAGCAGCGTCCGTAAAGAACGCAGTCCGGGCGGGCGTAAATCGAGGCTTCGCCGAGCTTTTCAGCGGCGGCGGCTAAATCGTTCAGCGTTTTTCCTTTCGGGATCGGCAATCCGATGGCGTTAAAAATCTCCATATCTGAATCCGTCAATCGTCGCTTTCCGTCTTTCCGTTTTTTTCCTTCGCTTCGTCGGAATTAAAAATATGATTTCGTTCAACGAATTTTCCCGAACGCACCATCTCCGCGAACAAATCCATATCGTAATCGGCGGAACGCGACATTTCCTGGCGAATTTCGAGCAGTATTTCTAAAAATTTTGGGCGACGATACATATTGACTTGTTTATTGTTATTCCGATGCGCGTTAATCGTCAAACGGGAAAGCGGGAAAACGGAAAATTGGAAAGTGGAAAATGGAAAATGAAGATTGAGAAGTAAACAGGATTATTTTCCGGCAAAAACCCTGCCAATTTTCTTCATCCCGTTTATTTAGTTCATCACATTTTCCATTTTCCATTTTCCACTTTCCGCTTCTTACGGGCTGACCAAAAATTCGGGCGTAACGATAACGGGCGAGAAAAATCCGGCGGCGGCGTTGAAAAGACGAATTCGCGCCTGTTTACGGACGTTTGCCAGATGCCCGAAGTTCCACGTAACCAGATAATCAACTTTATGGAACGAAGCCAGGGCGACGTGCAGCGCGTCGGCTAAAAATCTCCGGTGAAAAATGCCGCGCGAAATATAGCCTTCGGCGAGAATGGAGACTTCTTCGGAAAGTTCCAGCGTTTGCAGCGGCGCGATCAATTTCAAGTAACCCGTTCGATGCGGCTCGCTGATTTGTTCGAGTTCACGTCTCACCAGAACCGAACTGAACGCCCGATATTCAGCAAGTTCGTGTTCCCACCAGCGAATCGTCAAATCGCGGCGAAAAGGTTCGCCGTTGTCGAGATACGCGCCGACCACCGAAGTTTCAAGATATAAACTTTGTTTCATTTTTACAGTTTCAAGTTTCCGGTTTCAAGTTTCAAGTCAAAAGCCACCGTCTCGACCTGAAAACCGAAAAACGGAAAACTATTTCACCGGCACGAAAATGACTTTCGAGTTCTGAAAGTCGAACGTCAGGCAATAATTTTTGAGGAAATTTCCGCCGAGAATTCCCGCCTGCTCAAAACCCGCCGATTCGTTGATTAAGTCCAAATCCAGCGCGACCGCCTTGATGCTTTGTCGGCTGTGTGTGCCGAAAGTGATTCGCGGCAAAAGAAACATCGGCACGGAATCGGTAACGCCCGCCGCGCCGATGACGCGCATCTTTTCGGCTTTGACGAAACGGCTGATCTGTTCCATTCCCGCCACATCATTGGAAATGACGGAAACGCTCGCGCCGGTATCCACGATGAAATTCAGCGGCGTTTGAATGCCTTCGAGTTCGACCTCGCCGCTCAAAAAACCGCTCGATGTGAGACGCAGCGGCAACGACAGATTTTCGTCGGCGGGTTTTCTTTTATCGGCGATGCTTTTGTCGAGCAGTTCAAAAGTTTTGTTGCCGTAATCAATCGTCGTCAAAAATTTTGAGATCAAAGACAACCCGATGTAGCCGTCGGTTCCTTCGTTGGCGGCGTGAAACTTGCGAATGTAAACGGGAACATTCCTGATTTTCACATCGCCGATGTAGATGGATTTTAAGAAGCCGTAAACAATATCGAATTTCCCGTTGCCGCCGACTCCGCGCGCCGTGCCGCCGCGAGCCACCGGTTTGAGATGAAGTCTCTGCGCGGTTTCCTCCGACAAAACGGACATTCCCGCGCCGGTGTCCAGAACAAAGTTCAGCGGCTCGCCGGTTTTGTCGAGCCGCACCTCGATCACGGGACGATCATTTTTGAGCTTAAAGGAAACATTCGCTTGTTTTGCGCCGCCCTGCTCGTAAAGTTTCTGACGGCTTCCCAGAAAACTCAAAAAATCAATCAGACCTTTGATGCGGTCGCGCCGTTCGACATCGGCAATCGGCGCAATTCGCAAAAAGGCTCGATAAGCACTCGCGGCTTCGCTGTAAAGTTCCGCCCGTGCCGAAACCTGTGCCAGCGCATATACGAAATCCGGCTCGTTAGACCTTAAATAAACGGCTGCCCGCAAATTACTCAGCCCGTCGAAAATCCGGTTTTCGTAAAAATCCAACAATCCCAGATTCGCCCAGGCTAAGGCTTCGTCGTTGTTCAGATTGACGGCGTTGATTAATGAAATTCTGGCATCGCGGAAGTTTCCGGCGTTGAGCAAAGCCGCGCCCAAAGTCGCAAAAGCAGATGAGTTTTTCGGCTCGGCTCGTGCCGCTTCCAACGAAAGATTATAGGCTTCGACGATTCGCCGCTGTTTTAAGAGATTGTTAGCGAGAGCGAGTTTAGCGGCGTAGTTCTTCGAGTCAATCTCGATAACATCGCGCAGAATTTTTTCGGCTTCCGGCAGAACACCGCGCCGCGTCAGCTTTTCGGCTTGCTTGATTAACTGCCGCGTTTCGACAGGCTGTTGTTGACCGTCGCTTTCGCCCGCCGCCAAGCCGACCGTCAACAGGCAAATCGAAATCAGAGCGGCGATTTTTTTCTTGTGGAAAGGAAATCGAATAGCATTCAACGAATAAATCTTAAAGTTCATAGAATCCTCCTTTCCGACTGAACCGGCGGTTTATTTGAGAATCTCGCCGGTTTTCATTGACCACAAAACCAAATCGAGTTCGTCAAAATCAATCTCCGTCAGTTCGGCTAATTTTTTTAATTTATCTTCGGTCGCCAGATATTTCGCCCGTGTGTTCGGCGGCTGCGGGTCGTCGATGATTCCGAGTTCCGCCAAACTCCGCAAAATATGTTTATCGAGAATCGCGTAGCCTTTCAAACCGATGTTTCGCAAAAAATGACTGGCTTCTTTGTAACCCAAACCCTTGATTCGTTTTTCTTTAACCAGCCAATCGCGCCGCGCCGCATCGTCTTCAAAACTACTGAGTTTTTCACGCAACTCCAAACCGCAGTGTTCCTGCAAAAAATCGCGTGAAGCGACGATGTAGCCGGAACGCGCTCGCGGATAACGATGTCTGCCGACCAGCGCATTCATCAGCTCGTCGTGCGTTCCGTCGAGCAGCAGCGGTCGCACGGCTTCAATCGAACGAAGTCCCATTTTCGCCGAACAGCCGCCCGTAAAAAAGCAAAAAACCATCTCTTCCCAGAGGCGTTCGTTCGGTTCCGTTTTCCAGATGTTTTCAAACTCGGCGAGTTTCGCTTTTATTTCCGCTCGTCTTTCGGCGTGTGCCGTTTTTATCGTTTCAATCGTCGGAGGCTCTTTTTCTTTTTTCACAAATCAATTTAGGTAGTGTCTCATTCTATGAGTTTTCACGCTGAAAAGCAATGTTTTTTCAAATGACTGCCGCCCGCCGTTTGGAAGTTTCTGCGACCTATTGCGAGTTCCGCTTTGAGTCCGAAAAGAAGCGCGATTCCCTCAAAAAGGCAATCGCGCTTCTCTCAATCACAAAGAAAAATCGGCTCGAATAATTCTACATCAACATCAACATCGGGTTTTCCAGCATCTGTTTGAATGTCTGCAAAAATTTCGCTCCCGTCGCGCCGTCAATCGCCCGATGATCGCACGACATCGTGACGTTCATTATATTTTTGATGACGATTTCACCGTTGCGGATGACTGCCGTCGGAGTCGCCGCGCCAACGGCGATAATTGCGGCTTCGGGCGGATTGATGATCGCCGTAAATTCTTTGATGCCGAACATTCCGAGGTTGGAAATGGAAAACGTCGCGCCAGTGTATTCTTCGGGCTGCAATTTTTTCTCCCGCGCCCGACCAGCCATTTCCTTGATCTCCTTTGAGATTTCGACGATGCCTTTGCGATTTGCGCCGCGCACGACCGGCGTAATCAAACCGTCTTCAACAGCGACCGCGACACCGATGTCCGCGTCTTCGTAAAAGCGCACGGTTTTGTCCTGATAAGAAGAATTAACCCAGGCGTGCTTCATCAAAGCCTGCGCTGCGACTTTGACGACGACATCGTTGACCGAAACTTTGTCGTTTTCGGAAATCGAAGCGTTGATCTGTTTGCGAAATTCGAGCGCGGCATCCATTTCGATCTCGACCGTCAGATAAAACGTCGGAATCGGTCCGATTGATTCGGCGAGCCGACTGGCGATTACCTGCCGCATCTTCGACGTATTCTCATCACGGAAACGCGAAAAATTTTGAATTACGGAAGTTTGCGGGAAGTTCGGCGCAGTCTGAGCTTCGGCTTTTTCTTCAATCTCGACTCCCGACTCTCGACTTTCGACTTGTCCGCCTTTCATTGCGTCTTCAATGTCGCGTTTAATGATACGACCGTTCGGACCCGAACCTTTGATTGATTTGAGGTTGATGTCGTTTTCCGAAGCCATCCGCGCCGCAATCGGCGAAACGATCATCCGTCCGCCGTTCTCGGATTTGGAATCTGAAACTTGAGATTTAGAATTTTCCGCGTCCGTCCTGGCTTCGGGACGTTGATAATCGTAGCTGCGTCCTTCGGTTTCGGCGACATTTTTCTGTGCTGCGCCATTGGAGGCGGGCGCGACCAACGCTTTTTCCGCGATTGGTTCAGTTGATTTTTCCTCTTTCGCTTCGACTTTTTCTTCCGCTTTCACGGCGGAATTGCCGTTCGTCGGCGCATCGCTCAAAAGCGCGGAGAAATCTTCGCCTTTTTCGCCGATAATGCCGATGGTTTCGCCGAGTTTAGCGTTCGCGCCGTCGCCGACCAAGATTTTCAACAGCGTTCCGGCATCAAGCGAGGTTACTTCCATTGTCGCTTTGTCAGTGTCAACTTCGGCAATCGGTTCATTCGCATCAATCGCGTCGCCTTCTTTTTTGAGCCATCGTGAAATTTGTCCTTCCTCCATCGTCGGAGAAAGTTTCGGCATTATAATTGTGTTCGCCATAATCTAAATTCAATCTAACTTTTTCAAAATCTCTAAACCTTCGCTCCATTCACCGAAACCGGCACTCGCGTTGATATGTCCTTTCTCGCCAATATTTATAAACCCACTGTCCCAAGCGTCGGCAAACTGTTCTGCTCTCGCAAGCGAAACATAAACGTCATTTTCGCTTGCCACGACCAAACTCGGAAAGGCAGTTTTTCAAGCAGAATCGGCGCAAAACCTTTCGTATCAAATGAATAGTTTTCATTTTAAGCCGTGAGTTTTTCTCTTAGTTTGGTGACAAACTGCGTATCTTCGAGCAATTCCTCACTTAATTTCTTTTTCTCTATTTCCTTACGCAAAACGGCATTTATCTTTTCCGAGTTTGAATCGAAAAATTGTAAAACTTCAGCGTCGAGCGATAATTCGATTGTGACGAAACAATTTTTAAGCGTCATTCCTTTTGGCACAAGCGGACGTTCTTCGCGCGAAATACGCCGTAGTCCTAATGCTTTAGCTTCCTTAGGTGTTTTTAATTTAATGTTTTGCATTGCTTTCTCTGTAAAAATCAACTATCCATTTTTCCGCTTTTCGCGCCGTAATAAATTTCAATTCGTTTTCGCTGACGGAAACATAAACCAAATAAATCAAACCATATTGCGCGGTTTTGCCGATCACTGCATAACGAGTTTCTTCGTCAGTAGAATGTTCGTCATCAATAAAATCAACCGAAAAAACATCATCAAAAACATCAACCAGCTTTTTAAATTCAACTTTATGTTCGACTTCGACCTTGGCAGCTTTTTCGTCGTTCCAAGTAAGTTTCATTTACAAATAACAAACTTCCTTGACCGCCGCGATGATTTTTTCGACGCTCGGCAACGCTAAAACTTCCAAGTTTCGAGCGTAAGGCATCGGTGCTTCGGCGCAGGAAATTCGCCTTACGGGCGCGTCGAGATAATCGAAAGCGTGTTCCATCACCTGATGCGAAATCTCCGCGCCGACCGACGCAAAAGCGTGCGATTCTTCGGCGATGACGAGCCGGTTCGTCTTTTTGACGGACGCGACAATCATATCAATGTCGAGCGGTTTGATCGTGCGCGGGTCAACGACTTCGACCGAAACGCCTGTTTTTTCGAGTTCTTCCGCCGCCTTCAAAGCCTGCGGAACGGTGAACGAACGGGCGACGATGGTGCAGTCGGTTCCTTCGCGTTTGACATCGGCAACGCCCAAAGGAATCGTGAAATCTTCGTCGTCCGGCACTTCGCCCTTCATTCCATACATCGTTTCCTGTTCGAGAAAAATGACCGGATTGTTGTCCCGAATCGCCGATTTTAACA
>JAYVGL010000059.1:0-9143 GCA_043772175.1 Pyrinomonadaceae bacterium | reverse complement strand
AAAATTGATGGCGGAGATGACAGGATTCGAACCTGTGGAAGACTTTTGATCCTCAACAATTTAGCAAACTGCCGCTTTCAGCCACTCAGCCACATCTCCGTTCGCTTTTCACGAAAAAACATTCCTAATTTTAGCTGACAGGCGAACTTTGTCAAGTTACGCGGCATCCATAAGAACAAACCCTTCGGTGTCAGGCTTGACACATTTTATTTTAAGACCGAAAATATGAAATTGCCAAAGTCTTTGTTGAGTTAAAAGTTTCTGCACTCCCCGAAATAGGTTCTCCCGAAAACTTTTTGGAAAGGAGTCAGCTTGAATGAACGCTTCCGTTTTGCCAAACGCCAAATTTACAAAATTTATTTTTATCGCTTTGACTGCTTTTTCGGCGGCTTTCGGCAGTGCGTTCGATGTGCGCGGCGAGAGTTTAATTGTTGAAAACAACAGCGGTTTCGGCGTGATAAAAGGTGTCGTGCGCGACGAAGCCGGCGGCACGATTGCCGACGCCTACGTTTCGATTTTCCGTGTCGGAACTTCTAAATTATTAAAGCAGGTGCGTTCGGCTTCGGACGGCAGTTTTCTGGCGAAAATCATTCCTGGAACTTATACGATTCTGGCGGTGGCGGAAGGTTTCAATCCGGTAACGCTGCCGACGGTCGAAGTCAATCGTTCGACGGAATTAACTTACGGTTTCAAACTGGAAAAAGCCGGCGGCGGCAACACTCTGCCGGAAAAACGGGTTGACCGCAACAGTTCAAAATGGATGATTCGCGCTGCACAGATGAATCGTTCGATTTATCAAAACGTCGAAGACGACACGCCGATTGAGGAAAATGCGGCGGCTGAAACATTAAGTTCAACTGAAACCAAAAACGAAAAAATTGAAAGACCGAGTCAAACAGTCGTCGAAACTTATTTTGCGAACACCGGCGAAGGAAATTTCGCGGGCGTAAATTTTGCGACGCTTCAACCGATCAGCGACAGCACGGAAATTATTTTCGTCGGACAAAGCGGCACGGGAAACTTTGCGCCGCAGCGGTTTGAAACGAAATTAAAGTTTCGCCCGAACGACAATCACCAAATTCAGGTGAGCGGCGCAGTCGCCAAGCTCGGCAAAGTTGAAATCAACAATACCGACCAATCGCTCGGACAATTCTCTTTTCAAACGCTCGATGAATGGAAGGTGAAAAATGGCGTGATTCTGGTTCTCGGTTTCGATTATTCAAAATTTATCGGCGCGGGAAAAGATTTTTCATTGAGTCCGCGTTTCGGTTTGCAGTTTGACGTTGACTCCAAAACTCGTTTCCGCACGGCTTACACGAGTGCGGCGGAAGATCGCACTTGGTCATCGGTCGCCGATCTCGAAGGCGAACAGGTGCTTTTCCGCGAACCTGTTTCGATGCAGAAATTCGTCGTCCAGAACGATCAGCCGCAGATGACGAAAAATACTCGCCTCGAATTCGGCATCGAGCGAATTCTAGATAATAAATCAAACATCGAAGCCAATGTCTTTTTCGATACCGTCAGCGGTCGCGGAGTCGGTTTGACGAATCTGCCTTTCAATTCTCTGAACGGCGAAAATCTCGCCGATTTCGTCGCCAATCAGCAGGGCAGAGCGAACGGTGCGCGAGTCGTTTACACGCGGCGTTTGTCGGGGCGTTTCAGCACTTCGGCAGGTTACGCTCTCGGCAGCGGGCAGAAACTTTCGCCGAAAGCGATTTCCAATCCGGGAGCGGTTTTTGAGACGGATTTCTTTCAAACCTTTTACGGGCAGTTCGATGCCGATTTGAAAACGGGAACGCAGGTCAAAACGATTTTCCGGCTTTCGCCGCAGGCGACGATATTTGCGATTGATCCGTTTCAAGGGCGTTTGGCGATCTACGATCCGAGTTTAAGCGTAATGGTTACGCAGTCTCTGCCGACGTTAGGTTTGCCGATTCGCGCTCAAGCGATTCTTGATGCGCGAAATTTGTTCGATTATCAAACCGGCGTGAACGGCGAAGAAGGAAGTTTGCGATTAAATTCGCAGCGACGCATTCTGCGCGGCGGCATTTTAGTCAGGTTTTAAGTCCACCGACAGATAAATGAGAAAGGCACGAGAGCGAAAACAGCTTTCGTGCCTTTTTTGTGTTGCCGTCTCTTTTCCGAAATATCGGATTTGAAGCGAAAAACTGAACGGAAAATTTTTTTAACCTTCTGTTCACAGAAACAAAAGCCATTATTTTGCGTAGTTTACGATGTAGCGAAACAAATAATTAGTTGGAACGAAGTTTGCTTTTCAAAACCTCCGACGAAGTTCGTCTTTCCGCGATGAAGGGAAAAATTCTCACAAGTTGGAGTTTGGCGTGGCTGGTGGCGACGGTTTTATTCGCGGTCGGCGGCGCACTCAATCTTTCACAGCGCGCTTCCCAACAATTACCGCCGACTGACGGCGTAAGTTGGGCGCAGAAGGCGGACGGTGTTTACGCCGAAAAAGTCGAGCCGAAATTAGCGGCATCAAGGGCGGGCATCGCCGTCGGCGACAAACTGCTCGGCATCTCCTTAGACGAAAAACAATTCGATGAAGTCGCGCTGGCTTCCGACGTTCAGCAGTATCTCGAAGTGGCGGGCGCGGGCAACAGTTTGACCTATTTTTATCAGCGTCCTTCCTATTCTTTCGCCAACAATTTTTATTACGCCGATTTGCGAAACATTGATACGTTTCCGCGCTGGACGGCTGCACTGATTTTTCTGTCCATCGTCGGTATAATCTGGCTCGGTGTCGGCATTTTCGTTCTTTTCAAACAGGGCAGCCAATCGCCGTTCGTCCTGCATTTTGCGACGGTTTGCCTTGCCGCGTTCGTCTTTCACGTTTACAAACCAATCGGCATCGGCAAGGATTTGGATTTGACGATCAGCCTTCTGGACGATGCCGCGTTCGCTTTTTTCGTGCCGCTCTTCATTCATTTTTGTCTGCGCTATCCGGTTAAAAGCAATGTTTTTGGTGAGAAGCGTTGGAAAACCTTTGCGCTCTACGTTCCGGCGACGCTGATTACGCTGGGAATTTTCGCGCTGTCGCTGACGTTTCACATCGTTGACCGATTTGTTCCGAATTCGGCTCTGGTCGAAAACCTTGCCGTTTTGACGAATAAATTCAACCTCTTCGGCATTTTATACCAGGCGAATTTTTATCATTTCGTCATCGGTATTCCATTGGGCGCAAGCGTTTTAGTGTGGCGGTTTTTCAAAAGCCGGCAGCAGCCGCTCGTCCGCCAGCGCATCAAATGGACGATGTGGGGAACGATCACGGCAATTACGCCGGTGATTATTTATCAAATCGCCAGACGTTTCGTGCCGTCGCTCTCCGAAGATTATTTGAGTTCCGCTTTAACGACACTGCCGCTGGCTTTGATTCCTTTGAGTTTCGGGCATTCGGTCGTGCGTTATCGCCTGATGGACGTTGATGTGGTCGTGCGTCGTGCGCTGGTTTACGCTTTGACGACGGTGGCGATTGCGATGATGATCGGCGCGGTCGCGCTCGGACTCGTTTTTCTCGCCGTCGGCAGCAATCTTTCGACCACGGAAATCACGCTTCGCGCACTGGTGGCGATTATTGCGATGGCGGGCATCGTTCTGTTATCCGAACCTTTGAAGAAGTTTCTGCAGGAACGCGCCGACCGATTTTTCTACGGTGAACGCTACGATTTGCGGCGCGGCTTATTAGATTTCGGCAGAACATTATCGGCGACGACCGCGCTCGAACCGCTTTTGAACGCTTTGACCGAACGCCTGCGACAGGTTCTCGACGTTCAGAAAGTCGCGGTTTTTATCGAAGACGCAAACTCACCCGAACTTTATAGAATCGCCAAATCCGTCGGCATCAGCGAGACGTATCGAATGCCGAATGATTTCCGTCAGATGATTCGGCAGAAGTCGGCTGAAAAAGGCATCGTCCGCGCCGACGAACTAGACTTGCCGGAAGAGGATTCGATCGAAGAATTGGTGTTGGAAAAAACGACGCTTAAAGAGAAAATCGAAAAATTCGGCAGAAATCAGCGAAGCGTTCACCGACAGGAACTGCATTATTTCGTGCCGTGCGTCGTGCGCGGCAAAATGGTCGCCGTGTTAGGTTTGGGACGCGCCTCCGACGGTTCTCTTTTATCGTCTGAGGACTTGGAAATACTGCAAACGGTTTCCGGTTTCGTCGCCGTCGCGGTTGAAAACAGTCTGCTCTATCAGGAACAGGAAACCCGCGCCGCCGAACTCGAAACGCTCAAGGAATTCAACGAATCAATCGTCGAATCGGTTAACGTCGGGCTGCTCGCCGTTGACGGAGACGGGCGCGTTACAAGCTCCAATTCGACGTTTGAAGCGATGCTCGGCTTCAGCCGCAAACAGACGGTCGGAAAGGTTATCGGAGAAATTTTTGACGAGAGTTTCGCGCTTAATTTGGAGAATATTCTCGGCAAATCGCGCTGGCATCTGACGGAAATCCGCAACGCCTACAAACTTTTGACGAACGACGCGCACGGCAAACTTTTAATATTGAACGTCGCCGTCGCGCCGCTTCGCTCGGCGGCTTCCGACCGGCAAACCGGCGCGATTATCGTTTTGGAAGACGTTACTTCGCGCGTCAAACTCGAAGATTCTTTACAGCAAAACGAAAAACTTTCAAGCATCGGATTATTGGCGGCAGGTGTCGCGCACGAAGTCAACACGCCTCTGACGGGAGTTTCGAGTTATACGCAGATACTCTTGGGAATGATTCCCGAAACCGACCCGAAACACGCGCTGCTGCAAAAGGTTCAAAAACAAACCGACCGCGCCTCGAATATCGTCGGCAATCTGCTGAATTTTTCGCGCACCGGAAATACGGCGGAGTTCGTCGAAATCAATGTTAACAAACTGCTCGACGACACTTTGCAGTTGCTGGAACCGCAATTCCGAAAATCGAAAGTCGAAATCATTAAAAACTACGCGATTGTCTCGCCGAAAATCTTCGGCAACGCGGGAAAATTACAGCAGGTTTTCACCAATCTAATCATCAATGCGCGGGACGCGATGTTCGGCGGCGGTCAAATCACCTTGACCACCGATTTTGAAAACGAAGACGAAATCGTCGTCGAAGTTTCCGACACGGGCAGCGGTATCGAACCGGAAAATATCGGCAAAATATACGATCCGTTTTTCACGACCAAAGGTGTCGGCAGCGGAACCGGACTGGGTCTGGCAGTTTCTTACGGCATCGTGCAGGAACACGGCGGAGTGATTTCGGCGACGAGTGAAGTCGGCGAAGGCACGACGTTTCGATTGGTTTTCCCCGTCGTTCGGGAGCAAAAGAAAGTTCGCGCCGTCAGCTGACAAAATCAGACGTCTTTCAAACAATCCCGCAAAATCTCCGCAAAACGAAACACATCGGTAAACGAATTATAAAGCGGCACGGGCGCAACGCGAATTACGTCCGGCTCGCGCCAATCGGCAATTACGCCGCGTTCCGAAACCGCTTTGAATAATCTTTTATCGGCGTTTTGAACGCGAATCGAGAGTTGACAGCCGCGCTCGTTCGGTTCGGCAGGCGTGATGACGGAAATTCGTTCGTTCCCGATTTCCGCCAGCAGAAAGTTTAAATAACCCGTTAATTTTTTTGATTTTTCGGTTAAATTATTCATCCCGGCTTCCTCGAAAATATCGAGCGATGCCTTCAAAGCGGCGAGTTGAAAAATCGGCGGATTCGACAACTGCCAGCCTTCCGCGCCTCTGATCGGCACAAAATCGTCCCGCATCAAAAAGCGCGTTTCCTTGTCGTGTCCCCACCAACCGGCGAAACGCGGCAGATCGAAATTCTCCGCGTGGCGTTCGTGTATAAAAACGCCGCCGATGCCGCCCGGACCCGAATTCAGATATTTATACGAACACCACGCCGCGAAATCCGCGTTCCAATCGTGCAGATCAAGTTCGATATTTCCCGCCGCGTGTGCCAGATCAAAACCGACGACCGCGCCGTGTTTGTGTCCGATTTCCGCGATGCGCCGCATATCGAAAGCCTGTCCGGTGTAATAATTCACGCCGCCGAGCAGAATCAGTGCAGTCGAATCGCCGTGCGCCGCGATGGTTTTTTCGATGTCTTCGATTCGCAGACAAGTTTCGTTTTCGCGCGGCGACAACTCGATTAAAGATTCGGCGGCATCGAAACCGTGAAATTTTATCTGCGAAGCGACGGCGTAGCGGTCGGACGGAAACGCGCCGGCTTCGACGACGACTTTACTTCGTTTTCTCGTCGGGCGATAAAACGAAACCATCAACAGATGCAGATTAACCGTTAGCGAATTCATCACGACGACCTCCGACGATTTCGCGCCGACGATTTTCGCCGTCGAATCGGTCAACAACTCGTGATATGACAGCCACGCTCTTTTGGCGTGAAAATGTCCTTCGACACCGAGCGTCTCCCAATCTTTAAGCTCTTGTTCGATATAATTCCGCGCCGTTTTCGGCTGAAGTCCGAGCGAGTTTCCCGTCAAATAAATCACGTTTTCGCCGCCTTTCTGCTTCGGAAAATAGAATTTTTCCCGGAAATGTCGGAGCGTGTCCTGCGCGTCCGTTTCCGAGGCGAAAGAGGCGAATGTTTCAAAATTATTCTGCGGCATATTTGAAGATTATTTTACGATATTTTTAGATTTTGCTTAACTTTTAGAGAGAAAATAATCGTCGTTCGCCGGTTTTATCCAACGTCGGAAATTTATTCCAAAACGACGCGGAATAAATTTTTGCTGCGAAAATCCCCGATTTGAGGCGCGTAGAAATGGTGAAGTCTTGCGGCTAAAATCTCATAAAAACTTTTCCTCACTCAACTTCAGCCATTTCAAAGCCGCGCCGTGAAACATTTCGGCTTTAGTTTTTTCGTCAAAATCGGATGATTCAATCAGTTTTCCGGGTTCCGCTTCGCCGAGTGGAAACGGATAATCCGAGCCGAGCGCGATTTTGTCCGCGCCGATTAGTTTCACCAGATATTTGAGCATCAATTGGTCGTGAACCAGCGAATCGAGCCAGAATTTGCCGAGATATTCACGCGGATTTCGCTCGTTGTCAACGGCGCATAAATCGGGACGCACCTGAAAACCGTGTTCGATTCTGCCCAAAGTGTAAGGAAACGAGCCGCCGCCGTGTGCGAAACAAATTCGCAAATCAGGTAATTTCTCCAGCGTTCCCGAAAAAATCAGCGAGCAAACGGCGCGGGAAGTTTCGGCGGGCATTCCGACGAGCCACGGCAGCCAGTATTTGCCCATTTCACGTTCGCCCATCATTTCCCAGGGATGAACGAAAACCGCCATTTCCAGTTTTTCACAGGCGACGAAAAATTCGTGAAAGTACGGTTCGCCTAAATTCAATTGATTGACGTTCGAGCCGATTTGCACGCCGACCAGCCCGATGCTTTTGCATCTTTTCAATTCACGAATCGCCAATTTTGCGTCCTGCATCGGAACCGTTCCCAAACCGATAAACCGACGCGGAAATGCGCTGACAATCTCGGCGATGCCGTCGTTTAGAAAACGCGAAACATCGTGTGCGTCGGAGGCTTTCGCCCAATACGAAAACATCACGGGAACGGTGGAGATCACCTGAACATCCACGCCGAACGAATCGCATTGTTCGATGCGCCGTTCCGCGCTCCAGGAATTATCGGCGATTTCGCGGAAAAACGCGCCGTCGTCTTTCAAGATTCGAGCGCAGCCCGGACGATGGTGTTCGAGAGCGATAAATCCGCCGTAGCCGAATTTGTCTTTCCATCGCGGAATATCTTTCGGCAGAATATGCGTGTGAACGTCTATTTTCAGCATTCCGATAAATTCAGGCGATACGAACTCGACATCTGCTGCCGCCTTCGTTTACTTCCGCGCCGCCGGAACTATTTTCAGCGTCAGATTTTCCGCGCCGCGCCGGACGACGATTTCGTATTCCGTTCCCGCCTTTAATTCGCCGAGAATAAACGTGTAATCCGAGACATTGCGGATTTCCTTGCCCGCGAGTTTGACGATTTTATCGCCCGCTTTGATACCGGCTTTCGCCGCCGGTGAATCGTCGCGCACGCCGTCCAATAGCAACCCGTCGCCTGCACCGTCGGCGTAATTCGGAATCGTGCCGAGCGAGACGTTAAAACCCATTCTGCCGCCCGCCATTCCCGAACTTTTGGCGACGGCGTAAGTCGGTTTGATCGGGTTCGCGTCAATCGCTTTGACTATTTCTTCAACGAAATTCGTGATTTTCAGCAAGCCGTCGTAATTGATTTTATCCGCCGTGTCCGACGGTTTATGATAATCGCTATGCGTTCCGGTGAAAAAAAACAGCACGGGAATTTTTTGCGCGTAAAAGGATGAATGATCGCTCGGTCCGAAGCCGTCTTCGCTGAGTTGGAGAACAAACGGACTTTTCGGCGCAATTTCCTCGAATCGCAGTTTGAGATTTTCCGATTCAGTTAATTGGACTTTAACAGGTTTGTCATTGTTGGCTTCCATCGCTGTTTGAACTGCCTGAGCCAATTTGCCCTTAGGCACAGTTCCTCTTAAAACTGGGGGTTCATTGGAGTTTATGTCAACCGCAACGCCGTTAAATCCTTTTTTCTTGAGCGCGTTCTCAATAACTGACTTCTTTATATTATCGGTCGGCGAGTTTGTAGTCTGTAATAAATTATTTCCATTAGTGGATTCAATCAAACTTTTCCAGTCGCCCGCCGTGCCGATTCCGCCAATTGTTAATTTATTTTCATTCAAACGCCCGACCATATCCATATTTATCATCGCTACAGTTTTAACGAGCGGAAACGCCGGATTATTGACGTAGAATTGAGAACCTAAAAGACCTTCTTCCTCGCCGCCGAACGCAATGAAAATTATCGTGCGCTTGTTTTTCTTTTTCTTGGCGAATTGCCGCGCCAACTCCAGCATCGCCGAAACGCCCGAAGCGTTGTCGTCCGCGCCGTGATGAATCTCCGTCGAATTCGCCGCCAAACTGCCTTGTCCGCCTTTTCCTAAATGATCGTAATGTGCGCCGATAACGATTGCCTCATTTTTTAATACGCTGTCATTGCCTTCCAAAATGCCGATGACGTTGTAGGCTTCGGCAGTCTTTTTGACAAGATTAACGCGAAATTCGACCGACGCATTGGAATT
>JAYVGL010000058.1:0-20026 GCA_043772175.1 Pyrinomonadaceae bacterium | reverse complement strand
ATGTTCGCTAATCATTCCCGACAGCACTAAAGGTTTCGTGTTGGAATGCCACGAATCAATCCACGCGGCGTTGACGGTTGCGGTGTCCGCGTCGTAGCCAAGCAGAATTAAACCTTCGTGCGGCGCGTCTTCGTGGCTCCAAAGGTAGCTGACGGAGAGAAACTTTTCTTTAATCGCCGCCGCCGCCGTCAACTCGCCGCGCGAATTGAAATCCGAAGGTGTCTGCCAACTCAGCCGCAGAAGGTTTTCGCCCGACCAAACGCCGATTAGATCGTTTTTAATTTCGTCCAAAGTCATAAAATTATTTTCCTTAAGCAGCTTTTCGGCAACACATTGTAGCCGTTTTCGGCGTTCGGCGGCAATCTTCGGTACTGACGGCGCGACGATTGTTTCGGACGGAGCATTTTGCTTTTCGCTCCGGCTCAATTAAACTTTCTATTTTTAACGATTATGAGTAGAAAATATCGCGTCGGCATTTTGGGAGCAACGGGAACGGTCGGGCAGAGACTCGTTCAATTACTCGAAAATCATCCGCAGTTTGACGTAACGGCGTTGGCGGCTTCGGATCGTTCGACGGGAAAGCCCTACGCGGAGGCGTGCGCCTGGAAATTGGCGGGCGGAATGCCGGACTACGTCAAGGCAATCGTCGTCGAGCCGATTGCGCCGCCGCTCGACTGCGATGTCGTCTTTTCGAGTTTGCCGTCGAACGTCGCACGGGAAACCGAATTGGCTTTTGCCCGCGCCGGTTTTCCCGTTATCAGCAATTCGTCGTCGTATCGGATGGACGAAGATGTGCCGCTTTTGATTCCCGAAATCAACGCCGGACATCTCGATCTGATCGAAGTGCAGCAGCGCAAACGCGGCTTTGACAAAGGCTTCATCGTCACTAATCCAAACTGCGCGGTTACGGCTTTTGCGCCGCCGCTTGCCGCGCTCGATAGAAAATTCGGTCTCGAATCGGTGTTTGTCACGACGATGCAGGCGATCTCCGGCGCGGGTTATCCGGGCGTTTCGGCGTTTGATATTGCGGACAATGTTTTGCCGTATATCGCGGGCGAAGAACCGAAAGTCGAAACCGAAGCGCAGAAAATTCTCGGAAGATTGGTTGACGGCGCGATCATCAAAGCCGATTTTATCGTGAGCGCACAATGCTTTCGCGTGGACGTTATGGACGGACACACGGCTTCGGTGCGGGTGAAACTGCGGAGGACTTCGACGCTCGAAGCGGTTTTCGAGGCAATGAAAACCTTTCCGTCGCTCAAACTTCACTCGTCGCCCGAACAATTTATAGATGTCTGCGACGAACCTTCGCGCCCGCAGCCGCGTCTCGACCGCGACAACGGACGCGGAATGACGATCACCGTCGGCAGGCTGTTTCCCGACAACATTTTCGATTACCGATTCGTGTCCCTAAGCCACAACACGGTGCGCGGCGCGGCGGGTTCGACCATTCTGAACGCGGAATTACTAATTGATAAAAACCGTTTATGAACGGCTGGTTTTATATCTCGTGTAAGTGTGAAAAGTGCCTTCGACGCGCTCGCTCGTTAACTCCTCGTTGATGCTCTGGTGAATGCCGTAAACTTTCTGGTAACAGCGCAGAATCTCGATCTGCATTGTCCATCTTTCTCTTTCGGTTTCAAAAACCCGCTCGCCGTTCAGTTTATCTTCTAAGCCTTTGATCGCCTGATAAAAAGAAAATTTCGCTCGATCTTGATAGACATTAACGGCTGATTTGATAAAAGTCGGCGCGTTTTTGACGACATCGTTTGCGTCCTGTCCGGCGATTAAAAACGGCGACGAAGCGATAACCAACTGGCAGGCGTGGCGAAACGCATCGTCCATTCCGTTGGTTTCCGCCTTGGAATCGGCGCGGTTGTAATTGGCGGGCAGATGCTCGGTGCGGGCGAACAGGGCTTTGATATGATTGCTCAATTCGGTCGAGTATTTGACGGCGACATCCTGCAAACTCACGGTGTTGACGATTAATTGACGCGGCAGATAATGCGCCGCCTGATCGCCGCCGCTCGCCCGTTCATCCTGCACTTCCGCGCCTTTGACGGAAATTTTATCGTCTTTATCGAGCATTCCGAAGCCGGTCATCATATAAATTTCCAGCAAAATCTGCGTGATTGTCCGCTGCCGTTCGATTTCGTGCGTCGTCGCCGTCAGGGGCAGATGCACGTCCGCGAAGCTGAAGTGTAACTGCAAACCGGCTCTGCCCGATGAATCAACGCCCAATTTTCTTTTCTGCATTTGTTCTCCGAATTTTGTGGAATCAAGTTCTTAAATAGACTGCTCGCAGCTCACATATTTGCCTTTCGATTTTTAAGTTCGGTCAATTTTAGGTTAAATTTATACTTTCGAGCAAACGGGAGACATTTATGACCTCAAACAACGCAGAAAATAAAGAAGACAAAGAAAATAATTTCGCCAGACGAGTCTTGATAAATATCGGCATCGTGCTGCTGATCGTCGTTCTGTTAATTATCACGGTTTATGTTTTCGACGTGATTCTGCTGCTGTTCGGCGCGATTCTGGCGGCGATTTTCCTGCACGGGCTGGCGAACATTTCGCGCCGCTATCTGCGGCTCTCCGAAGGTTTGTCGGTTTTACTGGTGGCGGCATTATTAGCCGTCTTTCTGGCTCTCGGCATCTGGCTGCTCGCGCCGTCGGTCGCCGAACAAATCAAACATCTGCGCGACGACCTGCCGAAATCTCTTCAAAACGTCGTCGCTTACCTGTCGAATTTCGGCTGGGGCAAAGTGATTCTCGAACAGATGCCCGGCTCGAATGATTTGATTGAAAAAGTTAACAATTCCGACACTTTATTGCAGGTCGGCACTTTTTTCTCGTCAACCGTCGGCATCCTGACGAACGTCGCGCTGATGATTCTGCTGGCGATCTATTTGGCGAGCGAGCCGAAGATTTACATCAAAGGTTTCACGAAACTTTTTCCGAAAAACAAACGCAAAAGAGTCCGCGAGATTTTATATGAAATCGGCGAAACGCTTTCGTGGTGGCTGATCGGCAAAGGCGTTTCGATGCTGTTCATCGGATTGCTGACGTGGATCGGGCTTTCGATTCTCGGTGTTCCGCTGGCTTTGACGCTCGGCTTGATCGCCGGACTTTTATCTTTTATCCCGAATTTCGGTCCGATTCTGTCCGCCGTTCCCGCGATTCTTCTGGCGTTTATTGACAGCCCGATCAGTGCTTTATACGTTCTGATTTTGTTCGTCGGCGTGCAGCTCGTCGAATCGAATCTGGTTACGCCGCTGATCGAACGGCGCACGGTGGAATTGCCGCCGGTTTTGACGATTGTCGCGCAGTTGGCTCTGACGATTCTGTTCGGTGCGGTCGGCTTGATTTTAGCCACGCCGATTTTAGCGGTCGTGATGGTTCTGGTGCAGACGCTTTATATCGAAGACGTTTTGGGCGACAAGGCGGACAATCTGCCTGAAGACAACGCCGCCGGGAACACCGACGGAATTCTGCCGACGGGTTCGCGGACGTAATCGGTTGGTGTCAGGATAAAAAACGAAGCGGGAAATCAAACTATGCGCTGTTCACTATAAACTATTCACTGTCAGACGAAAAACTCTTCCGCTCAAACAGTGAATAGTTCATATTGAATAACGAACAGTTGCATTCCGCGCATCCGTTTCTTGCGCCGCCCGGTTTGTTTTAATTTTATGATTGAACGATACACACTGCCCGAAATGGGCGCGATTTGGTCGCTGGAAAATAAATTTCAAAAATGGCTCGATGTCGAAATCGCGGTTTGCGAAGTTCACGCCGAAGACGGCACGATCCCGAACGATGCGCTTGAACAGATAAAATCGAAAGCCGCTTTCACCGTCGAACGAATCAGCGAAATCGAGAAAACGACCGATCACGATGTCATCGCTTTTACGACGAATCTGGCGGAAAACATCGGCGAAGCGGCGCGGTTCGTCCATTACGGTTTAACTTCGTCGGATGTCGTGGACACGGCGAACGCGCTTTTGTTAAAGGAATCGTGCGAAATTTTGCTGATTAAAGTCAACGCGCTTTTGGAAGTTTTGAAACGCCGCGCTTTTGAATTCAAAAACACGCCGCAAATCGGGCGAACGCACGGCATTCACGCCGAACCGACGAGTTTCGGGATGACGTTCGCGCTCTGGTTCAGTGAGATGCAGCGCAATAAAACGCGGCTCGAACGTGCCAAAGAAACGATCTCCGTCGGCAAAATCTCCGGCGCGGTCGGAGCGTTCGCGCATCTCGACCCGGAAGTCGAAGAACGAGTCTGCGCGAAACTGGGCATCGGTTTTGCGCTCGTTTCGACGCAGGTGATTCAGCGCGACCGCTACGCCGAATATCTTTCGACGCTGGCGATTATCGCGTCCAGCTTAGAAAAATTCGCGCTGCAAGTTCGCCATTGGCAGCGCACCGAAGTCCGCGAAGCGCAGGAAAAATTCAAAGTCGGGCAGAAAGGTTCGTCCGCGATGCCGCACAAACGCAACCCGATTATGTCGGAAAGAATTTGCGGAATGGCGCGAACGATTCGCGCCAATTCCATCGTCGGTTTGGAAAACGTCGCGCTCTGGCACGAACGCGATATTTCGCATTCGTCGGCGGAGCGAATCGTTTTGCCGGACTCAAGTGCCGCGCTCGATTATATTCTGGCGAAAACGACTTCCCTGCTCGACGGCTTGGTCGTTTATCCTGAAAATATGTTGAAGAATCTAAACCTGACACGCGGTTTGGTGTTCAGCGGACAGTTGCTTTTGGCGTTAACGCGAAAAGGCGTTTCGCGGGAAGACGCATACGTTTTCGCGCAGCGAAACGCGATGAAGGTTTGGGACGAAGGCGGCGAATTTCGGGATTTGGTCAAAGCCGACCGAGACATCACCGATAAATTATCAATCGAAGAAATCGAACGAGTTTTTTCCTACGAACATTACCTGCGAAACGTCGGCAAAGTTTTCGACCGGGTTTTTCAAAATTAACTGCGTTCAAGTAACATCTAGCTATGAAAATTGTAAGTAAAAAGGCGGCGATTTTAATCGTTTCAACGATTTTGATGGCGGCATCGGCGGCGTGCGGCGGCTTCAAATCGGTGGTCAAACAGGAATACTCGAAAGACGATTTGGCGTTTTCTCATTTTTCGGACTGGAAAATCGCGGAAGACAAGACGACGGCGGAAGCGGTCGGCAGCGTGCGATTCATCAGCATCGAAGGTCCCGACGATTCGATTTTAATGATTTCGCGCTTTCCGGGCGAAGCCGAAGTAACGCTCGAAAGCTACGTCGAACTTCTTCGGACGGGAATGAAGGAGGAAGCAAAATCAATGACCGGCGGTGTCGAGGTGTTCAAAATGGACGACGGAAATTTGAATCCGGTTGAGGCGCAGATCGGCGGAGTTGCGCGGCGCGGTTTAGCCCGCGAGTTCGACATCAAGGTTTTGAACATTCCGGTTCCGCATCGTTCGGAAACTTTTTTGATTGAAAACGAAAACGAAAAATGGTTTGTCGTGGCGCAGTCGTCGAAGGAAGATTGGGAGAAATTGAGAGTCGGATTCCAAACTATCTACAACAGTTTGTCGTTCGCTTCAACACCGCAGAGCGGCGGCGGCAAAGCCAAATAGTCGTCCCGACAACAGAAAAGCGAGAGCCGAAACTCTCGCTTTTCTCTTTGAAACAAAAAAGTCGTTTAAGCCCATTTGTCAGCCATATCACCGACCACCGGAAGTTTATAACTGCTGTTCTGAAAACCTTTGATGCAGCCGATAATCATTAAAATCAAAAACGCGATGATGACAACGCCGTAGATCAGACTGACCAGCGTGGCAAGAATTCCTGAGCCGCTTACGCCAATCAAAACTCCGCCGATAAGCATTACGGCGAAAAGTCCGATCACATAAGCACCGGTTAACAATAATGATTGAAACGCGTGGAAACGCACGGTTTTATTGGCTTTTTCCGTCACTAAGACGATAATACTGTAAATCAAACTGATACCGCAGAGCGGCATATAACAAAGCATTGCACCGACATTGGCATCGAGTCCGAGTGCAGTTTTCCCGTTCATATTTTGCATACTTTTATTAATTTCTCCTTGTTTGAATTGAAATAAATTTGGAAGCTGTAAATCAGTTAATAGGAAATCTAACACAAAGGCGTTGCTTAAAACAAGATTTTGCGTAAAGATTTTAACTATTAGTTTCGGAGAAGCCAAAATGAAAGCAAAAGTTTACGTTACGTTAAAGTCGAGCGTCCTCGATCCGCAGGGCAAGGCGATCCACCATTCGGTCGAACTGCTCGGCATCAGTCAAATCACCGACATTCGGCAGGGCAAGTATTTTGAAATCGCGCTCGACGCGGAACTCTCGGAGTCCGACGCGCGCAGCACCGCCGAAAACATCGCCAAAAATGTGTTGGCGAATCCCGTTATTGAAGATTATCGCGTGGAAATCGTTAAATAGTGGTAAGTGGTAAGAATTAAAAGCTTACCACTTACCACTTACCACTTACCACTTACCACTTACCACTAATTTATGAAATTTGGAGTAATAGTTTTTCCCGGCTCGAACTGCGACCACGACGCTTATCACGTTTTGTCGAAGCACGTCGGGCAGCCGGTGGATTTTATCTGGCACAAGCAGACGGATTTGAGCGAATACGACGCGCTGGTTGTGCCGGGCGGATTTTCCTACGGCGACTATCTTCGCGCCGGTGCGCTAGCCAAATTTTCGCCCGTGATGAAAGCGGTCAAAGATTTTGCCGCCGACGGAAAATTCGTCTTCGGCATCTGCAACGGTTTCCAAATTCTCTGCGAAGCCGGTCTGCTTCCGGGCGCATTGATTCGCAACCGCGATCTGCATTTTATCTGCCGCCACGTTCACCTCTCAGTTGAAAATCAAAGTACGCCTTTTACCGCCGAAGTCGAAGCGGGCAAAGTTCTTTCGATTCCGATTGCCCACGCCGAAGGCAATTACGTCTGCGACGACGAAACTTTTGAAGGATTAGAAGAAAACGGGCAGATCGTTTTCCGCTACTGCGACGCAGACGGCGCGATTACCGACGCATCCAACCCGAACGGCGCACGTTCCAACATCGCGGGAATTTGCAACAAAGATAAGAATGTTCTGGGAATGATGCCGCACCCGGAACGCGCCTGCGAAGGACTTTTAGGTTCAAACGACGGGCGCGATATTTTTCGATCCCTAACCAAAACAATCGCCAGTCAATGAAAATGGAAAATGAAAAGCGGGAAATTTAAGAATGCGTCTTGGTATTTTCCACTTTCCATTTTTCACCTTCCGCTCGAAACTCTACCGCCAAACTATTTCCAACTGATATTCCCTCGCGCCGCTGCCGTCGTCGGTAATCTGCACAATGGCTGTGTAATCGTTGTCGCGGTTCGGCTGTTCCAGAACGCGGACGTTGCCGCGCCCGGATTTTTTAATCGCCTCGACGCGAACGCTGCGGGTCGGGAGCGACGACGTAAAACTGAAAGTTCCGTTCTCAAGCGGCGTGCCGGAAACGGTTCGCGTTTCAATATCCCGATTTCTGATAAAAAGCTGCACTTCGCTGTCCACTCTCCCGCGCCAAAACGCGCTGCCGCTCGACTGTCCGCCGCCGTTATTGCCGCCGTTGTTGCCGCCGTTGTTGCCGCCATTATTCCCGCCGCCGTTGTTATTGCCGCCGAGTTCACGGTTGATGTCGCCGACGGTTCTCTGAGCATCACGCCACAGATTATTGTTTGCGCCGTAATTTGAAGCGCGGCGAGCCAGATCGTTCAAAATCGCTCCGGCATCGCGCAACTCCGATGCGCGTCGCCCATCGCGGACGAACTGCTGGAAAAAGCCGGTGCTGGCATCGAGCTGCTGCGCCAGAAACGCCGCTTCTATGTCGGCGCGGGTGTTGACATTGCCGCGCCTCAAATCTTCCGAAGTGCGATCAACCAAATCAACCGTCTGACCTTTCAATTGGTTAAGCAGATTGTCGAGCCGCGACGACGCATAACGGTTTTGCTCGTCCTGCGCGGCGGCGGAAAAAGCGAAAATCAAAATCGAACACAGTGCTAAAAGAATAGATTTTTTCATAAGTTTGTTTCCTCAGGTTTTTTTTCGGGGAGAAACATCCGCGTCTTAGAAGACGAAGACTGCCGACGGGTTTGCCGCCAAATAGCTTGATCCAAAACGCCGTCAAATTCTAAACCTCATTAACGACTAATCCCTGCTCGCTTAGATTCCAACGCAAAACTTCCGCGTCGGGCTGTTCGGCTAAAGCCTTTTCGACTTCGGATTTGCGGTTTTCTTCGCAGAAAAAAGCGATACAGCCGCCGCCGCCCGCGCCGCAGATTTTCGGCGCGATCGCGCCGTTCGCCAGCGCGATATCAATCAATTTGTCCATCTGCGCCGTCGTAATGCCGGGCGCGAGCCTTTTGCGCTGCGGATGCGATTTCAGCATAATTTCGCCGACCGCCGTCCAATCGCTTTGCAAAAGTGCTTCGCGCAGATTGATCGCCGAGTCGCGGATGCCTTCAAAAATATCGAAAATTTCCTTGTCGCCGTCAATATGGCGTTTGGTCATTTCCCAATTATTCGTCCCGGAATTGCGCGGCTCGCCGGTGTAGCAGACGACGATTCTTTCCTGCAAAGTTTTGATGTCAATGTCCAAAGCCTCGCGCTCAATGCCTTCGGGACTGAAATGAATGGAAGCCGCGCCGCCGAATTGCGCCGAATAGTAATCCTGAAAGCCGGTTGGAACTTTGATCACCTGACATTCGATGTTGGCGGCAATCGGGATAAATCTTTCGGGCGCGTAACGATTGCCGACCAGTCTATTTAACGCGCCGATGCAGGCGATATTTAACGTCGAAGAACCGGCGAGTCCCGCGCCCGCCGGAGCCGCCGATTCGGTCGTCATCGTAAATCCGGTTTCGGGCTGGAAAAAATAGACGAGTTTGGCGAGCAGCTCCAGTCGCGGCTCGTTTTTTAACTCGCCGATTTTATCGAGCGATGATTCGAGTTCGACCTGCCGGTCAATCGAAATAAGTTCGATCACGTCGTCCGAGCGCGTTTCGATGCGGCATTTCGCCAGCAGATCAACGGCGAAATTAACGGTTGACGCGCCTTCGTGAAACAAAAATAGCGGCGGAATATCAATAGTTCCGCCCGCTAAATCAACTCTCGTCGGCGCAGATGATTCGATTATCATAATTTAGTAATTGTTTTTTTAGCCGTCGGTGGTTTCCTTTTTCAATTGCTGACCGCCGACAATAAGCTCTTTTTCTTCATCCCGCTTGATCTTTTTGACTTCTTCGGCGCGGTGCGGCGCACTCGTTAAATGGAGTTTTTCCTCGATGCGGTGAATCGTTTCGGGATTCGGATTGGCTTCCTCGACTTTCTCGGAAAGATAATACCGCTCGACAACGTAAAAAACTAGAATACCGAACAAAACGATGAAGAACAGCCAGAGTCCGGCTCGCTGAAAGTCGCCGATGATGCCGACTATCGCCCCGCTGAAAAAATATCCGACGCTCGCCAAAATCAGCGACCAGATGGCGCAGCTAATCGTATCGAGAAACAAAAATCGCGGGTAAGGCATTTTTCCGATCCCGTAAAAAAGGCACATCGCGGCGCGAATGCCGTAGATATATTTTGAGATGATAACCGCAAAGCCGCCGAATTTTTCAATCAGCCGTTCGATGCGCGGTCGCGCCATTTCGTAAAAACGATAATGTTTAATCGTTGTTCTGAACAGCCGCCCAATCCAGTAACCGACGTTATCGCCCGCGACACCGCCCAGAGTTCCCGCCAGCACGACTTTCAAAAAACTGTATTCCCCGAAAAAAGCCCCGTGCGCCATCACGCCCGACAACAGCAGAGTAATGTCGCCTTCGACAGTGCAAAGCGCGAAAACCGCAAAAATCCCGTAATCCCTGATAATTTCGGCTATGTGTTCCATTCGTGAAAGTTTGCGCTTTTTTTGGATGTCGCTAGAAAAAGAGTAACTTTCAAACGCCTGTCGAGTCAAAGGCGATGAATTTTTTTGCCGTCAATGATGCGCGCAGGGAATAATTAACTTTTCTCGCGCCGATCAGCAGAATCGCCGCCGGTCAACGATATTTCTTATCGTCGCCCGAAAAAGCGAAGGCGGCGCAGAGAAATTTTAGATTTCTCTGCGCCGCCTTCGCCGAAATACAAACAATTTACGCGGCTTCCCGCACCGGCTCGGCTTCGATTTTCTTTTCTATTTCGTAGCCGTAAAGGTCGCTGATTAAGCCGACTTTTTCCATTAATTTGAGCTGCACCCAATTGACATCGAATTCATACCACGTCAGACCGTGTTTCGCCGAGCGCGGATGCGCGTGGTGATTGTTATGCCAGCCTTCGCCGAAGGTGAGCGCGGCGATTAAACCGTTATTGCGCGAATCGTCGGTCGTCTCGAAGCGGCGCGTTCCCCAGAGATGCGTCGCCGAATTAACCAGCCACGTCGAATGCCAGCCGATGACCTGCCGCAGAAAAACACCCCACAAAACCATCGAGAGACCGCCGAACAGCGTTCCCGTCAGAAGACTTCCGACCGCCAATAAAATCACGGCGGCGATGATCGGAGTCACGTAATAGTAATTCGACATAAAAACGTGAACTTTATCCTTCATCAAATCGGGCGAATAACGCCGCTGCGTCGCTTCGTCCTGATTCTGCGCCGTGCCTCGGAAAATCCAGCCCATGTGCGCCCAGTAAGTTCCGTTGTGCGGGCTGTGCGGGTCTTTGTCGGTTTCGGTGAAGGCGTGGTGCATCCGGTGAGTCGTTACCCAATTGATCGCGCCTGACTGCAAACCCAAAGTTCCGCAGAACGAAAGAAAATACTCGACGAATTTCGGTGCTTTGAAACCGCGATGCGTCAAAAGCCGATGATAACCCATCCCGATTCCCCAACTGCCCGCAATCCACCACGTAATGGCGGCAGCGATTAAATTCGCCCAGCTAAACGTAAACAACGCGCCGATTGCCAGGATGTGAAAAGTCGTAACGAAAGATATCGTTACCCATTGAATTTTGTCCGATTTCGTTTGATTTAATTCGATGACGTTCTGCATTTTGTAAACCTCTTAATAATTGCTGAATTAATTGAAAAACGCTTCTTTTTTGCGCTTGTTGAAAATCCTAACAGATTTATTTACCGCCGATTGTAAGACTTTTGTAATTTCACTTTTCGTCGAACGACAAACGAAAAAAGGCAAGCCGAAAATCATCTCGACTTGCCGTTTTTGAATTTGAGAATGTTTTCTACTTTGCCATCGCGTCGGTAACTTTGATTTCGCCCGCGATGATTTTCTTTTTCGAGTCTTCGACTTTTTGCACGACTTCGGCGGAGATCAGCGGTTTATTATTATCGTCCATCGCGTAAGCCACGCCGTCTTTGTCCAAGCCGAAAACGTGAAAGCCGCCACTAAAACCGCCGCCGAGAACTTCTTTGACGACATCGTAAACGGCGTTGTCCACGCGCTTGACCATCGAAGTTAAAACGTAGCCCGGACGCTGCCCGTTCTGGTTTGAATCAACGCCGATCACGTATTTTCGCGCCGCGCCGGTTTCGTCTCTGCCGTATTTTTCCACCGCGTCGAACACGCCCAAACCGGAATTGCCCGCCGCCGTAAAAATCACGTCCGCGCCCTGTGTGATTTGGTCTAACGCCAATTCCTGACCTTTGCCCGGATTATTCCACGCCGAATCGGTGATGCCGACGTAGCTGTCAATTATTTTGATGTTCGGATTAACCGATTTCGCGCCTTCTTCGTAGCCGGTTTCAAATTTGTGAATCAGCGGAATATCCATTCCGCCGACGAAGCCGAGAACGCCCGATTTCGATTTTTCGGCGGCGATCATCCCGACCAGGTATGAACCTTCGTGTTCGCGGAAAACCAGGGACGCGACGTTCGGTAGAGGCTTGCCGTCTTTGCCCGTAATCACGCCGTCCACGATGGCAAATTTGAGATTCGGATAATCGTCGGCGACTTTCTGCATAATCGGACCTTGCGCGAAACCGATGCCGATTATCAAATCGAAATTCTTTTCCGCAAACGCCCGCATCGCCGGTTCAATCGAAGTCGGATTGCCCGGTTCGACATCGTAAAGGCAAATCGGGAAATCTTTCTCCGCCCGCTGAACGCCGTCCCACGCCGCCGCGTTGAAACTGCGGTCGTTTTTGCCGCCGATGTCGAAAACGATGCCGACGTTCATCCGACAATCTTTTTTAACGGCTTGCGAAGTCGTCGCGCACGACGAAACGAACAAAGCCGTTAAAAAAAGCGCGGTTAAGGTAAAACAAAATTTAATTTTCATAATTTCCGGTGAAAACATCATTCAAACCGATACCGTTATTCACTTGCGCTCAACTCTCTGCGACCTCTGCGCCTCCGCGTGAAAAATTCTTTTTTATAAACAAAGTTTTTTAATAAAAACTTAAAACCATTTCACGCGGAGGCGCAGAGGTCGCAGAAAGGAAGTCGAGCGAGAAACTTTTTACTCTCGATTCATTATTAAATTTGTCACAATCGCGTGCTGAAAAAAATTCTTTATTAAGATCAGCTCCAGCCGAGAGCCGCTAAACCTGCGGGCGCGGCGAGGTCGTCGAAGCTAAAAGACTGTGCGGGCATTGATAAACCGACATCTTCGGGGCGCAGAATGACAAGGGTTTTGCCGAGTGCTTCGTCGGCGATCTCCTTCAATCTGGCGGGCGAAAAATTTCTGCCGACGACTAATAATTTCTCCAGTGAATTTTCGCTTTGTTCGCTGCCGAAACGGTCGCGGTAGAACATCAGCAAACGGTAAATTTCGTCGTCGGTTTCCGATTCGGTGCAGGTTACGGAACGCACGACGGTCGGTTCGCTGCCGCGCAGAAGCAGCGCGACGAAACCGTCAATTTGCGAACTTATAAGAAGCGAATCGCTCTGACTTTTGTTATCAGCCAGCCAATTGGCTTCGCTGACGGCGCGCGGCATAATCAAACCGGCTCGCCAGCCGAGACGTTCAAATAAAGTTTCGTATTCGTCAATCACGCTTAATTTGACGGCGGTCGCAAAATATCTGGCTTTGCTCGCTTTGTCGGCTTTGATTTTGCGACGTGAGATTCGCATTTCGCCCGACGGCACACCGAAAGTTTGTTCGGATTTCCAATCCAGAATTTCTTCCAATTCGTTTTTCGATGCCGGTTCGGTTTCCAAAGTCAGAATCGCCGTTCGCGCCGTGTTGCTCGGCAAGGACACCGACCAGCGTTTCTGCTTCAAAAGTCCGGCGTTCGTTACCGCTTCTTCGAGCAGCACGAGCATTTCTTCGGAACTGGAAATATTCCGTTCGATAAAGCTCGGAACGAGCAGATGGGCGGGCAATTCAATCGTCGCGGCTTGCCTGATGCCGAAACGTCCGCGCCCTTCTTTTTGCAGCGCGAGTGCGGTAACGCTCGTCTGTTCAAGTCCCAGTGCGGCTCTCGGATAATTAGGTTTGGTTAAATTTTCTAACACTCTTTTTAATAGTAAATGGTAAATGGTAAATGAAAGATTTTAATTCATAACTCATCATTCACCATTTACCATTAAAGTCAATAGTCTTCGTATTTTACGCCTTCGTCGTCTTCGCCGTCGGCGGTGCTTTTGACGCTTTTCAGACCTTGTTCGCCTTTGGTCGAATTAACGTCGTCGCCGGTGATTTCCTTCCAATCGGTTTTATTGGTGATCGGGTCAATCGGGCGTTCGGACAAGTATTCGTCTTTGACCAAATCGTCAATGGACTGCGGCAGTTTGCCTTTGTCCGCGCCGTATTGCTGAATGGCGCGGCGCATTGTGTCGAGATTTTGCTTGAGAACATTTTCGCGGGCTTGTTGAACGCTTTTTTGGTAAGTCGGCAGCGCGACCGACAGCAGAATGATGATGATAAACATCGCTATCATCAATTCCAAAAGCGTAAAACCGCGTTCGATTACGGATTTCGGATTATGGATTGTGGATTGTTCGGAACTTAGCTGGCTGTGATTTTCCGCCGAACTCTGAATCCTCAACTCGGCATTCTGTTTTTTACCAATCACTATATTTCTCCCCGTTTAAGGCTTCGCCTTTCGCGCTCGAACGCACGTCGAAAACATTCACCTCGTCCCACGATTCGTCGTCTTTGGTTTGATACGACGAACGAAATTTCCAATCTTTCTCGCCCGTCATCGGGTCAACCGGCAATTCGCGCAGATACACTTTTTTCTTGTCCGCTTCTTCGCCGTTTTCTTTGAAAACATTCGTTGATTTGTCATCGAACGCGCCGTTGCTGGTTTTGATATTCAGCCCGCGAGCCTTGACCTTTACGCCTTCGACCAAAATATCGAGCGTCGGCGGATAACGGTCGAGATTTTCCGTGTCGAAAATTTTGCAGTCGTCAACCAACACGCGGCTGCGCGGATCAGCCTGTCCGCTGTTCGGGTCTGGAATAGGATTATTTCGACCTGCGCCGTTACTACACGCGCCGACCGTATCGCGGTGAAATTCGTCAATCGCGCTTCGCATTTCACGAAGTGCTTCGCGCAAACGCATTTCCTTCTGACTCTTAACCGCGTTCTGCGTAATCGGAATCGTTCCCATCACCAAAATCGCCAGCACGGACAGCGTTATAATCAGCTCCAGCAGGGTGAAGCCGATCTGGGATTCGGGATTCGGGATTCGGGATTTGCTGTTCATCGGCTTTTCTACTTTTCTACTTTTCTACTTTCTTACTGCTTCCTTCTACTCACCGCTCACCGCTCACTATCTTAAAACTTGACCGCAAAACTCTTCCCGTCGGCGGTCAGCATACTGACCACATCGGCATCGAAGGAAATTTCCGGTTTGCCGTCGGTCAACGCTTCGATCTCGATATACGCCAGAATGCCCGAACTGTTTTCGGCGATGTCTTTCGGCGACGACAGCGACACATACATTTTGCCGTTTTGATTGAGAAACGGCGTAACCGCCGTTTGCGCCAGACCGGAACCGAAAACATCGCCGTAGCCGACCGAACGGACGGCGACTTTCGCCGCGTCGAACTTCATTCCCAAAACCGCTGAACGAAACGCCGTCGCGCTTTTCGTCATCACGGCGAATTTTACTTTCTCGCCTTTTTTCATCTCGGAAAGCGTCGGCAAAATTTGTAAATCGGCGTTCGGCGCGACCGATTTTGGCGCGTCTTCCTTCAAAGAAGTCGGCACGACGGCGACGGTTCTATTATCAGTATCGCTCGTCTGCCCGATTTGCAAACTTCTGACGCTCGTGTCAATCGGTTTCAAATTGTTGATAAACGAAGCGTTCGGAATGCCGGTTTCGATTTTATTTTCCGCCGTCGCTCCGGTTTCGGTCGTTTCGGTCGGAGCCGCATTCGTGTTCTGCGCCGTCGTTTGCGCGGTGGATTTCGTATAAGTCGGCACGTCGGCTTTTTGATCGGGCAGCTGTACGTTGGCGGTCGTCGGAATTTTTCGCGCCATCGCCAATTGTTCCTCGACTTCTTCCTGCACGATCATCGCTTCGAGCGAGCCACTCGTCGGTGTCGCCAAACTTCCCGTCGGACGTTCGACTTCATCTTCGGGCAGCACCGTCGGAGCGCGAATAACGCGCGGCGTAACGGCGATTACGATGTCGGTCTGCTGATTGTTTTTAGTCGGAGCGGTGAACAATCTACCGATGATCGGAATCAGTCCGAGCAACGGCAGTCCGGTTCTGCCTTTTGATTCAGTATTTTGGGCAACACTTGCCAGAAGCAATGTTTTATTGTTCTGCACCCGCGCCGTTCCTTTGATCGTGCGCTCGGTGAAAGTCGGATTCTGATCCGGTGTCGTAACACCGACAATATCTTTAGATTCGATTTCCATTGCGACCTGAACGTCTTGATTGGGAAAAACAATTGGCTTAAATTTTAACGTCAATCCGGTTTGCTCATATGTAAAGACATCTCCGGCAAAGCCGTTGCCGCCACCACCGCCACCGGCTCCGGTATTGTTGAATCCGCTGGCAATCGTCGCGCTTCTGACCGGGACACGCTGACCGATTCGCGCCGACGAATCTTCATTATTAAAAGCGTGAATCTGCGTCGAGGCAATAAGTTTTGTGTTCTTTTTATCTTGTAACGCTATTAAATTTACGTTTGGAAGAACGACACCGATTCCAAAAGCTCTCGAAAGCACACTTCCGGCGGTTGCCCCGGCGACTGAAAAACTATCGTTGCCCAAAACGGTGCGGCTTGTTCCGCCCAGACTTGCTAGCGAACCCGAATTGCCGATCTGATTACCGAATTGCAGCAAATCGGATTTGTTGACTTCGTAAATCTGCACGTCCATCACGACTTCGGCGCGGTCTTTATCAAGCGATTTAATCAAGTTGCCGATGATGCGGATGTTTTCCGTCGTGTCGCGGATGGTTAAACTGTTGGTCGGTTTGTCCACGAGCGGCTGAATCGGCGTTCTGCCGTTCTGCGGCGGAATGGCGAACTGGACGACTTTAGCGACTTCGGTCGGGTCGGCGTTCGCCAGATAAAACGTGCGTAGAACCAACTGCTGAAAATTCGTGCGCCGCTGTTGATTGGCGACTAAAATCGTGCGCGGTCCGACTTTTTGGAAAAATAAGCCGGTTTGCAGGAAAATATAATCCAAAGCCCGCGCCGACGTGACGTTTTTTAATTCGATTTTAACTTTGATCGGACTGCGGAAACTATCCTGATCGAAAAGCACGTTCAAATCCAAATCCTTCGCCAATTCGCGCACGATATATTCGACATCAACGCCGCTTGGGAACGGCAAATCGCGCAGTTTTTCGAGCCTTTGCGGAATTTGCGTTTGCGGAGTCTGCGTCTGCCGGTAGCTGGTCGGAACTAATTTCACCGTGCCGTCGCCGGCTGGTTTTGCGTCTTCGGGTTCTTCGCCGTTAAGTTCCCTTTGTAATCGCAAAGCCCTTTCCATCTCGCTCTTGGCTAATTCGTTGGTCGGATCGTAGGCGTAAGCCCTGCGGAATGAAAGATACGCGCCCGCGTAATCTTTTTCGTTAATCTGCGCCGTGCCGGTTTTGACGAACATTTGCGAGGCGTTAAATAAAGCGCGTTGGTAGTGCAGACGATATTCCGGGTTTTTCGGATCGGCGACAACCGCCAGCGCGAATTCTTCGGCGGCTTTGTCCCATTTCTCCGACGTTTCGGCTTTGAGTCCGACGTTGAAATGTTTTTTCGCTTCTTTTTCATTGGCGAAAATCGCCGTCGGCGACAGCAGTGCGATGAACAAAAACACGGTGATCGAAAAACGGGCGTAAGCGGATTTTTTCATATTGAATTATTTATACGATTCTTCGGTGTTAATTCGGATGCAAAAGTCTGTCTGCGAGTTTATACACGCGACTTCTGCGGCAAAGTTTCAAAATGTTCTCTGATTAAACTCTCGATATCTTCAACTTATTCGGCGCGAAAAGCAACTTCCACCGGCGAAAACACGCCCGAAGTAAGTGCGCTTTCTACGGCTCGGGCATCCGAATTTCGTGCGAGTTTCCGCATCGAATGGTCAAACGAAAGTAACGCGATTGATTTCGTGCAAAGTCGTCTGACCGGCGAAAACCTTTTTGACTGCCGAAGCCCGCAAAGTTGACAAACCTTCCTTTTCGGCGGCGCGGCGAATTTCCGAACCCGGACGGCGTTCGATAATCATTTCGCGGATTTTGTCCGACATATCGAGGAGTTCGTGAATCGCCGTGCGCCCGCGATAACCCGTATGATTGCAGGCATCACAGCCGACGCTCATATAAAACGCCTGACCTTTGACGGCTTCGGGACTCAAACCGGATTCGAGAAATTCTTCCGCCGACGGCTGATAATGCCGCCTGCAAACCACGCATAATTTTCTCACCAGTCTTTGCGCCAGAACGCAGTTCAAAGCGGCGACAAAATTATACAAATCAACCTTCATATTCAGAAAACGCCCGATCACATCAATCACGTTGTTGGCGTGAACCGTCGTAAAAACGAGGTGTCCCGTTAACGCCGAGTTAATCGCAATCTGCGCCGTTTCTTCGTCTCGAATCTCGCCGACCATCACTTTGTCCGGGTCGTGGCGCAAAATCGAACGCAAACCGCGAGCGAACGTCAAACCTTTTTTTTCGTTCACGGGAATCTGCATAATTCCCTGAAGCTGATATTCTACCGGGTCTTCGATGGTGATAATTTTATCTTCGCTATTGCGGATTTCGTTGAGCGCACCATAAAGCGTCGTCGTTTTCCCCGAACCGGTCGGACCCGTCACCAAAACCATTCCGTAAGGTTCTTTGATATATTGCCGAAATAACGCCAAATCGTCCGGGTCGAAACCGACGACATCGAGGCTCAGATTTTTGAATTCTTCCGAGATTTGCTCTTTGTCCAAAATACGAATGACGCAGTTTTCGCCGTAAGCCGACGGCAGAATCGAAACGCGGAAATCAACCGTTCTGCCTTTGTAGCGAACCCGAAAACGTCCGTCCTGCGGAGTTCTGCGCTCGGCAATGTCGAGTTCCGACATAACTTTGATACGCGAAATCAGCGTTTGGTGATAGGAAATATCAATCGGGTCAACTTTTTGATAAAGCGCACCGTCAATGCGAAATTTAACCGTCACGTCGCGGTCGCCCGCTTCGATGTGAATATCGGACGAGCGCGATTCCATCGCGTTATAAATAATCGTGTCAACCAGTTTGATAATCGGCGACATCTCCGAATCGTTCGCCAATCTGTCCAAATCAAGAATTTCATCGCCCTGATCGGTTTCTTTGACGAGCGAAATCTTAAAACCCGAAGCCGCTTCCTGCAAAACTCTCTGCGTCGCGTCGCCCTTTCGCAAAACGACATCAATCGCGCCCGCCGTCGCTACATACGGCACGATGCGGACATTCAAAACATTTTCGAGTTCGTCTAAAACCTCCAGATTCGTCGGATCAGCCATCCCGACGTGCAGATTTCTGCCTTCGCGTTTGAGCGGCACGAATTGGTTGCGAAGCATCAAATCAACCGGAATTCCGGCGAGTTCTTCATAACTGATCGGCGATTCTTTACCCGGCGGCAGCAAATCAATATACGGCAACCGGTAACGCCGCGCCAACTCTTTGGCGGAAACGACTTCCGGCGGTTCGTTATCTGAAAAAGTCGTCGCTGCGGTCGTCGGAATCGCTACCGTCGTGACTGAACCGTTTGCGGGATTGTTTCCGTTTGTTTGATTTTCCATAAATTATTCAGAAAGTTTTGGGTAAATTTCGGCGATGAGATGACGAGCCAATTTTGATGCGCCGTCGCGGTCGGGTTTGGCGGTAACTGTTAAAATTGATTCGGCGATTTGTTTATTTTTACCGGCGGCGGCAAAAAGTTCGCGCCAATCATCGAGACTGCCGCGCTCCAAAGCCGAATCAATCGCCGCCAAAGTCCATTCATTTGTTTTCAGATGCCGATGCTGCATAGCTTAAATGCCGACTAAACTTTTTCCCAGCAAAATACCGAAACGACGGCACGTTTCTTCGATTTTGTTCCAACTCCGCCACTCCGCCGCCAGCGTTTTGTATTTCGATAAATCAATTTCGTCCAAATCATATGGCTCGGACTCCGTTAATGCTTTGGCAACCTCCAACCCGACCGAAGCGGTTTGCAGTTCGCCGTAACGCTCATCCAGTTTGAGCAAAGATTCTAAAACTTCGCCTTCAGTCACACAGCCGGAAAGCGCGGCAAAATCCAGGTAATCACGGGTCGCGTTGCGGCTGTAAGCCAGATACGCCTTCATCCCGATAAGTTCGTCGAGCGTCGGCACAGTCAAATTTCCGTAAGCCGTTTCGATAACGGTCGTTTCAATCAGTTTCTTTCTTCTCGATTGCCGGAAACCGACTTCGACCTCATTAATACTGCCGAGAATCAGCACGGGTTTTTTCGTCCGCGCCAGTTTCCATTCGGGCGATTCGCCAAGTTTTTCCAAAACCTCGTCAAAATTATCCCGCAAAGACATCAGCAGATGATCGGTGTCGCGCGAAA
>JAYVGL010000057.1:0-6909 GCA_043772175.1 Pyrinomonadaceae bacterium | reverse complement strand
ACTAAAAAAAATAGCCGATGAAGCCGTCGGTTTCGGCATTACGTCAATGCAGATTATGTCTTCGATGTCGGTTGATCGTTTTGCCAAACTGCTCGTCCGAGCCGATTTACCGATTCGCGTTCGCGCCATTCCTTTTGCGACGACTTCTCCGAAAGATCGTGATTTATCCGAATTTGAAATGCTTTCCAAACTGAACTTTCCAAACTCGAAAGTTACGGCGAGCGGCATCAAATGGGTTTTGGACGGCACGCCGATTGAACGCGGCGCGGCTTTTCGCCAACCGTATGAGAGCGGCTCTGACTGGCACGGCAGATTAAATTTCCCCGAAAGTGAAATTTCCAAAATGGTTAGAGAATCGCTCCGCTTCAAACAGCAAATTCTTTTTCACTGCGCGGGCGATAGAACAGCCGAAGTGGTTTTTGACGCGCTCGAAACGGTCGGTAACGGAAAAATTGACTGGCGGCAAAAGCGCGTTCGCATCGAACACGGCGACGGCGTGATTGGTGATTTAATTCCACGCGCCGTAAAATTGGGCGTGATTATCGTCCAGAATCCGACGCACTTCGCGCAGATTGGAGATATGGACAATCGCCCCGAAAGTCTTAAAAAACTCGCTCCGCTCCGCTCGCTTATCGAAGCCGGAATTCCCGTCGCCATCGGTTCGGACGGTCCGATGAATCCATTTCTGAATATTATGCTGGCTTCAATTCATCCGGCGCGACCAATCGAAGCCATCACGCGCGAACAAGCCGTCAAAGCCTACACTTTTTATTCAGCTTACGCCGAATTTGCCGAGCAGGAAAAAGGCACTTTGACAAAGGGAAAACTCGCGGATTTAACAGTGCTGTCGCAGGATATTTTCACCGCGCCTGTTCCCGAATTACCAAAAACACAAAGCATTTTAACCATCGTCGGCGGAAAAATCGTCCACGACGCAAAAGTTTTGAAATAAAAAATTATGAATCCAACCGAACAAAAGCAACCGTCCGAAATTGTGCGAAAGCACAACGATTTTTTTCTCGAACGGCGGTGAAAATCGATTGATGATTCACCGTCTTAACTTCCGACAAATCAACTAGGAGGAAACTATGAGCAACACAACAAATTTATCAAGGCGGAAATTTTTCTTCGGCGTGATTTTATCGGTGATTTTTGCATTGCAAATTTTCGCTCAGAACGCACCGCCGAAAGCCGAAGTCCGCAATGTTACGGACGAGTATTTCGGCGTAAAAACCGTTGATCCGTATCGCTGGATGGAAGATTTGAAGTCCGACGAGATGCAGAAATGGATGCGCGGACAAGCCGACTACGCGGACACTTATTTGAAAAAATTGTCGCTGCGCGACGAACTTATCAAGCGTCAATATGAGGTCAGCACTGCCGGCACTAAAGTCCGCAGTGTGCGGAGAATCGGCGAGCGGTATTTTTATTTCAAAGCCGAAAGCGGCGATCCGGCGGAAAAACTCTACGTCCGCGACGGTTTGAACGGTGCGGAACGAGTGTTGCTCGATACTAACAAACTGTCCGAGAACGACAAACAAGCGGCGGTAACGGGTTACAGTCCTTCGCCGGACGGCAAAATGGTGGCGTATTTGCTGGCTTTGGGCGGCGGCGAATTCGGCGCGATGCACTTTATTGACGTGGCAACCGGCAAAGAAACCGGAGATTTAATCAAAGACACCGCGTGGAATGTTGATAACGAACTTAACTGGACACCGGACAGCCGCGCTTTTTCTTACTTCCGCTTTAATTTGCAAAATCCTTCGGAGCGTTACGCGAAAACCCTGATACTGCTGCATACGCTCGGCACCAAGCCCGAAGCCGACATTCCACTTTTCGGTTACGGCATTAACCCGAATATCAAACTCGTCAGCGAATCGTTTCCCAATATTTTTTTTCAGGTTGAAACAAAATACGCTGTTGCCGAGATAAATCCCGATCCTTCGGGAAAATCGGATTTTTATATCGCGCCGCTTTTGTCATTGAAAGAATCACCGATTCCGTGGCGCAAAATCGTCAGTGCCGATGACGACGTGAAAGCCGTCGCGGAACACGGAGATTATTTGTATCTGCTGACTTATAAAAACTCGCCGCGCTACAAAATCACGCGCATCAATCTGAAAAAGCCCGACGTGAAAAACGCCGAAACGGTCTTTCCCGCATCGGAAGCCGTCGTCCAAAATATGTCGGTTGCCAAAGACGCGCTGTATATCGGAACGCTTGACGGCGGCACCGAACGACTGTTTCGCGTTGATTATAAAACGCTCAAAAAGAGCGAAGTGAAATCTCCGTTTGCCGCCGCTTCCGTTTCTGTCACCGACGCTTCGCCGGAACGAGAAGGCGTTTTGTTCACAGCGGTTTCGTGGACGAGTTCACCGGCGGTTTTCGATTACAATCCGAAAACGAACCGCGCCGCCGACACTAAGCTCATTCCGCCGTCACCAATTGATTTATCACCGTTTGAAGCCACTAACACACGCGCCAAATCATACGACGGCACGATGATTCCGCTTGTTATCCTGCACAAAAAAGGTTTGAAATTAGACGGCGCGAATCCGACTATTCTGGGCGGTTACGGGGCTTACGGTGCAGTCATCCTTTCGTCATATCCCGCCGCAGAATTCGTGCCGTGGATGGAGCGCGGCGGTGTGATAGCGATTGCAGGCGTGCGCGGCGGCGGCGAATTCGGCGAAGAATGGCATCTGGCGGGCAAAGAAAAAACCAAACCGAACACCTGGAAGGATTTCATCGCCTGCGCCGAATATCTGATCGAGAAAAAATACACTTCATCCGCGCATCTCGGAATTACCAGCAGAAGCGCGGGCGGCATTTTAATTTCAAATGCGATTGCCGAACGACCGGAACTTTTCGCCGCAGCGGTTATAGGAGTCGGTATTAACAATCCGCTTCGTCACGAAAGCACGCCGAATCCGAACGTCTATGAGTTCGGCTCGATAAAAACCGAAGAAGGATTCAGATCGCTGCTGGCAATGGACGGCTATTTGAAAATCAAGGACGGCGTGAAATATCCGGCGGTTTTGCTGACGCAAGGAATAAATGACCCGCGTGTCGCCCCCTGGATGTCGGCAAAAATGGCGGCGCGTCTGCAAGCGGCTTCAACCGGCGGCAAACCCGTTCTGCTCCGCCTCAATTACGAAGCGGGACACGGTTTCGGCTCGTCGCCCAAACAAAGAATCGAAGATTCCGCCGAATCGAGCGCGTTTCTCTTCGAGCAGTTAGGCACGAAAAAATGATAATTTCATTTTAATGTTAGGCGGCTATCTCTTGACATCAAAGCTATAATCTTACGATGCTAAAAAACATTTTGACAGTTTTTTACTTTATTTTTAACATCTACGCTTTTGGCGGCGGTGTTATGCAAGGCGTAATTAACTATCCGGCATGGAAAATTATCGGAGCGACCGAGTTTTCCGCTTTTCATCAATCGGTTGACAGCCGCATCTTTCTATTCTTCGTGCCTATCGTTTTCTTAAGCGTTCCAATTAGTATTTTGATGATTTGGTTTGGGCATCCGGCAGTTTCTCGAAAACTGCTTTTGGTAATGGCATTCATCAATCTGTTTATCTTTGTCATTACTGTGACGTTAGCCATTCCCATTCATGTGCAGTTGGCGCAGATGAAATCCGTCGAGTTAATTGACAAACTGATATTTTACGACCGTTACTTGAGAATTATTCCGGGACTTGTCGGAATGATTCTCAATTTTGTAATGCTGCATCAAATTGTAAGAAAAACAACAGCGTAATGCCGACGCGCCGCCGAACAATTCAATGGACGTGAGGGCGAAACAGCGACTTTGTTAAGAACGTCGTCCGTTTCCCTGATGTTGCGTGGTGGCGGTTTCGCCCCACGTCATCTCAACTATTGGGCGGTTTCACTGAAACTCGAACGCATTTTCTTTTGACAGCAATTTGTAGTAAAACTTTCTTAAATTTAAATGGAGCAGAAAATTATGCAAAGAACAATTCTTCTCGTTATGCTGATAATCGCAACGTCGCTTTCAGTGTTTGGTCAGAAGACTAACAAAGCATCGAGCAAAATGTCCAAAAATGAGCGGGAAGTAAAGGCTCTTGCCGGCGAATTTGCCAACGCTGTTGTCAAGAAAGATGCCGCCGCGTTGGAGCGTTTGCTTGCCAATGATTTCATTGACATCTCGCCGGGCGGTCCGCTGAGTTCTAGAGCGCAGTTCATTGATGAATACAAAAATCCTCCTGCTAACGCCGTAAAGCACGAATCTGCCGAGATCGTGGCGGATAGCTCAAAAGTGCGCTTTTACGGTGATGTGGCGGTGATGACGGCTCTTTGGACTTGGCGCGGGACGGCAAACGGACAAGTCTTCAACGCGGTTCTTGTAACAACTATGGTAGCCGCAAAGAAAAACGGGCGATGGCAAATCGCGTCAACGCACTCAACATTTATGCCGCCAAAAACAACGGCAAATCCATCTAATTAAAGTCTTGAGGGCAAAAGAAAATGATTGCTTACGACGGCTGTCTTCTCCTATGCACCGCCCAACAAATCAGCTATGAAAGAAGCAGTCAAGCACAAACTTTCCCTGTCCCGCCAAATTTGTTGAGTTGCGGCGGGCTATTTTGCGATTCGCCGGCTGGCGTTCCGGGTTTGTCGAGAAAGAATATTGAATTGAACCTGAAGTGCCGCCGATGATGCTTTTCTTGCAGTGACCTTGTTCAGAGTGAACCAGTTCTACTGTTCCAGTCAGCTATTGGAGACTTCGCTCGTGTCGAGCGGTCTATGGTCGGATCGGGTTAGTGGCTTTTGAATGACGGCTGCCTATCCAATGGATGAAACTCGTTTGTGTTTTATTAAAAAAAGCCAAACGGTTTATGATTTTAGTTTAGAGACTGACCGTCACCCGCCAGGCATTCATCTTTTTTGGCGACAGATGGTTTATCAATCGGTTCTTTATCAAACAAACAAAACGCGCCGGGGCATAATCATTTTACGCCGATAATGGCTCAACTTCAAAGGTAGAAGAAAAGCCCGTCTTTCATCCTACCAATGGACGTGAGGGCGAAACAGTTACTCTTTAAAAACCTGCGCGATTGCTTTCGGCTTGTCTATCGCCGGTTTTGTCCCACGTCATTTCAGCCGTCGGGCGTTTCCTGGGTGATAGGTGGTAAAAACAATGAGCAATAACTTTCAGAAAATCAAAGCTGTCGTAATTATTGCTTGGTTGGCGTGTATGATTGCCTTTTTTGTCTCTAATTTTGTTTCGCAAACAAACATATCTACGGCTCAGACTAAAGAGCAAAGCATTCCTAAAATTAAAAAGGTTAAGGAAATTCGCGGTTACAAAAGCTGGACTAAGGTTAATCCGCAACCATTACGATTGCCGACTCCGCTTGATGAATTATGCCGAATGCCGAGGATCGGCGATTCAGACGAAACATCCGACAATCTGCATCGGCGAAAATACTTTACCGTCTATGTTAATGACATTGGACGCAACGCAATGATGAGCGAAAAGATACCAAAGTTCCCAAAAGGTTCGGTGATCGTTAAGGAAAAATTACTTTCTGAAGATAGCAATGCTCCCGAACTATTAACGGTAATGATAAAGCAGAAAAAAGGTTTTAATCCCACGACCGGAGATTGGGAGTATATGGTTGTTAACGGGACAGGAACAAAAGTTGAAGGGCGTGGAAATTTGGAAAACTGCCAATCTTGTCATTTTCTCAACAAACAGACTGATTATATTTTCCGCAGTTACTTGCCCGAAAAAGAAAAAGGCGAACTGAAATAAACACACGCCCAGCAAATCAATGGACGTGAGAGCGAAACAGCGACTTTGTTAAGAACGTCGTCCGTTTCCCTGATGTTGCGTGGCTGCGGTTTCGCCCCACGTCATCTCAACTATTATGCGGCTAATCTTGATGCCGTCACGTAGAATCTTGTAAATTGAAGCCTCTATGCAAAATTCGGCAAATTCAAATCTAGCGACAGAGGATTCTGCGAACTCATCTCCGAGTGGCGGGAGATACAGACGTGGTTTGTATACCTTCGGCGTTTTGCTGCTCTTTGGAATTTTTGCCTTTCAGCTTTGGTTTCACGCGACTAGAACGAGCGCGACGATTGATGAGTCGCCGCATATTTTTGCCGGCTACCGATACTGGCAGTGCGGCGATTTTGGGGTTAATCCCGAACATCCGCCGCTTCTGAAATTGCTGGCTGCACTGCCGCTCATCTCGAAAGATTTGATTCAGCCGTCGTGGAATTGCGGCACGAAAATTACTTCCAATGATGATAGTTATCTCGCCGGAAATCTTTTTCTGGCAAAAAATAACCCGGACAGCGTTGTTATTCCGGCACGTTTATCGGCGGCGTTGATGAGTTTGCTTTTGGCGGCGTTGGTTTTTCTGGCGGCGCGGGAAATGTTCGGGCGTTGGGAAGCGACTGTTGCGCTCGGTTTGCTGGCGTTTGAACCGAACATCATCGCACACGGTTCGCTCGTAACAACTGATATGGCTGTCACGGCGACGATGTTTGCCGCCGTCTATACGTTTTATCGTTATCGGAATAATCCGACGTGGATTCGTTTTTTTGTCGTTGGATTGGCGACGGGCGCGACTTTGGCTTCAAAACATTCGGGGATTTTGATTTTGCCCATTTTGTTTTTGCTGTTCATTTCCGATTTTTTTCTTGCCCGAAAGACGGAAATCGAAGGAGATGTTCGCCGCCGTTTTTTGCGCCGTGTCGCCGCTTTCGCCGGAATTTTGTTGATCACATTCGCGGCGCTGTGGGCTTTCTACGGCTTTCGCTACGACGCAGTGCCGAACGATTCGCAACCGCCGGCTTTGATCGCAAGTATTTTCGAGAATGCACCGCCGGAAATTATCAATTCGCCCGTCGTGCAAACGATGAGACTCG
>JAYVGL010000056.1:0-3839 GCA_043772175.1 Pyrinomonadaceae bacterium | reverse complement strand
TCTTTTCGCCTTTCTTCATCAAAAAAAGTCCACGCCACGAGGCGGCTGATTTTATTCCCTTGCCCCATCGAAATCGTTTTCACTTCAAAGGCTTTCGCTGATTTGAGCGCGGCGTGAATGCTTTTGAGATTAGACTGTTTTGAAATCAGTGTTGAAAACCAAAAACACGAATGTTTAAACTCCAAACTTTCGCCGATCATATTTTCGACGAATCTGCCTTCGCCGCCTTCGCACCACAATTCACTGTCTTGCCCGCCGAAATTCCTGGCGATTTTCGTGGTCTTCCGATTCTTCAAATTCGATAATTTTCTGAGCGTTCCCGCTTTCGCTTCCGCCGAAGATGCGTGAAACGGCGGATTGCAGATTGTTACATCAAACAGTTCTTCTTCACCAATGATCCCGCGAAAAATGTTTTTCGGATTGGTTTGCAAACGACATTCGACCGCATCTTTCAATCGCGGATTACTCTCGATAATTTTGCTTGCAGAAGAAATTGAAACCGCGTCAACGTCCGAACCGACAAACGACCAGCCGTATTCCCGGCTGCCGATAATCGGATAAACGCAGTTTGCGCCGACTCCGATGTCCAGACAATTTATATGTTTTCCGGTCGGAATTTCCCCGTCGTTTGCCGCCGCCAGCAAATCCGCGACATGGTGAATATAATCGGCTCTGCCGGGAATCGGCGGACATAAATAATCGTCGGGAATTTCCCAAAAATCAACGTTGTAGAAACACTTCAACAACGCTGCATTCAGCGTTTTCACCGCTCGCGGATCAGAGAAATCAACCGATTCGTCGCCGTATTTGTTGAGCGTAACAAACTTTACCAGTTCCGGGCAGACGGCAGTTAAGGTTTTGAAATCGTAGCGTCCGCGATGTTTGTTGCGCGGATGAAGTTTCGGTTTATTCGCCGGATGTTCTCTTTTTTGCTGGCGCATCGCTTGAAAATAACAACTGTTTTCTCAATTTATCAGCCGGTTTTGTCTCGATGCCGCTGATCTTTCGACTTAAATCGGTCCATCTCTTTTTCCGCTTTGGCGCGGTGTTTGGTTTTTCTGCCGTGAACCCGTTCGCGCCACATTTTGAAGCTCGACCGTTTCATATTCGCCCGCATAATTTTAATCACGTCCGATTCGGAAACGCCGAATTGATCTTTGATCACGTCAAAAGTCGTGCGGTCTTCCCAAGCCATTCCGATAATTCGATCAATTTCCGCTTCCGTCATAATGCTTAATTTTGCGACTTCGACATCTCGATAAAAAAGCCTTGTTTGAATCGCAAACTGATTTTCTTTACTGTATCAAAATTCTTTAAAGGATTATCGGCAAGCGTGATAAAACTCGCTTCGTAGCCGGACTTTAACCTACCGATTTTACGATTCGGAAAAATCGTCTGCGGCGTGTCTTCCGCCCAGATTTTCAGCAGTTCGAGGTTGGAAAATACGCCGAGCGTTCGCAGATAAAATACGTCGTCAATCGGTGTGCTGCCATATCTGTCCGAGCCGAAGGCGATTTTGGCGCGATATTTTTTGAGCAAATTGAAATTCGCCTTTAATCCGATGTCCGTTCTGGCGCGAACTTTTGGTTCGATATAGCCATTATAAATCGGCGCGGGAATTACCCAAACGCCTTTCCTGACCGTTTCGCGCACGTCATTTTCAGTCAATAGATATTTGTCGAGACTGTCTTTAGGATCAACGTAATATCCCGGCAGATGCGCCATTTCGTCAACGCCGCCGTTCAGCGCGGCACGATAATCGGTTACGGTATCAACGTGCGCCGAAACTCGAAGTCCGGCGGCGTGAGCTTTTTGCACGATGAGCGGCACGAGTTTCGGATCTAAACCGATGTCGCCGAGCCTGATGTTCGGAATCTTTTTGTTTTTTTCTTCAAAATCTTCGCTTCCGAGCAGATAAATTTTGATAAAATCCGGCTTGCCATCGAGAATCTTCTGCCATTTTTTTTCGAGGTCTTCCGCCGTGTCAATAATGTAATAAGCGTCGTCCTCACGCCGACGGCTGGCGGCGATTTCAGAGGTTTTCGCGTCGTAAATTTTGCGGTCAAAATAATAGCCGAGCGCGAGAGCTTCGTAGATTTCGATGCCGTGTCCGTAAGTGTGCGTCAACGCTCCGTGCGCGTAAACGACATCAACGCTGTTCGGCTGATTGACTTTATCCCGGATTTCCGCCGCGCCGGTTCGCACGTCGGTTTGCACTTTCGCGTAGAAAACACCGTCTTTCAAATACATTGCGACTTGCTCGGCGACGCTGTAACTGCTGTCAAAATGATGCGTGTGCGCGTCGGCAAGCGGCGGAATTACGAATTGATTTTTAAGGTCAATCGTTTCGTCAATTTTGGAAGGTTTTTTGTCCGTGAAAAAGCCGTCTGCGGAATACATCTTTTGCCGTTTGAAGCCTTTGCCGTCAAACCATCGCCCGTTTGTAAATTCATAGACTTTTTTAGTTTGGGCAAAAGCCGAAAAAGTCGCCAGAGACATTAAAATCGTTGCCGCTACAATCAAATTCTTCATTACTGATATTTCTCCATCCTCTGATTTTGAATTTGATTGTGCGCGATATTTACTAAACTTTTGAGAATAAATCGGTGAGTTGACGTTTCTTTCGGTGAATGAACCGCAACAAATTTTTCAAGGTTCGGGTGAAAAATTCAGGCGAAAAGTTTCTTGAGAATTTGCGAACCGGCGCGGCTGGCAAAGACTTCATTGCCATTGTTCATATACAAAATCAGGCGGCGCGCGTCTTCTTCGATGCGGACGATGCGGTCGAGATTAACGACCGCCGAACGGTGGACGCGCAGGAATTTGGCGGGATTTAATTTCGCCGCAAAATCCTTGAGATTCGTGCCGACCAGAAAAGTTTTATTTTCCGTGTAAATCACGGTGTAATCGTCGTCAGCTTTGAGCCAGACGATTTCGTCGGTCACCAGCGGAACCAAACCGCGCCGGTCGCGGACGAAAATGCGGCGCATCGGTTCGGGTTTTTCGTTAGTTGTTTCAACGGAAATCCGCCGTTCGAGACGTTCGACCGTTTGGCGAAATCTCTCCAGACCGAAAGGTTTCTGCAAATAATCAATCGCTTCAAACTCAAACGCCGTCAGCGCGTAATCGTCGAAAGCCGTCGTGAAAATGATGAACGGCTGATATTTTATCCGCCGCAAAACTTCAATACCGGAAATTTCGGGAATCTGCACGTCGAGAAAAATAAGCTGCGGCTTTAATTCGTCAATTAAACGAATCGCTGTCAAACCGTCCGGCGCGCTGCCGACGATTTCCAGCCACGAAAACTCTTTCGCAAAATCGAGCAGAGTTTGCTGCGCGAGCGGTTCGTCTTCGACGATAATTGCGCGGACATTCATCATTTATCGTTCAGCGGGAATCGTTAAATTTACGATAAAACCTTTGTTCGGTGCGGTTTCAATCTTTAGATTTGCCGTGCCGCCGTAACGCGCCGCCAAAACTTCACGAATCAAACGCAGTCCGAAACCTTTGGCGTTAAGGGCGTTTTCGAGACTCGTTCCCGCGCCGTCGTCTTTGACGGTAATTTTCAGAAACTCGCTTTCAACCCGCACTCTAACGCAAATCTCCCCGCCCGCCGCTCGCGGAGAAATCGCCCATTTGATCGCGTTTTCGATTAAGGGCTGAAGCAAAAAAGCCGGAACGCGGCAATCAAAAGCGGCTTTTTCGATGTCGGCGGATATTTTTAACCTTGCGCCGAGTCGCAAGTTTTCGAGTTTCAGATAAGTCTCGATAAATTCCCATTCATCGGCGAACAAAACATCCGAATTATCGAAATTTGCCGCGCTTTGCGACTGCAAAAC
>JAYVGL010000055.1:0-11641 GCA_043772175.1 Pyrinomonadaceae bacterium | reverse complement strand
ATTGCTCACTTTCAGCGAGCGAACGGTTTATTATTTTTGATGTCGGGTGTCATTCCGCTTGCGCTCCATTTTACCCGACGCTATTGAATTTATCGCTTTCAGCGATTCTACGTTTACGTCAGTGAGAAACCCAAAGATTGCAAAAAAATTGTGAGGTGAATTTATGCGCTTTAACTTTATTCGATTAATGATTTTGATAACGGTTTGCGTCGTTTCGGCAGCGGCGCAGAATAAGATACAGATCACGGCGGCGAACAACCAAACTTTCGCGGTGGCGGGCAAAGACCGCAAACTGAACGCCGACGAACTCATCCGATACACGCCGGATTTCTACAAAAAAAATCCGACCAATCAATCGGGCGTTGACGTTTTGATCGTGGACGATAAAGTCGCGCTGATACAGGATCGCGCCGGCGCGGTTTATCTGGAGAAAAAGCCCGATCCGGGCGCGATTGTAACCGACGGCAAAGGCTACGTCGTCAGCGGCAACGGCGCGGCGCGAAAATGGATTTTAGCGAACTTGAAAATCGGCGACGCGGTGAAAATCGGCGAAGCGGTAATCGTCAGAAACAGCAGCGGCGAAATCGCGCCCGCCGCTTCGATGCCGTGTTTTCTCGGCGCGTATTACCGCAAAGCCGTTTCCAGTTTCGATGTCTGGACGGGCATCGCCGGATTCGTCAAACTCGGCACGCCGACGGTTGACGAAAAGCGTCTGGGAGCGGAAACGAAACAGCCGCTCGATAATTTTTCGGTTTATATGGGCGGCAACGCGGGCGGCAAAACCGAAGTTGATGCCGGTTTGACGTGGGAATTTACGGTGGACGCGAACGGCAAAAAAAGCGAACGGCGCAACGCTTTTCGCCCGTTCTGGCGCACCAAAATCTGGAACGCCGCGCCCGCGCAAAAAGAATTTTATTTTTATCCGGGTGAAACCGTCCAGATGGCGGTGATCGTTGCCGGAGCAAATAAACTGCGTTTGATAATTTCCGACGGCAAGGCGAAAACTTTCCAGACCGATTTCGATGCCGAAGGTTTTACGTCGGGCATTCCGCGCCAATTCAAACGAGTGAACGCGATAGATCAGGTGGCAAACGAAGGCAAACCGGCGCAGAAAACGACGGCGCAAGTCGTCGGGGCGGAATGGCTTTCGACACTTTTATTACGCGGGGCGGGCGCGGATGCCAAACAAATTTCGATGACGACGGAGAAATATACCGATATGCGCTGTCCGAATGTCAATAATATCGTCGTGTTGGAAACGGATAAATCCAAAGGCGGCGAGAAGATAGATATTTTCGGGATGCCGAAAAATTAAATGCAGAAACATTCGCCCGTAAAATTCAAATCCAAAATTTTCGCCTTCACTTTGGGCATCGCGCTTTTGTTCGGCGGTTCCGTCAATCTACCGGCGCAAAGGCGAACGGCTTCGGCGAATGCGAACAAATCCGCCGAACAAACGTCGGCTGCCGAAACGATTTGGGTTGAAAACATCATGAAAAGTCTGACTTTGCGCGAGCGCGTCGGGCAGATGATGGTCACGGGCGTTTTGGGCGATTTTAAAAACGTGGACGGCGAGAAATTTGCCGAAGTCCGCCGCCAGATTCTCGAAAACAAAGTCGGCGGCTTCGTTTTTTATCGCGGCGACGCGCTCGAACTGGCGGCTTTGGCCAACGAAATGCAGCGCATCTCGAAAGTTCCGTTGCTTCTCGCCGCCGATTTCGAGCGCGGTTTGCCGATGCAGATCAGGAGCGGAACAGGTTTTACGCATAATATGGGAATTGCGGCGGCGGGAAACCCGGAGGATTCGTATCGCAAAGGTCGGATTATCGCCGAAGAAATGCGGGCAATCGGAATTAACTGGCTTTACGGTCCGGTTTCCGACGTGCTGAATAATCCTTTGAATTCGATGGTCAACGTCCGCAGTTACGGCGAAAATCCTGAAGCGGTCGCTAAATTCGTGGCGGCGGAAGTGCGCGGTTTGCGGGACGGCGGCGTGCTTTCGACCGCCAAACATTTTCCCGGACACGGCGACACGCCGGACGATTCGCACATTAACACGCCGACGATCAACATCAGCCGCGAGCGTTTTGAAGCGGTCGAACTCGCGCCGTTTCGCGCCGCGATTGCCGCCGGACTCGATTCGCTGATGACGGCGCACATCGCTCTGCCGCAGATTACGGGCGACAATGTTCCGGCTTCGCTCTCGCCGCAGATCAATCGGGATTTGATTCGCGGCAAACTGAAGTTCGACGGCATTATTACGACCGATTCTTTGGGAATGGGCGCGATTATTAAAAATTATTCGCCGACCGAAAGCTCGGTTTTAGCGATCAAAGCCGGGGCGGACATCGCGCTGCTGCCGCCGAATCCGAAAACGGCGATTGATGCGGTTGAGCAAGCCGTTTTGAAAGACGAAATTCCGATACGGCAAATTGACGAATCGGTGCGCCGAATTCTGAAAGCGAAGTATCGCGTCGGTTTGGCGAACGCGAAATCGGTTGATTTGGCGAAAGTGAATCAAATGATTGAAAAACCCGGAAACGTCAAATTCGCCGCCGATTTAGCCGAACGCTCGATCACGCTTTTGCGGAACGAGAACGGCGTTTTGCCGCTTAGTCCGAAACGCGCCGCGAAAACTTTGTTCGTCGTGGTGGCGGGCGACGACGATTTCGATCAGGGAATGATTTTCAAATCGGCGGTCGAACAGCGCGTTAAAAACGCCCGCGTCGTCCGCGTGGACAAACGGACGACGCGCGAGGAATACGCGGCGTTATTGGCGGAAATGAAAAAAGCGGAAACGGTTTTGCTCGCGCCGTTCGTCAAACGCGCCGCGCTCAAAGGCACCATCGCCCTGCCCGACGCGGAAGCCGAGTTTATCCGGCAGGCGATTTCGACAAACGTAAATACGGCAATCGCCGCGTTCGGCTCGCCGTATCAAATCCGACAGTTTCCCGAAACGCGAACTTATTTAGCGGCGTGGGCAGTCGAAGATGTCGCGCAAACCGCCGCCGCCCGCGCCATTTTCGGCGAAACTTCGATCACCGGACGTTCGCCCGTCGGCTTGCCGGACTGTTTTGCAATCGGCGACGGTTTGCAAATTGACGCGACGAAATTCAGAGAGAAAAACGCGAAGGAAGCGACTGAAATTTTCAATTGATGAAATAAAGTTTTGTTGATTACACAAAAGCAGTTATGCCAGTAGCTCGTCCAACAGAATTCCAAGTAGAAATGCTCTGTCAGATGATGTCGTGTGCATTTCTTGAAATCCGCATTTTCGGCTGGGACGGAAACGCCGAGCGAGCCGCCGATCTTGCCGATGCTTTTCAAAACCTGCCTAATCTACTTTTCTCTGACGAATTCGACTGGGAGCTTTTCAGAAATACTTATTTGAAAAATTATCAGGACAATCACTCAATATCTTCTTTTGATTACGTTGCAATATTGGACGAAATTCAGGCGGGAGTAAACCCGTTTAAGCCGAAAAAATTAAAGATTTATGAATAGTTTGAGAAGAAATTTTGTTTTGTTAATTGCATTTGGATTGTTAAGCCAACATTGTGTGTTTGGGCAAACTCAAAAAACTAACGAAAATCAATTGAAAACGGTTGAGCAAACGCTAAAAAAAATGACTTTGCGCGAAAAGATTGGGCAGATGATCGTGATGCCTTTGAACGGTGAATTTGCGAATGTGAACAGCGCGAAGTTTAAGGAGATGCGCCGCCAAATCATTGATCTGCACGTCGGCGGATTCACGCTTTTTCGCGGCGAAGCCAATTCGATTGCGGTTTTAACGAACGAAGCGCAAAAGCTCGCTGAAATCCCGCTTTTCTTTTCGGCGGATTACGAACGCGGGCTTCGGATGCAGCTTAGAACGGGAACGCCATTCACGACGAATATGGGCGTGGCGGCGAGCGGCGATGTCAACGCGGCGTATAATCAGGGCAAAATTATCTGTGAAGAGATGCGGGCAATCGGCGCCAACTGGCTGTTCGCGCCGGTTGCCGATGTCAATAATAATCCCGATAATCCGGTGATAAACATTCGCTCGTTCGGGGCTGACCCGAAAAGAGTCGCCGAATTTGTCGCGGCGGATGTGCGCGGCGTTCGTGAGGCAAATTGTCTTGCGACCTTGAAACATTTTCCCGGACACGGCAACACGGCGACCGATTCGCACATCGGTTTGTCGGTTATTTCGGCGAATCGGGCGGAGTTGAACGCGACGGAAATCGTGCCGTTCAAACAAACGATTGACGCGGGCGTTGACGCGATTATGACGGCGCATCTCGCCGTGCCGAACGTGACGGGCGACAACCTGCCTTCGACTTTGAACCCGAAAATCATCAACGATATTCTGCGGAAAGATTTGAAATTCGACGGCATAATTTCGACCGATTCGATGGAGATGGGCGCGATCACCAAAGCGTATCCGAACGGCGCGAGCGCGGTTTCGGCGATCAAAGCGGGCGTTGATGTCGTGCTGTTTCCGCCCGACGTTGACGCGGCGATTAACGCGATTGAAACGGCGGTTAAAAGCGGCGAAATCACCGAAGAAAGACTAAACGAATCGGTCGCAAGATTATTAAACGCTAAATATCGCATCGGACTTTTTCGTAATCGTTTCGTAGATTTGACCGCCGCGAACACCGCAATTGAAAAGCCCGAAAACGTCGCCGAAGCAATGCGCGTCGCCGAAAAATCAATCACGCTTTTGCGAAACGAAGCGGACTTTTTGCCGCTCTCAAAAGAATCCGCCCGAAAAACTTTGTTCGTCATAATCGCGGCGGACGACGACGTGATTGAAGGCGCGACTTTGACCGGCGAAATTGCGAAACGTCAGCCGAACGCGAAAATCCTCAAGCTGGATTTCCGTTCAAACGCCGCCGACCACGCGATAATTCTGGCGGAAGCGAAAAATTACGATTCGATAATTCTCGCGCCGTTCGTCAAACGGGCGGCGGCAAAAGGAACCGTCGCGCTGCCGGAAATGCAGGTCGCGTTCGTCAAACAAATGTTAGCGATTGATAATAAAAAAGTCGGTGTCATTGCGTTCGGCAATCCGTATATGATTCGCCAGTTTCCCGAAGTTAAAACTTACGCCGTCACTTACGCCATCGAAGAAGTCGCGCAAACCGCCGCCGTTCGAGTGATGTTCGGCGAAGTTCCGTTCGGCGGAAAACTGCCGGTAAATATCCCGAATTTATTTGAAATCGGAAGCGGAATCGTGAAGTAAACCGAGCCGCCGATTTTTCGCGGCTAATGTGGAATAAATCAAACGGTGAAAAGTGCGGCGGCGTTTTCACGGCTCAAGCCGTTACTTTGAATATCGCTCGGAACGATGAAAACTCAGAATTCAGAATCCAAAGTTCGGACTCCGAAATTTCGTATCGGCATTGATGTCGGCGGAACTTTTACCGATGTCGTCGTGGTGGACAACGACACGCGGGAAGTCGTCTCGCAGCTAAAAGTTCCGACGACGCATTCGGCGCAAGAAGGCGTGGCTTTAGGAATTATTAACGCGATTGAACGCGCTTTGAAGGAACTCGCAATCTCGCCCGACGACGTGATTTTCATCGCGCATTCGACGACGCAGGCGACCAATGCGCTGCTCGAAGGCGATGTCGCGCAGGTCGGAATTATCGGCTTGGGCAGCGGCATCGAAGGCTGGAAAGCGAAAATTGATACGAAGATTCCGCCGATTGAGCTTGCGCCGAATCGTTTTTTAAAAGCGCAGCACGAATTCGTCTCCAGCGGCAGTTACGACGAAAATCGGATTTCCGAAATCGTCGAGAATTTTTTATCGAAAGGCGCGGAAGTGATCGCCGTTTCCGAGGCGTTCGGCGTTGACCATCCCGCAATCGAAGACAAAATCGCCGGTTTTATTCGGGAAAAAGGCGTGTTTGCGACGAGCGGACACGAAGTTTCGACGCTCTACGGGTTGCGAACCAGAACGCGGACGGCGGTTTTGAACGGCGCGATTCTGCCGAAAATGATTCACACGGCGACGATGACCGACGAATGTGTGCGCCGCGCCGGAATCGCCGCGCCGCTGATGATTATGCGTTCGGACGGCGGCGTGATGTCGGTCGAAGAAGTGCATCGCCGCCCGATTATGACGATGCTTTCCGGTCCGGCGGCGGGCATCGCGGGCGCGTTGATGTATGAAAAAATCTCCGACGGAATTTTTATCGAAGTCGGCGGAACATCAGCCGATATTTCCGTGATCCGTGACGGACAGCCCCAGACCAAAGCGGCGAAAGTCGGCGGGCATCGCACTTATCTGAACACGCTCGATGTCAGAACTCTGGCGATTGCCGGCGGTTCGATGATCCGTGAGAAAAACGGCGAAATCGTTGATGTCGGAGCGCGTTCGGCGCACATCGCCGGACTCGGTTACGCGAGTTTTCAAACGCCGGAAATTTTTCGCAATGCCAGACTCGTTCATTTGCGCCCGACGACGCACGACACCGACGATTACATCGCAGTCGAAGGCGAAAACGGCGAAAGATACGCCTTAACGCCGACGTGCGCGGCGAATCTTTTAGGAATAATTCCCGAAACCGCGTTCGCCAGAGGAAATGCGGAAGCGGCGCGGGCGGCTTTCGCGCCGCTGGCAAAGAAAATCGGCGTTTCGGTCGAAGAAGCGGCGAAAAAAGTTTTGGATATTTCGTGCCGGAAGGTGCAGAAGCAGATTGACGAATTGATTTTGGAATACAATCTCGACCGGGCGACGGTCGAGTTGATCGGCGGCGGCGGCGGCGCGGCGGCTCTGGTTCTACACGCCGGGGAATTGATGAATCTGCCCGCTCGCCTCGCCAAAAAAGCCGAAGTGATTTCGACTATCGGCGTGGCATTGGCGATGGTGCGCGATGTCGTGGAACGCAACCTCACGAATCCAACGCCCGCACAGATTTTGCAGGTGCGCCGCGAAGCGTCCGAGGCAGTGATTAAAGCCGGTGCGCTGCCCGCGTCGGTCGAAGTGCAGGTCGAAGTTGACACGCGCCGCAATCTCGTCCGCGCCGTCGCTTTCGGCACAACCGAAATCAGAAAAAATGAAACGACGGCGGTCGGCGGTTTGGAAGGCTGTCTGAACGCGGCGGCGCGTTCGATGAAAACGGACGCGGCGGCGGTGAAATTGACGGCTGAAACCGCCGGATTTTACGTTTTTGTTTCGGAAGTCCGAACGAAAACATTTTTCGGTTTATTTACCAACGTGCGGCAGATCGTCAGAGTCGTTGACAAAACCGGAGTCGTGCGGCTTCAGCGAAACAACGCCGAAGTTGCTTCGGCGACGGTCGAAACGGCGGCGCGAAATCTCGAATCGGTCGTTAACCGGCTGACGGATTTCGGCGATGCCGGACGCGCTCTGCCCGACATCCACGTTTTGAACGGCGCACGAATTATCAATCTTTCCGGTCTGGCGGAACTCGAACAGGTCGTCGTGCTGGCGAAAACCGAACTCGAAAATATGCCGCCGGACGAAAAACTGGTGATCGTCGCATCGCCGCGCTCGAATTAAATTTTTTTGATGAACCAATTGCAAACGGATATTTTGATTGTCGGCGGCGGAGTCGGCGGCTGCGCGGCGGCGTTGGCGGCGGCGGCAAGCGGCGTGAACGTCATTTTAACCGAAGAATCCGACTGGCTCGGCGGACAATTGACGAGTCAGGCGGCACCGCCGGACGAACACGGCTGGATCGAAGAATTCGGCTGCACGCGCAGTTACCGCCGAATGCGGAACGCGGTCAGAGATTTTTACCGGGCAAATTATCCTCTGAGCGAAAAAGCGAAGGCGAATCCTTTTTTGAATCCCGGCGACGGCTGGGTTTCGCCGCTGTGCGCCGAGCCGCGAGTGTTTTTGAAAGTCATCGAAGCGATGCTGGTGGAATCGGTCGAGCGCGGCAGCCTGCGCGTTTTGACCGAACATTTTCCGGCGGCGGCGGAAACCGAAAACAATAAAGTCCGCCGCGTCACACTCAAAAATTTAGCGACCGGCGAAGACGTTGCGATCTCCGCCAAGTATTTTATAGACGCGACCGAACTCGGCGAGCTTTTGCCTTTGACCGAAACCGAATTCGTTACCGGCGCGGAATCGAAAGCGGAAACCGGCGAGCCGAACGCCAAAGAAATTTCTGAACCGCGCAACACGCAGGCTTTTTCCGTATGTTTTGCGGTGAGCTTTCACGAAGGCGAAAATCATACGATTGAGCCGCCGGAAAATTACGCCTTCTGGCGCGAATTCGTCCCGGATTTAACGCCCGCGTGGAGCGGGAAACTTTTGAATTTAACGGGCATCAATCCGCGCACGGGGCAGCCGTCCACCTATAATTTCGCGCCGCACCGCGAGGAAAACAAAGCGTTCGCCGGACTCTGGACGTATCGCCGGATTCGGCACCGCGAAAATTTCGCGGCGCGGGCGTTCGACAGCGACATCACTTTAATCAATTACCCGCAGATTGATTATTTTATCGAAGATTTGTCGAACGCGGCTGGTTACGAAGAAAAGCGGCGTTTGATTGCGGAAGCGAAGCAGTTGAGTTTATCGTTTTTATACTGGCTGCAAACCGCCGCCGGATTTGCCGGTTTGAAACTGCGGAAAGATGTCGTCGGGACCGGCGACGGTCTGGCGAAAATGCCGTATATCCGCGAATCGCGGCGCATCAAAGCCGAATTCACCGTTTGCGAACAGCACGTTTCGGCGGCGGCGCGTCCGCATCAAACTTTTGCCGCGCCGTTTTTCGATACGGTCGGCATCGGCTGCTATCGTATTGATCTGCACCCGACGTGCGGCGGCGACAATTACGTTGATGTCGAGGCACTGCCTTTTCAGATTCCATTGGGAGCGTTGATTCCGCGGACAACGGAAAATCTGCTTGCCGGCGGCAAAAATATCGGGACGACGCATATCACCAACGGCTGTTATCGGCTGCATCCGGTCGAATGGAACATCGGGGAGGCGGCGGGAAGTCTGGCGGCGTTTTGTCTGGAAAAAAACGCGCCGCCGTCCGAAGTCAGAAACGACGCGAAACTTTTGGGAGAATTTCAAAGCGTGCTGGCGAAAAACGGTGTCGAACTCGAATGGCGCAAAGATTTGAAACTCGTCGAAGGCGATCCGCACCGGCACGCGGCTTGATTTTGGATTTTATATTTTGAATTCCGAATTTATAAAAAAGACAATCGCCGAAATCGTCGAAAAAACCGGCAGCCGCGATGTTTTCCTGATCGCCGAAAAAGCGGGCGCGGCGATCATCTATGAAAGCTGGCATCCGGCGACCATCGGCGAATTCGAGAGAAAAACGAAAACGATTCGCGTTAACCGAAACGCTTTGGAAAAAGCGGAAAACGCCGAAGCGATAAGGAAAGAAATCGTCGCCCACGAACTCGGACATTTTTTTGCGGCTGATTTGAAACTGGGAAAAAAAGAAGAAGAACAGTTTGCGCGGTTGTTCGCCGAAGAATTATTAGGCGGCGGCGAGTAAATTTTACGCCGAAAACTTGTCGGGAAAGCTATGGGAAATCGAAGAAAGCTATGGAAAATCGAAAAATTAAAAGGAAATTAGAGAATCCGAAACGGTGAACGAACCTTTCATCCAAAATCCGCAATCCGCAATTTTTCTCGGCGTTGACGGCGGGCAGAGCCACACCGCCGCGATCATCGCCGACGAATCGGGAAATATACAGGGGCGCGGAACGGGCGGCGCGTCGAACCACGCCGAACAGCCGGGCGGACGCGAACGCCTGCGAAACGCGGTGCGGCGGAGCGTCGGCGCGGCACTAACAAAGGCGAATCTGCCGCCGCTCGAAAAGACGAATTTCGCCGCCGCGCATTTCGGAATGACGGGCGGCGCGGATTACAAACGGGAAATTATCGGCGAAATCGTCAACGCCGAATTTCTGACGGTCGGACACGACGCGCCGACCGCCTTGCTCGGCGCGACTGCCGGAACGTCCGGCATCGTCGTGATCGCCGGAACCGGCTCGGTCGTTTACGGCGAAAACGAAAATGGCGAAACGGCGCAGATCGGCGGATTGGGTTATCTGTTCAGCGACGAGGGAAGCGGATTCTGGCTGGCTTCGCAAACCGTCCGGCTGGCGATCAGGGAACAAGACGGACTGCTGCCGCCGTCCGGTTTGGAATCACTGGTTTTGAAGTTTTTTCGGCGCGAAAACCTGCGCCGCGTAACCGACGATTTTTATAACGGCAAATGTTCCCGCGACGATTTGGCGGCGTTGGCGAAAACGGCGCACGAAGCCGCGCTCGCCGGCAACGCCGCGCTCGTCGGGCAAATCGAAGACGGCGCGCACTCGCTGGTCGAAAGCGTCCGCGCCGCCGCGCTTCGACTGCGTTTTCACAGCGATTTTCCGGTCGCAGCGGTCGGCGGAATGTTTCGCGCCGCGCTTTTGAAAAAGTATTTCGCGGAACGGCTGCCGGTGAAAGTTCCTGGAGCGATTTTGACGGAACCGCGCTTCGATCCGGCGATTGGCGCACTGCTCGCGGCTTACCGGCGCGGCGGAATCGAAATCAGCGATAATTTACTGACGAATTTAGAGAAAAGCGCAAAAAATAATGAATAAAATAATTGAAAGCTGGCGCGGCGGCTTGATTGTTTCCTGTCAGGCTGCGCCGCATTCGCCGCTTTGCAAACCGGAAATCATCGCGGCTCTGGCGGAAACCGCCGAGCAGAACGGCGCGGTCGGCGTGCGGATTGATTCGCCCGCACACATCAAATCGGTTAAGGAGCGCGTCGGCGTTCCGGTATTGGGAATTTACAAAATCGTCTCCGCCTCGTCCGACGTTTACATCACGCCGACTTTCGCGGCGGCGCGGGAAATCGTCAGTGCCGGAGCGGATATTGTCGCCCTTGACGCGACGCGGCGACCGCGACCTTCGGAAGAAAATTTGGCGAGTATCGTCGAGCGCGTCCGCACCGAACTGAAACGTCCGGTGATGGCTGATGTCGCCCTTTACGAAGAAGGTTTGCGAGCGGCGGAGATTCTCGGAGTCGAGATAATCGGCACGACGCTTTCCGGCTACACCGCCGCCACGAAACACCTGACCGAACCGGATTTCGATTTGGTCGAGCGGCTCGCCGAAAGATTGACGATTCCGATTATCTGCGAAGGTCGTCTGCGTTCGACCGACGACGTGCGGCGAGCCTTCGACTGCGGCGCATTCGCCGTCGTGGTCGGCGGAGCGATCACCGGCATAGACCTTCTGGTTCGGCAGTTCGTCGGGGCGACACCTTCGCACCGCTGAATTTCGACCGAAACGGCATCTCGTTCGCGCCGTTTGAAATTAAAAACGAGCGGGAAATTGAATTTGACAATCGTCCAGACGGAATTCGATTCGAGCCACGAAAAATACTTGAGCGTCGAGCAGGATTTAACCGACGCGCCGTGCGGTTAAATCCTACTCGTAATCAGTAGCTGAAAGCAGCGTTCTCCGGTTTAATCGTAAAAATATACGCCGCTCAAGTTTCAGTTGCGGGCTTTCCTGAATTCGGGATTAAGCCGAATGGCTCGTTGAAAGTGTTTTTCGGCGAGTTCGTTCATCCCGACGTTTTGCAGTCGGAGTCCCAGCACCCAGTGAAAAAGCGGATCGGCGGGAGTGGCTTGATCGGCTTGTTTTTCATAAACGGCGGCG
>JAYVGL010000054.1:0-17219 GCA_043772175.1 Pyrinomonadaceae bacterium | reverse complement strand
AGCCGCCGTTTTCCCCTAAAATGCGTTCGATCATCGCGGCGTTGCGGCTCACTTCTTCGGCAAAACCGTCAACGGCGACGATCAAAATCGCGTTGGCATTTTTCGATAAACCGAACGCGAAATTTTGCTCGATTGCGCCGATACAGTTGCGGTCAACGACTTCCATCGCCATCGGCAGCAAGCCTTCGGGCGTAAATTTTGTCAGGACTTTGCACGCCGATTCCATTGATGCAAACGAAGCGCGAACGGTCGCGGTCGCTTCGGGCATCGGCAGAAGTTTGAGCGTCGCTTCGGTGATAATTCCCAAAAGTCCTTCCGAGCCGCACATCAAGCCGGTCAGATCGAAACCGACGACGTTTTTAACGGTTTTGCCGCCCGTGCGGATAACTTCGCCGGTTGCGGTAACGACTTCTAAACCTAAGACCGAATGCTTCGTTACGCCGTATTTCGGAGTCCGCATTCCGCCCGCATTCTCGGCGATGTTGCCGCCGATAAACGAATCTTTGTAACTCGCCGGATCAGGCGGGAACAGCAAGCCGTGTTTCTCGACCGCCTGCTGCAACTCGAAAGTTGTCAGTCCCGGCTGGCAGACGACATACAAATCATCGGCTGAAATCTCGATAATTTTGTTCATTCGATCAGTCCCGACAACAATGCCGCCGTCCACCGGAACCGCGCCGCCCGTGTAGCCGACACCGCCGCCACGCGCCGTTACGGGGAAAATATATTCGTTGGCAAGTTTCAAAATCTCGCACATTTCCGCAGTCGTTTCGGGAAACACGACCGCTTCCGGCGGAAACTTTTCCTTCACCGCATCCGCGCCGTAAGGCTCGACTTTTGAAGGCTCGATTAAAACATTTTCCGCGCCGACGATTTTTTGTAATTTTTCGATAACTTCAGGTTTTGAAGCATTCGTCTTGGCGCGTGGCTTTGATTGGAAATGGATTGATTGAAACATACCTCAGTTTTGTTTTTGTTTTTCGTGCAAATTTACTGTTCTTTTTCCAAAAGTTTCGTCGTGCCTTCGGTAACGCTCGACGGGCGGACGAAATCGCCGGTGTCGGGGGCTTTCCAAGCTGTCGGCGGTGGAATGTAGCCGGCGGCGGATTGCGTCTGTTGCGGCGGCAGAGCGTTCGGCTGCGTTCCGTGAAGATTGCGGACGCTGCCGACCGGCAATTCGCGGTTCGGCAAGTCAAAGTGCTTCGGTTCTTTTTCGAGAATCAGAACTGAAGCGATAAGCATAATAATCGCGCCGGCCGAGCCGATCAGTCCCGCAAAACCGACTAACGATTCCGGTGCGCCGGTGATGGCGAGCAGCGGCGTGATGATCGTCGTGATAATCAAAAACCAGAAGAGCGAAAAGATCAAGCCGTTGCGCCGCGTCAAAAGTTTTTTGTTTTTGTAAAGTTCGGCGAGTTGCGGCAGAGAACCGCCGTGCGAAAGGATTTCGGAAATCAAGCCGAGCGGAAATCCGCAGCGCGAACAAAATTTCGTCTCCTCCGATACTTGCTGTTGACTGCATCGCGGGCAATACATATTTGAATTCTCCAAATTTTCGGCGGTTTCGGTAAAGCTCTCTCAACTACGAATCTTATGCCGTTTAAGTTCAAAATTCAATGCCTTAAAATTTCGGCAGCTTCGCATCGGAGAACATTTGAAAAATCGCAAAAGCGCGTCCCTGAAAATGTTCGGCACGGGCGGCGGTTTCCAGTAAAACCTCGAAAATCGTTTTCATTTTGACCGGCGCGAGAATTTCCCGCTGCAAATCCGCGTCCGATTTCAAAAGGGCAAAACCTTTCGAGCGCGTCGCCTGAACTTCCGCCAAATACTCCGCAATCAAATCGGCGGTCGCCAGTTTTTCCGGCAGAGTCCATTCAAACGGATCGTCCCAAAGCCGCGTCGTGATACCGCCGAACGTCTGTTCGACTTTGCCCGCGCTTCGCAGAACGTATTCGCCGACGGAAAACATCGTCATCGTCTGTCCCAAATCGCGCGGCTTCCAAAACAGCTTTTCGTCGGGTGTTAAGTTAATCAATTCGACCGAACGGCGATGCAGATCGGCGAAATGCGCGTTAAAATTTTCGATGTGTGTTTTCATAAATCACTTTGACGATTGAACATTCCATTTTGAAACAAACGGGACAATTTTACATTCTACACTCTTCATTCTAAATCTTTGCCCGTAAAAACTTTTATCGGATAAGGTTTGGTTTCGTGGTAAATTATTAAATTATGCAAAAAGTCCTGACCGCCGCCGAAATGCGCGAAGTTGACCGCCTGACAACGGAGAAATACGGCATTCCGTCAATTCTACTGATGGAAAACGCCGCGCACGCCGCCGCCCGCATCATCACCGAAAAACTCGGCGGTTCGGTGAAAGGGAAATCGTTTTTAATTTTATGCGGCAAAGGCAACAACGGCGGCGACGGCGCGGCTTTAGCGCGAATTTTGTGGACTCTCGGCGCAGATGTTGATGTTTATTTATTCGGAAAAGTTGAAGACACAAAAGGAGATGCAAGAGTAAATTTTGAGATATTGAAGAAAACTAATTTTGATGAAACTTCAAAGGAAAGCAAGTGGAATGACAGGTCATTGGCTGAATCGTTTCTATTCTTTCACGAAGAGGAAAATCCTGATTGGTGGAGAAAAAGAATAACGCCTGTTCATAAAGCAGATGTGGTTATTGACGCACTTTTTGGAACAGGATTAACTAAACCGATTGAAAAGCCTTTTCTTAAAGTTATTGAAAGTCATTGGTTTGAGGAAAAAGATTTTCGAGATTCTTCGTATTTAACTGTCGCGCTTGATATTCCGTCGGGACTCAATTCAAATTTGGCATACCAAATTGGTGAAAATACTCTAGTTGATTTAACCATAACTTTCACCGCGCCGAAACTTGCCAACATTTTGCCGCCCGCGTCAAATTTTAACGGCGAACTCGTCGTGGCAAATATCGGATCGCCGCCGGAATTGATTGATAATTCGCCGTCAAAATTGTTTTTAGCCGAAAAAGTGGACGCGCAAGATTGGGTTCGGCAAACAAGATTCACAAGCAATTCCTACAAAAACAAACGCGGACACGCGCTCTTGATCGTCGGCTCAAAAGAATATACGGGCGCGGCGGTTTTGGCGGGCAATGCGGCGATGCTTTCGGGCGTTGGACTGACGACGATTGCCGCGCCTGAGTCGGCGCAGACGGCGATTGCGGCGAAGGTTTTGGAGGAAGTTATCACGCGCCGTCTGCCGGAAACCGAAAGCGGCGCGATTGATAAAAAAGCGTTTGAAACAATAGAAAAATTGCTCGAAAAAGTTGATGTCGTCGGCATCGGCTGTGGTTTGAATGCGACCGAAGAGACGACTAAAGATTTTGTTTGCGAAGTCGTAACGAAAAGGAAAACTCCTATCGTGATTGATGCCGACGCGCTCAATGCGTTGTCGCCGTTCGATTTGCGGGGAAGCGTCGAATTTCCTTTGATTTTAACGCCGCACGAAGGCGAATTTCTGCGACTGCTCGGAACGACGGACAAAGAGGCGATTAAAGATCGTGTGAAAGCGGTGCGCGATTTTGCCGAAAAACACCACGTGATTTTAGTTTTAAAAGGCGAGCGCGTTTTAATCGGTGCGCCGGACGGAACGGTCGTCGTCAACCCGACGGGCAATTCCGGTTTGGGCAAAGCGGGCAACGGCGACACTTTGACGGGAATTGTTACGGGTTTCGTCGCGCAAGCGGTTCGGATGAAAGTTGATGTGTTTGAAACGGTCGTCGCGGCGGTTTATATTGCAGGTTTGGCGGGCGATATTGCGGCGGAGAAATTCGGGAAACGCTCGATGTTGGCATCGGACGTGCGCGAATGTTTGCAGGCGGCTTTTGCGGCGATTGAAAAATAAAAAATGAGCGAATCAAAAAAACTGATCAGAAAATGGATTGATGCTTTCACTCGCAAAGATTTGGAAGCGGTGTTGGATTGTTATGCGGACGACGCGGTGAATTTTCAAGTCGCGGCGGGCGCACCGGCGGTTGGAATCGAACAAATTCGCCGCGATACAGCGGAATTCTTCAAAGGTTTCCCCGATTCTTATTCGATTGTCGAAAACATCATCGCCGATGAAGATTGGGCGGCGTGGGAATGGAGCGGCGGCGGCACTTTTTCGGGCGAATTTTACGGCAGTCAGCCGACCGGCAAAACTTATGAGCTGCGCGGCTGCGGTTTTCTGCAATTTAAGGACGGAAAAATAATTTGTCAGCGCGGTTACTGGGATAAATTAACGTGGTTCAAACAGGTCGGCTTGAAAATCGAGTAGATGACTTCACCGAAAACCAGAAACCAGAATTCAGAAACCGGAAACTTCACCTGCCGAACGCCGCAGGAAACTTTCGATTTGGGCGAACAATTAGGCGAATCTCTGCGAGGCGGCGAAATTGTTTTGCTTTCCGGCGGACTCGGCGCGGGCAAAACTTTGCTGACGAAAGGGATTTTATACGCGCTCGATTACGATGTTGACGAAGTTACGTCGCCGTCATTCAGTCTCGTTAATTTATACCGAACCGAAAAGTTTGACGTTTACCACATTGATTTCTGGCGGCTCGACGACGTGGAAGATGTCGCGGTCGCCGTCGGATTGGGGGAAATTTTAGAAGACGAAACGGCAGTCGTCATCGCCGAATGGTCGGAGCGATTAAAAGAAATCGCTTTCGAGAATAAAATCATCCGCGTCTCGATTGAGGGCGACGGCGACGAAGCGCGAAGAATAATGGTATACGGTAAATGATAAATCTAAGAAGCTCTTCCATTCACCATTCACCATTCACCATCTACCATTTACCATTTACCATTAAAAGTATCTCTTTCCTTTCAACTTCTTCGGCAGAAAATCTTCGCTCGAATACAAATCGTAATCTTCGCCGAATTTCAAATCTTTCATCAATTTGGTCGGCGCGTTTTTGAGGATGTTCGGGACGGGCAGATTTCCCAACTTATGCGCGTCGTCGAGCGCGGCTTTGTAGGCATCGTAGGCACTGCGGTCTTTTTTGCAGTTGGCGAGATAGGCGACACCGTGCGCGAGGTTGATTCCGGCTTCGGGCAAACCGATCACTTCGACGGCGCGGAAAACGGCGTTGGCGACGACCAATGCGGTCGGCTGGGCTAAACCGATGTCTTCGGACGCGAAAATCACCATTCGGCGGGCGATGAATTTCGGGTCTTCGCCGCCCGCAATCATTCGGGCTAAATAATATAACGCCGCGTCGGGCTGCGATGCCCGCATTGATTTGATGAAGGCACTGATGACGTTGTAATGTTCTTCGCCCTGTTTGTCATAGCGCAGGAATTTCGACTGCAAAGTGTTTTGAAGGGTTTCGAGGTTGACGGTTTTCTCATACAAACGCGCCGTATTCTCGATCATCGTCAGAGCCTGCCGCGCATCGCCGTTCGCCATCGCAATCAGCCAGTTTTTCGCTTCCGCGTCTAATTGAAAACCGCTGCGTTCGATGATCTGCGCCATTTCCGCGTCGGAAAATTCTTCGAGAACGAACACACGCAGACGTGAAAGCAGCGCGGGAATTATCTCGAACGACGGGTTCTCCGTCGTCGCGCCGATCAAAACCAATTCGCCGTTTTCGACGAACGGCAGTAGGAAATCCTGCTGCGCTTTATTGAATCGGTGAATTTCGTCGAGGAATAAAATGCGCGGCTGATCGAAAGAGCGCGGCTGTTTGACGATTTTGCGAATGTCTTCCTTGCCCGCCGAAACCGCCGACAACTCATAAAAGTCGGCATTAACGGCATTGGCGTAAATCCGCGCCAGCGTCGTTTTGCCCGTTCCCGGCGTTCCCCACAAAACGAACGAGAAAATATGTTTCCGTTCAATCGCCAGACGCAACGGCTTGCCCGCGCCGACGAGGTGCTTCTGCCCGATGTATTCGTCGAGGTTGTGCGGTCTGATCTGGTTTGCCAAAGGCTCGGCGGCGTTTGTCATTCAAGGTTCAGGATTCAAAGTTTAGGATTCAGGATTCAACATTCAACATTTTTCGGTAAATGACAAATGTTAAATGTCATTCGGGGACGAGCGCGACGCGGAAACCTAATAAATTCCAGTCCGATTCGGATTCGACTTCCTTAATGTATGAGAAATCTTCGGGCGCGTTCGAGCCGACGGCGTAGCATTTGGCGTTGCCTTTCTGGTCGCGGTAAAAGCCGAGTTCGAGCGATTCGGTGCGGCTCCATTCGCGGTGAAAAATCGTGCCGATCAAATTGAAAACGACCGGCGGGCAGATGGATATTCGATAGCCCTGCGGCATCAAACCGCGCTCGTTCCAGTCTTTCGTCATCAAATTAACCAGGTTTCGCAGCGAATTATAATTGTGCGAAAAGCGCGTGCCGGACATCAGTTTCGCGTCGCCGAAATACGGCGTAAACGGGTCAGCCTGCGGCTCGAAACCGTATTGCGTGCCGTAAAATTGACGGTTTTCGGGCAGGTATGTCGGCTTCATCGTCGTTTCTACGCCGATAATTCGCCCCTGATGTTTTTCGTGTCCGTTCATAATCGCGTGATACGATTCGGTTTTTTGATAATCGCGGCTGACGGCATCGAATTTCAACGTCGGATAAAGCCGCTTTCGATAATCGTCCGTGTCAATATGGACGGCGGCGGCGGACGGAATAACGTGCCATTCGATGTTGTGCCGCGCCAGATTGTCCGCGACTTTCGGCGGAACTTGAAACGATTCGGCATCGCCGTCCGACAGCAGTGCGGTGTTCGCTTCAAGCCCGAAAAAATCGCGCAGTCGGCTTTGCTTTTCGTCGAATAAATTGTCCATAATGCAATCATTCTAACCGAAAACGAATTGATTGACACGACGAATGTTGACGAATAAAATTTCAAGCAACGTGATTTTAACCGTAACGGTTCTAACGATTGCCGTTATCAGCGTCGGTCAAAACACTCAAACGATGCTGCCGATGGAAAACCCGCGAATCGAAATCAAAAAGAAACTGCGCCGACTGAAAATCTTCGATGGCGATAAGCTGATTAAAACCTACAAAATCGCCGTCGGTTTTGCGCCGAACGGTGACAAGCGCGTCGAAGGCGACGGCAAAACGCCGCAAGGAAAGTTCTACGTTTTCACGAAGAACGCGAACAGCAAATTTTATCTTTCATTAGGTTTGAGTTATCCGAACATCGAAGCCGCGACACGCGGTTTGCAGGAAAAAGTTATTTCAAAGGAAGAATACGACGCGATCATCGAGGCAATCGGGCAAAAAAAGATGCCGCTGCAGAAAACCGCGCTCGGCGGCGAGATTTACATTCACGGCGGCGGAATTCGAGACGATTGGACGAACGGCTGTATCGCTCTACGCGATGAAGAGATTCGGGAAATCTACGATGCGATTCCGGTCGGCGCGGAAGTGTTCGTCAGTGAATAGCCGGCATCGAATGGTTTAAGGAGAATTGTCAATCATTCGTTGCCGATCAAATCAATCCTTGACTAATGACAGCTAAAAAACGATACTTGATTTTAAATTCAGGTTTCTAAAAAACAGAAATTCAATCTTAGATTACGAAATAAAAAATTATGCCATATCCAGAAATGATGATACAAGGAATGCGCCAGGAGTTGGCGCAGTTGGGAATCGAGGAAACGAAAACGGCGGAAGCGGTCAAAGCGGCGGTCGAAGCGACGGAAGGAACCGTGATGGTCGTCGTTAATTCGGTGTGCGGCTGTGCGGCGGGCGGTGTGCGTCCCGGAATTGCGATGGCTTTGCAGAATTCGGAAATCAAACCCGACAAAATCATCACGGTTTTCGCGGGCGCGGACATTGACGCGACCGATGTCGCACGCGAGTATTTCTCGAACAATTCGCCGTCGTCGCCGTCCATCGGTTTTTTGAAAAACGGTGTGCCGGTCGGAATGTTTGAACGCCGCGACCTCGAAGGTCGTCCGCCGCAGCAAATCGCGCAGGGACTCGTTTCGGCTTTCAAGGAGTTTTGTGCGAAAACCGAAGCCGCGAATAACTAAACGAAATACGCATTTCAAAAAGAAACACTCGTCCCGGAAAACGGCGGGTGTTTTTTCTTTTTAAAGTAATTCGTTGCATTCGAGTGAACAAAATCAGTAGAATAACCAAGTCTTTTTGAACGAACAGAAAAAAAATCCGCTAATAAAAATTATTCCGATGGGCATTGAACAAAGACGGCACACAAGATTTTCACTCGATATTCCGGCGATTCGTTATACGAAACAGGGCGAAGCGGTGGAGACGCAGATTACGCAGATCAGTCTCGGCGGCTGTCTCGCCGAATGGGACGAGCGGGTTTATATCGGCGACGAATTTCGGATGCTCGTGCAACTGCCGAATAAAAATTACCTGCCGCTGACGTGTAAAGCGATTTACAAATTTGCCGAAGGCGGCATCGGGGCGAAATTTACCGACATTACGCTTTTTGAACAGGAACTGCTCGCCAAAGTCATCTCGCACACGCTCGAAGAACACGGACTGCCGCTGCAAATTGACCCGTTCGCGCCGCCCGGAAAAGTTATCCCGAACAGCGTTCCGCAATTTTCCGACGTGCGCCGCGAAAAAGACGAAATCCTTGAAAAGATTTTATAACGCGAAAGTTACGCCGTGCGGATTTATTTCGGAAACGTAGATGTTGAAATCAATCGCCGTTTGTTCGTAAACATCGCGCATCGCTGCGGCGACCTGGTGCGCCGTCGCCAAGGTTTCGCTCATCGTAAAAACGCTCGGACCCGAACCGGAAATGCCGCCGCCGAGTGCGCCGCACCGCAGACTTTCGCTTTTCAATTCATCGAATTTCGGAATTAGATTTTTCCGATGCGGCTCGACGATGTAATCTTCGAGCGACCGCGAAATAAGCGCGTAATCGCTTTTCGACAGTCCTGAAATCAAAGCCCCGACATTCGCCCACTGTTTGACGGCATCTTTCAAAGGAATTTCTGTCGGAAGTATTTTCCGCGCTTCGCTGGTTTTGATTTCAATTTGCGGGTGAATGACGACGGCGAAGAGTTTCGGAAAATCGAGCGCGACAATATCGAGCGGTTCGACGGAACGGACAAGCGTGAAACCGCCGAACAGACACGGCGCGACGTTATCGGCGTGGCGCGACTGCGACGCGACGAATTCGCCGGCAAGCGCAAATTCGGCGAGTTCGAGTTTTGAAAATTTATTGTCAAGCAGTTTATTTGCCGCGACGACTGCGCCGACCGCGCTCGCCGAAGATGAGCCGATGCCGCTGCCCGGTTTGATGTTTTTCGTGATTTCGATTTCAAAGCCGACGTTACCTTCGACCGCTTCGAGCAAAGTCAAAATCGCTTTTCCGGCGACGTTTTGCTCCGGTGCGGTCGGCAAATCGTATTCGTCGAGATGCTTGACGCGGACGATTTTTTCGTCAATCAAACGCACGGTCATCACGTCGAAAGGTGCGCTCAAAGCGAAGCCGAGACAATCAAATCCGCAGACGACGTTGGAAACCGAAGCGGGCGCGTGAACGGTGATTTCATTCATAATTTCGCAAAACCAAGAACTCGTATTATCATTAAAAATTTAAATTTTCGCCGGGAACTTTGTCTGACAAATGAAATACTTTAGCACAAACCGAAAATCGGCTCACGTTTCGTTCCGCGAGGCGACTTTGAAAGGACAGCCGGACGACCGGGGTTTATATTTTCCCGAACGCATTCCGCAGCTTCCGGCAGATTTTTGGCGCGATTTCGAGAATAAATCAAAATCGCAGATCGCTTTCGAGATTATTAAACCGTTCGTCGGCGACACGATTGACAACGCGACGCTTTTTCAAATCTGCGCGGAAACGGTTGATTTCGATTTTCCGTTAGTCGAAATCACGGAAAATATCTCGACGCTCGAACTTTTTCACGGCGCGACTTTGGCTTTTAAAGATGTCGGCGCGAGATTTATGAGCCGCTGCCTGCGTTATTTTTCACGCGGGAAGGCGGAAAAAACAATCGTCATCGTGGCGACTTCAGGCGACACCGGCGGCGCGGTCGCGGCGGGCTTTTATGATGTCGAAAACATCGAAGTCGTCATTTTATATCCGAAGGGAAAGGTCTCGAAAGTTCAGGAATTACAGTTGACGACCTTGGGCAAAAATATCTCCGCGCTCGAAGTTGCGGGAACTTTCGACGACTGTCAAACGCTTGCCAAACAGGCACTTGCCGATGAAGAAATTAAGAGAAAAGTTTTTCTGACATCGGCGAATTCCATCAACGTCGCCCGCTGGCTGCCGCAGCAGTTTTATTATTTTTACGCCTTACAGCAATGGCAAATCCGCAATCCGCAATCCGCAATCCGCAATCCGGTAATCTGTGTTCCGAGCGGAAATTTCGGGAACATCTGCGCCGGAATTTTAGCGCATCTTTCCGGTCTGCCGTGCGAAAAGTTTATCGCGGCGACGAATGCGAACGATGTCATTCCGAACTTTTTGAAGCGCGGCGAACTGGAAATAAAGAATGCCGTGCCGACGCTCTCCAACGCGATGGATGTGGCGAATCCTTCAAATTTCGTGCGGATTCTGGAGATGTTCGACCGCAATTATCTGAATCTCAAAGAAAAAATGGCGGCGACGAGCGTTTCCGACGAAACGACCGCCGCGACGATGCGCGAAGTTTACGAAAAATACGATTATATTTTAGATCCGCACGGAGCGGTCGGATTTCACGCGCTTCGTCAATATCTGGAGAAAAATCCGGGGCAAAAAGGATTTTTTCTCGAAACGGCGCATCCGGTAAAATTCGATTCGGTGGAAAAAATCATCGGAACTTACGGCGCAATGCCCGAATCGGTGAAAGATTTGTTTTCGCGCCCGCAACAAAGCACGGAGATTAAAATCAATTACGAAGAATTAAGAAACATAATTCTTCAACAAATTTAATTTGAGATATAATTCGGCTGAGGTGAAATTATGATTGACATTAAAGAAGCTGTAACCAAAGGAAAAGAAATTTTGGGCGAAATTTACGGGCAGCCGGAAGACCTGCTTTTCGATTCGGCTAAATCATACGACAACGAATGGCTGGTAAAATTTCGTGTTCCGCTAAACATAAAACCGGTAAATAGTTTGCAGAATGTCCTTGGTATAAACAGGAGAATTTTTTATAAAACGGTGAGATTCGATCAAAATGGTGAAATTATCGAGATTACTGATGAAGATTTGCCCAATAATCAAGCGAAGGAAATTCATCCGCAGGCAGTATGACGGATTATCTATCAAGTTTAGTTGTAAAATACAAAAATCAAGGTGTTTTTGTTGATTCCGAAATTTTACTGCTTTATATCGTCGGCTCAAAAGACCCTCGATTAGTCAGAAAATTTGGACGCACGGCGAACTTTGATGAGAATGATTTTAATCCCGTTTCAGAATTTATCGAAAGTTTTAATCTCAAAATTACATCACCACACATACTAACTGAAGTAAGTGATTTACTCGGCGAGAGCAACGATTTCCACACCATTTTAGAAGTTTATATAAACACTTCCGAAGAAAAGAATTTGTCGAGCAGAGAAGTTGCTAAATGCGACAGTTTTTTGAAGTTTGGTTTGGCGGACAGCGCAATCGTCGAAATATCACAAAACTCTCACCTTGTCTTTACTGCTGACAATCGTTTTTATGGATATTTGACGAACAGCGGAATTGACGCAGTAAGTTTTGACCAACTTAAGTCAGCATACCAATTCGCCGACAGATGACATATTCAACAAATTATGAAAGTTTTAAAATTCGGCGGCTCATCCGTCGGAAACGCCGAAAGTATCGAAAAAGCAGTTGAGATTGTCAAAAAAGCGATTGCGGCGAATTCGTGCGTCGTCGTTTTGTCGGCGATGCAGGGAACGACTGACGCGCTGATCGAAATCGGCAAACTCGCCGAATCGGGCGACGAAAATTTTCGTGAAAAAATCGCGGCAATTAAAGCCGAACATCTCGCGGCGGTTGAGAATTTGATTCCCGAAAATCAGCGAAAAGACATTGTGAATTTTATCGAAACGAGCGTCGGGGAACTCAAAAAGATTGGCGAAGGCGTGTTTTTACTGCGCGAATTGTCGGCGCGGACGCTCGACCGCATTGTCAGTTTCGGCGAGATTCTTTCGACGAAAATCGTGGCGGCGAAATTCGATTTTTTGCAAATCGAAAACGTCTGGACGGATTCGCGGGAGTTGGTCAAGACCAATTCGAGTTACGGGTTTGCGGCGGTTGATTTTGCCAAAACAAACGCGAAGATAAAAGATTATTTTCAGAGTTCAAAGTCGAAACTACATATTACGCAGGGTTTTATCGCGTCGGACGCGGAAAATATCACGACGACTCTGGGGCGCGGCGGCTCCGATTACACGGGCGCGATTTTGGCGGCGGCGTTGGACGCGGAGGTTTTGGAAATCTGGACGGATGTCTCCGGGATGATGACGGCTGATCCGCGCGTCGTGCGGAACATCAAGCGGATTCCGCGCATCACTTACCGCGAGGCGATGGAACTTTCGCACTTCGGCGCAAAAGTGATTTATCCGCCGACGATTCAGCCGGTGATGCAAAAACGAATTCCGATTTTGATCAAAAATACGTTCGCGTCCGGCGATGCGGGAACGCTGATCGAAGCGGAAACGCAAACGGAAAAAGACATTATTCGCGGCATTACGAGCATTGATAAAATCTCGGTTCTGAACTTGGAAGGTTCGGGAATGATCGGCATTCCGGGTTTTTCCAAACGACTTTTCGACGCGCTTTCCAAAGCGCATATCAACGTCATTTTGATTACGCAAAGCTCGTCCGAACACTCGATTTGTGCGGCGGTCGAAGAAAAGGTTGGCAGAACGGCGAAAGAGGCGGTTGATAAAGAATTTGAATACGAAATAAAGGTTGGCAAAATCGAGCCTTTGCGGGTGGAAAACGGCTTTTCGATTCTCGCGCTGGTCGGCGACAATATGAAAAACCACACGGGCGTGTCCGGCAAAATGTTCGCCGCGTTAGGAATGCAGGGCATTAATATTCACGCCATCGCGCAGGGTTCGAGCGAGCGGAATATCTCGGCGATTATTCATTCCAACGACGTACAGAAAGCCGTTAACAGTCTGCACGAGGAATTTTTCTCGGACGGCAATAAACAAATCAACGTCTTCGTCGCCGGAGTCGGCACGGTCGGGAAAAAACTACTGGCGCAAATCAATCAGCAGAAGGATTTTCTTGCCGAGAATTTGCGTCTTAACTTGCGGGTCGTCGGTTTGGCGAACAGCAAAGGATTCGTGGTTGATGAAGAAGGCTTTGATTTATCAGCTGCCGAATTCCAGCTGCCGGATTCCAGATCGGAGGAAAAGCCGCAAAATTTTGGCGACACAATCGTCGAAAAAAACCTGCGAAATTCAATCTTCGTTGACGTAACGGCGAACGAAAGCGTCGTCGAAATATATCCGCAACTGCTCCGTAAATCTGTGGCAATCGTTGCCTGTAACAAAGTTGCGGCATCGAGCGAATACGAAAAATATCGTAATTTGAAGGATTTATCGCGTGAATTCGGAACGGCTTTTTTGTTTGAAACGAACGTCGGCGCGGGTTTGCCGATCATCAATACCTTAAACGATTTGATGCGGAGCGGCGATCAAATCAGACGCATCGAAGCGGTTTTGTCGGGAACCTTGAACTACGTTTTCAACAATTACGACGGCACACAATCGTTTTCGAGCGTCGTCAAACAAGCGCAAACCGAAGGTTATACCGAACCCGATCCGCGACTCGATTTGAGCGGAACCGATGTCGCCCGAAAAATTTTGATTCTGGTGCGGGAAGCCGATTTTAAGTTGGAAATGACCGACATCGAAAATAAAGGATTCTTGCCGGAAGCGTGTCTGGACGGAACGGTCGAAGATTTTTACAGCGAGATGGAACGGCACGAAAGTTATTTTCGGGAACTTCTGGAAACGGCGAAAAGACAGAACTTGTCGCTCAAATATATCGCTTCGTTCGCGGGCGGCAAAGCCTCAGTCGGCTTGCAAAGCATAGACGCGGCGCACAATTTCGCCAATCTTTCGGGCAAAGACAACGCCGTGCTTTTTTATACGAATCGTTACGCGGATTTGCCGCTGGTCGTGAAGGGCGCAGGCGCGGGCGCGGACGTGACCGCCGCCGGAGTTTTCGCCGATATTATTCGTGCTTCCAGAGTCTGAAAGTGATTCGCTTTACGAACGGAAGATTAAAATTTACGATAATTCTATGAGTGAATCTGAAAATCTTTGGGGCGGAAGATTTACCGGCGCGGCGAACGAAGTTTTTGCCGAATTTAACAACTCTTTCAAGTTCGACCGGCGTTTGTTTTCAGCTGACGTTCGCGCTTCGATGGCTTACTGCGACAGTCTTTTTCACGCCGGAGTGATCACGCGGCTCGAAGCCGAGCGCATCAAAAACGGGCTTTCGACGATTCTCAAACGCGCCGATTACAATCAAAAATACTTTGACGAAATCGCCGCCGAAGATGTTCATTCGTTCATCGAAACCAGACTCGTCCAATTGGTCGGCGAGGTCGGAAAAAAACTCCACACCGGCAGAAGCCGCAACGATCAGGTTGCGACGGCGTTTCGGCTTTGGCTGCGCGAAAAAATCACCGAACTTTCCAAAACGGCGTGTGAGGCGCAAAAATCTTTGATCGCTCTAGCGGAAAAAAATCGGGACGCGGTTTTGCCCGGTTACACGCATCTGCAAAGAGCGCAGCCGATTTTATGGGCGCACTGGTGTCTGGCATATTACGAGATGCTCGTGCGCGACCGCGAAAGATTGGACGAAGTTTGGCGGCGCGTTAATATCTTGCCGCTCGGTTCGGCGGCGTTGGCGGGAACTTCCGTCGAGATTGACCGCGAAGCCTTGGCACGAAACCTTGGATTTGAAGGCGTAACGGCGAACAGCTTGGATAGCGTTTCAGACCGCGACTTTGCGATTGAATTCGTCGGCGCGTGTTCGATTATGATGATGCATTTATCGCGTCTGGCGGAAGATTTGATTTTATACGCTTCGACGGAGTTTGGTTTCATCGAACTAAGCGACGCGGTTTCGACGGGTTCGAGTTTGATGCCGCAGAAAAAAAATCCCGATGCTTTAGAGTTAATTCGCGGCAAAGCCGGACGAATTTTCGGACATCAAACCGCGTTGTTGGCGATGATGAAAGGTTTGCCGCTCGCCTACAATAAAGATATGCAGGAAGACAAAGAAGCGGTTTTCGATACGGTCGACACGGTTTTGATCTGTTTGCAGATAACGAAAATCGTTTTGGAAAACGTGCGCGTCAACACCGAAAAAATGCGCTTTGCGGCGACGAAAGGTTATCTGAACGCGACCGAACTCGCCGATTATTTAGTTCGGAGAAGCGTTCCGTTTCGCACGGCACACGAGACGGTCGGGAAAATCGTTTTATACGCGATTAGGCAAAGTAAAGAGTTGAACGAACTGAGTTTAGACCAATTAAAGAGTTTTTCCGAACACATCGAACAGGATATTTACGAGGCGTTGAATTTGGAGCAAACTCTGACGAGCAAAAATCAAATCGGCGGCACTGCGCCCGAAAGAGTTTACGAAGCGTTGGAGGCGGCGCGGGAAAGTTTAGCGCGGGAAGAAAATTAACTCATTTCTTGTTGCTGTTCTTTTTGGTTCTGAAATTGTAAAGCCAAGGATAAAGTAGTGCGCGTTTTGTCCGACCCTCCGCATCGTCGGAGTCTTCCGATTCACAAGAACCGACACCGATGCCGGCATTCGGATAAATTACTAAAAGATTTGGATTCAACACTCCTGAAACATATATTTCGATTACACCATATTCTGATCCGTTGTTTGGAGCCTGCGCTGTTACCACCGCTTCTTTAGGCTGTTTTCTGAGGTAGTCGGTCAAATAGGCGCGTGTCGTATAAAGTCTTCTTTCAATCAATGTGTTCAACCCCTTTTTTCTGTCCTTGATTCCCGGTCTGGCAATCAAAATAATAGTTTGCAGTCTGCCGGAATCTTGCAGATTTACTTCGGCTTCTTGGTTGGCTCCATCTAAATACAAGCTATTAAGTTCGCATCCGGTAGGTTTTAGTTCTTTTGCATCGTAAGTAATTCCAGAAGATAAATTACTTTGTGCAAAAGATATTTCAGAACAAGAGAAAATTAGTAGCAGTATGACAATTACTGTTCTTCCTTTCATAAATTAAAACTCCACAACCTTTGCGACTAACAGAATATTTTTCGCGGGTCAACTCTACTTCCGTTCTTTTTAACCACTATATGACAGTGCCTGTATAATTTTCCTTTGCCGGAACTTCCGCCAAGACCACCGATATAACCGATTTGAATAGAGGTTTTTGCTGCGTTTTCCTTTCCGGTTAGCTCATTTTTGGGATTGATGAACTCTTTGCCCAAAAATGCACCGCCGTATTGACCTCCATAAGTTCCGGCGACGTGAACATAGTGTATTGAGACACCTTTGTATTTTCCAGTATCGAAGCGAAAAACAAATTCATTTTTCCACTCTCCTTCTGAATAATATTCAGCAACGGTTTTTCTTGCAAACGGGACGAAAACAGCTTCTTTCGGAACAAATAATTCAACTTCTTTATCCGAGCCTTTGTTGTCCGTGTAAAGATGAAACACGCCACTTTTATATAAATGAGCGGAGCGGTCTACTGTTCTTCCTTTAAATTCATTATCTTTTGAAACATCTATATCAATGAAAGTGGCTGCTGCGGAACCTTCACCGCCAAACAACGCCGCGAACTTTTCGTCGCAGGTTTTCATCTCTGCTGTGTACGCGATTGGAATCGATATAGGAAGACCTTGCAGCAAATTAATTATAGCCTGATTTTCTAAAGTGGTAAGTTCTTGTTTTAATCTATCTTTCCCAAGCATCTCACCAATCGCTGCCCACAATTCCGGGGTTTCATAAGGGGTTTCAACTAATTTTCGCGCCGGAGCGCGCAAATTGTATTCACGCTTAAAACGCAAAACCGCTGCTCCGTCAGTGTTTAAGTCGAAAATTCCGTCTTCTTTAAGCGGAGGATTCAGCTTGAGTATTTCATTCAAATACCTTTCCAAATAAATCAGAACTTTATTTTGCGCGTTCAGTGGAATCAGATACATTATAGCGGTTCTCAGAATTGAACGACTGATTTTAGAGGTGTAAGCTAATTTTATGAAGGCTTACTCTTTAGATTTGCGCGAGCGGGTGGTCGCCGCCT
>JAYVGL010000053.1:0-6111 GCA_043772175.1 Pyrinomonadaceae bacterium | reverse complement strand
AGATATTGAACGCAGATGCCGCCGTTCGATTGAGCGACGAGTTTTCGCGCCCGTTTGCGCGTCATCGCCGAAAGATTATGCACGTCTTTGGCGCAGTGGTCGCAAAATCGCATTTCATCATTACCGCGCATCGTTTTCCAATCCTGTTCGCAGGGCGTTTCGATCTTTACGGAATCGAGCAAATTAATTCTAGACATAGCAATCCCTCACTTTTTAATCGAATGTTTACTTGTATTTTAGAAGTTTCCGCGCGGCTAACGGTAAAGATGCGGTGAGTTTGAAATTTGGTTGCAGGACGGCGAAATTAAAATTTTGTGAACGGCTTTTGAATTTTTGTTAAAGTATCTGAAGCGTATTTGAAATTTAAAAAATTGGGGAAAGAAATTTTACATTCCAAATCTTTCATTCCAGGTTTTTATCGGATAAAATTTCTACGAAATGAAAATGCCGGATGCAAAATGTAAGATTATTTACATTGTCTGCCAGAAAATATGAAAGTCTGCTCGAACTGCCGAACCGAATATACCGACGACGCGCTGCGATACTGTTTGCAGGACGGCACGCCGCTGGTCGCTGCACAAAACGACGCGCCGTATTTCAACACCGAGTCGGAAACGGTGATCGCGCCGAAACGAGTCGAGCCGATTCGCTTCGATCTGCCGAGTTCTTATCAAAGTTCAGACGCGAATCGGGAAACCGTTCAGCCGGTTGCCGTCGAACGCGAAACGAAAAAATCGAACACGGCGGCAATCGTCGCGCTGTCGGTTTTAGGCACGATGCTCGTTTTGGGTGTCGGCGGTATCGGCGCGTGGCTTTATTTTAACGACAAAAAAACCGTCGCCGTTGCGGGCAATAATTCTAATCAGTCGAATCGTTCGACCAATCTCAACGCGGCGAACAATCAAAATTCCAACGCTAATTCAAACGTCAATGCCAATCTCGCCGCGCCGCCGTCGCCGCCGACTCCTAATCCGACACCGACCGCGAAACCGACGATCAACCCGGAACAGGCGAAAAACATCACCGGCGATGTCAAAGATGTCGTCAATGACTGGAAAAGCGCGTCGGAAGATTTGGATGTTACGCGCCATCTGAGCAACTACGCCGACACGGTTGATTATTATCGCGGCGGCAAAGTCGGAATCGCCAAAGTCCGCGCCGATAAGGAACGCGCTTTCAGCGATTACGATTCGGTCAGCCTGAACATTGATAATCTGCGCGTCATTCCCGATCCTTCGGGCGACAAAGCGACGGCGATTTTCGACAAGGAATGGAGATTTGAAGGCGCGGACAAATATTCGGCGGGCAAAGTTCAACAGCAGTTAACGCTCGTCAAAGGCGGCGGCAAATGGCTAATCTCCGGCGAAAAGGATTTGAAAGTTTACTACAAGGAATAAAAATCGTTTGAAACTATTAATTGAGATAAGTTTATGAAGGCTTTGCGCTTTGAAAACAATCAACTCGAACTCGCCGAAGTCGCCAAGCCGTGCGCCGGAAACGAATCGCTGATTCGCGTTCTAAAATCGGGCATCTGCAATACGGACATTGAAATCGTCAAAGGTTACGCCGGATTTTCGGGAACTATCGGACACGAATTCGTCGGCGTGGTCGAAGCCTCGGATGATATAAATTTAATCGGCAAACGAGTCGTCGGCGAAATCAACGCGGGCTGCGGCGAATGTGAAAAATGTCGGCAGGGCGATTCGCGCCATTGCCCGCAGCGCACGGTTTTGGGAATTATCGGGCGTGACGGCGCACACGCGGAATTTACGACTTTGCCGACGCGCAATTTGCTTGTCGTTCCCGACGAAATTTCCGATATGCAGGCTGTTTTCGTCGAGCCGTTGGCGGCGGCGTTCGGCATCACCGAGCAAATCGAGATTTTTCCCGCAACGCGCGTCGCCGTCATCGGCGACGGCAAACTCGGAAATCTCTGCGCGCAAGCCCTGGCTTTGAAAAGCGATCATCTTTTTCTCGTCGGCAAACACCGCGAAAAACTCGACTTGGTGAACGGCAAAAACATCGAAACGATTGTATTGGAAAACGCCGACCGACTGCACAAAACTTTCGATGTCGTCGTTGAAGCGAGCGGTTCCGAATCGGGTTTTGCGACCGCGCTCGATTTATTAAAGCCACGCGGCAAACTCGTCTTAAAGTCCACATTTTCCGGCAAAACCAATCTCGAAATGTGGCGAGTCGTCGTCGCCGAAATTACGATTATCGGCTCGCGCTGCGGCAGATTTGCTCCCGCGATTGATTTACTGAAACACAATTCGGTTGATGTCGAAAGCCTCGTCAGCGCGGAACTTTCCTTATCCGAAGGCGTGAAAGCAGTGCGGAAAGCAGAAGAAAAAGGCGTGATGAAAGTGATTTTGACGATGTAAGGTGTGGGATTCAAGATTCAGGATTTAGAATTCAAGATTCAAAATTTGATAATCCTGAATCTTGAATCCTAAATCTTGAATCTTGAATCTGTTATAGTCCATTCACACGAAAAATTTTACCCGCCGTTCAACGGCGTTTTAAGGAGAAAAAGTTTTATGCCCGATTACCGAATAAATTCTGCAAAATCGTCGGTATTGCTTCGCGGAGTTTTTCTGAATTTAATTTTTTTCGGTTTGATTTTCGGTCTGACAATCCAACCTTTGTTCGCTCAAACCGAAGCCGTCAAGCCGTCCGCCGTGACACCCGAAATGCTGTCGGCTTCGTTCGCCAAAGTTTCGAGGCGCGTCGAAGCGGCAGTCGTCAACATTGATACGAAGGGTAAAATTCCCGATGCCATCACGCTCAAAGGCGAAAAGCCGGGAGCGCAGGATGCGACGAACCCGGACGACGTGATGGAATTTTTCCGCCAGCAAATGCCGCGTCGTCCGAGCTATGCCGTCGGCAGCGGTTTTATCGTGGACAAATCCGGTTATATTTTAACGAATTTTCACGTTATCGAAGACGCTTCGCGCATCTCCGTTAAATTGCAGTCGGGCGAGGAATTCGTCGCCAAAGTCGTCGGCACGGATAGTGAAACCGATTTGGCGGTTTTGAAAATCGAAGCGGGACGCGAATTGGCGTTTATCAAACTCGGCAATTCGGACGCGGCGGAAGTCGGCGATTGGGTTCTGGCAATCGGTTCGCCGTTCGGTTTGGAGCAGACCGTGACCGCCGGAATCATTTCCAAGACGCGCCGCGAAACGCCGTATGCTACGCAGTTTCAAAAATTTATCCAGACCGACGCGGCGATCAATCGCGGCAATTCCGGCGGACCGCTCGTTGATATGAACGGCGATGTCATCGGCATCAATTCGCAAATCGCCACCTCGACCGGCGATTACAACGGCATTGGTTTTGCCCTGCCGTCAAATGAAGCGGCGAATGTTTACCGGCAAATCCGCGAGAACGGCAAAGTGAAACGCGGTTATTTGGGCGTAATTTTAGATTCGGTCAAAACCGAATACGCCAAAGTTTATGGACTGCCGGAAGCCAAAGGCGCGATTATCACCGAAGTCCGCGACAAGGCGAGTGCCGCCGCCGCCGCCGGTTTGCAGACGGGCGACGTGATCTTAGAATTTAACAACGAAAAGATTTCGGGCGCGACCGATTTGATCGCCAAAGTCGCCGCCACCGCCCCGGACAAAGAAGTCAGCGTAATTTACCTGCGCGAAGTCGGCGCAAACCTGGAACGCAAAAACACGGTTATCAAGCTCGCCGAACGTCCGTCAAACAGCAAAACGGCTGACGACGGCGACGCGACACCGACGAAGTTGCCGGTCAGCGATGTGAAAAAGCCGATTGAGCCGTTCGGGTTAACTCTGATCGAACTAACGCCCGCGCTCGCCGCCGTTTATAAACTCGAAGGCGCGAAAGGTTTGGTTGTCAAAAACATCAATCCGGCGAGTTTCATCGCCGATGTGAAAAATTCTAACGGCACGGACGCGCTTAACGAAGGCGATTTGATTCAGCGCATCAACCGCGCCGCCGTTACGGACTTGAAAACTTTCAGCGACACGGCGAACAAATTAAAGAAAGGCGACGCGGTGGTTTTGCAGGTGCAAACATATGAACCGCGCTCGCGCAGTCTGCAATTTCGCATCGTGCAATTCACGGTTCAGTAATTAATGTTAAATGGTAAGTGGTAAACGGTAAGTAGAAGAAGCATATTTTAATCTACTATTTACCATTAAACATTCAGCATTAACAAACATTATGGCAAAAGCAAAAGAAGCGAAAAAACAAATCAAATCAAAAAAGCACAAAACCGAAAAATATCAAAACTACATCGGCGGCGAATGGGTCAAATCCGCGTCGGGCGAGTATTTTGAAAACCTGAATCCGGCGGACACTTCGGATGTCGTCGGGCGTTTTCCGAAATCGAACGCCGAAGATGTCGAAAAAGCGGTGGAGGCGGCGAAAAACGCGGCGACCAAATGGCGGCGAACGCCCGCGCCGAAACGCGCCGAGATTCTTTTTCGTTTGGGCGAAATCTTGCGCGGACACAAGGACGAATTCACGCGCCAGATGACGCGTGAAATGGGCAAGGTGTTGAAGGAAGCCGGCGGCGATGTCCAGGAAGCGATTGACTGCACGTATTACACGGCGGGCGAAGGTCGAAGACTGCACGGCTTTACGACTCCGGCGGAGATGCCGAACAAATTTGCGATGTGCGTTCGCCAGCCGGTCGGGATTTGCGGTTTGATTACGCCGTTCAATTTTCCGATGGCGATTCCTTCGTGGAAATTGATTCCCGCGCTCGTCTGCGGCAACACGGTCGTCATCAAATCCGGTGAAGATGTTCCGCTTTCGACGATCAATCTCGTCAAATCGTGCGAAGCAGCGGGAATTCCGAAAGGCGTGATTAACGTCGTCAACGGCTTCAGCGAACCGGGCGAAGCGTTGGTTAATCACAAAGACGTGCGGCTGATTTCGTTTACCGGTTCAACCGACACCGGCAGAATTATCGCCGAAGCCTGCGCCCGCCAAAACAAAATCGTCTCGCTTGAGATGGGCGGCAAAAACGCGATTATCGTGATGGACGATGCCGACATTGACAACGCCGTCGAAGGTTCGCTGTGGGGCGCGTTCGGAACTTCCGGGCAGCGATGCACGGCTTCTTCGAGATTAGTCGTTCACGAAAAAGTTTATAAAAAGTTTACGGAAAAACTCGTCGAAAGAGTCAAAAAATTAAAAGTCGGTAACGGTCTCGACACCAAAACCGAAGTCGGTCCGGTCATCAACGAAGCGGCGATGAACAAGATTTTGAATTACATCGAAATCGGCGTAAACGAAGACCAAGCGACGCTCGCCTGCGGCGGAAATCGTCTGACGAAAGGCAATTACAAAAAAGGTTATTTCATCGAACCGACGGTTTTCACTGACGTTGGCCGCAATCACCGCATCGGACAGGAAGAGATTTTCGGTCCCGTTACGTCGGTCATTCCGTTCTCGACTTTAGACGAAGCGATTGACATCGTGAACGATTCTAAATACGGCTTGTCATCGGCGATTTACACGCAGGATGTCAACCATTCTTTCTATGCGATGCAGGAACTTTACACCGGAATCTGCTACGTCAACTCGGCAACCATCGGCGCGGAAGTTCATCTGCCGTTCGGCGGCACAAAAGGCACGGGCAACGGACACCGCGAAGCCGGAACGCAGGTTTTAGACATCTTTACCGAATGGAAATCGCTTTACATTGACTATTCCGGCAAACTGCAAAAAGCGCAGATTGATGTCGTAGAGATTTAACTTGAAGGATTTAGGCGCGAACAACACGAATAACACGAATTATCTTTGCTTATTGCTTATGTCATTCGTGTTATTCGCGCCTAAAAATGGTTTTTATTGAATTTGTTCGGTCTATTTTTTACCTTGGAGAAGCCAGATGAAAGTTTTTCTACCGCTGATTTTGTTGTTTGTGTTCGCGCTGACGTATTTCGGTCAAAGCGTCGAATCACCGAACGGAAATCTCAAACTCGTTTTTAAGTTAAAAGATGACGGAACGCCGGTTTACAGTCTTACGCGGCTTTGTTGCATAAATCAGCAATCTTCTCATTTCTGTTTTTCGCTAGACTTCAACTTTGTAACTTTCAGGCATTCCCAAGTGTGTCATCCGATTTA
>JAYVGL010000052.1:0-18532 GCA_043772175.1 Pyrinomonadaceae bacterium | reverse complement strand
GGCGACAAAGTAATTTTTAGCGTTGTCAATCAACTGCTTTTTGAAATTCTCACGAATCGCCGATTGCGTCGCCTGTTCCGAACACAAAGTTTTGACATTTGAAGCCGCCGTCTGCTGTCCGCAGGGGAATTTATCCGAGTTCACGCCCGATGTTTCTTCCTTAAAACCGTAATCGGCGAGCAAACTTTTCATCAACGCGACATCGTTGTGCGTTCCGCGCAAATCGCGGATGTTGACGTTGATGTCCTTGTATTTTTTGTAGCGGTTAATGCCGACGAGCAACGCGAATTTCGGAATTTCTGCTTTTGTCGCTGTCAGCGGTTTCATTTGTCCGTGCGGCGCAAAATAAAACGCCGCAATGAAGATTAAAGTTAACGTCGCCAAAATTCCGATTTTCATAATCTTTGCGGGAAACAGACGGGCAAATTTAGATTCTTCATTCTAAATTCTCGCCCGAAAAATTTTGTAGATGAAATGATGAAGAATTTAAAACCGCTCACACTTGCCGATGCTTCAAAAACTCTTTTCAGAACGGCGCGTTTCGATACGAGAAACGCGCCGTTTTTGCTCGCCGATTTTTCCTACGGATTCATCTTGAAATAGATAAATTGGTTGGCGCCGCATTCGTAGGTTTTCGGTCCCCAGGTGTAAAACGAACCGTCGGTAAAGTCGGCGCGGGCGTAGATCGTCGTCTGTCCCGGCGTGTAGTAAAGCGTCGTTTCGCCGCCGCCTGATAAAAAGCCGCGATAATTGCCGTTGATGTAAATTTTGACGCTATACGCCGTCCAATTGTCGAGCTGCACTTCGCAATCGTAAGCCGCGCCTTTGCCTTTGCCGCCGCCTTTCGCCGTTGGCAAACCCATCAGCGCGTCCATATCGTTCAGCGTTTCGCCCTGTTTGATGTTCGCGTCGCTGTCGGAACCTTTCGAGTTCGACATTCCCTTGGTCGCTTTGACTTCATCGCCGACCTTCTTTTTCTTTTTGTTGTCTTTGGTTTGCTTCGCCTGCGCGAACACATTTGAAGACATCAGCGGCGAACCCGCCAACACCAAACCCAGTAAACACATCGCTATCATTAATTTGAATTTCATTGTTTTTATTTATCTCCTAAGTTTTGCCTTTTTATTTTGCCTTTTTGAAAGTTGTCGAAGGCTTTCACCTTCAGGCAATTTACAAAAGATTTCTTGGCGGCTGAATCGTTTTGTTCAACCCGTCAAACTCTTTATAAACTTTATTTGCCGACTCGCTTCGGCGCGATTTTCGCGGGCGGTGTCGCCTGCAGAGCCGCCGCCGCGTCGAGCATTCCGTAACCCCACTGCGGATTCGGAACCGCCCCGACGCTGCCGCCTTTTTTCGCGGTTTTAATCAAGATTTGCCTGACCTGTTCGGCATCGAGCTTCGGATTTTTTTGCAGCATCAGCGCGATCACACCCGCCGTAAAAGGCGACGACGCGCTCGTCCCGTTCCAGGCGATATGCGTACCGTCCGCCGTCACGAAACTTTTGCCCAGACTCGCCGCCATACTTTCGCCCTGACAAGTCTGGCTGTCAGGATTTGCCGTTGACGCGAGCGGCGAAATCGTATAATTGGCGGGCGCGGCGATGTCGGGTTTGTAAACGCCGTCAATGCTTCGCCTGCCGCCCGGACTCGAATAATCGGCGATGTCGCCGAGGTTGAAATTAAAGCGCGTTTCGCCGCCAACCGTATTTTGCCAACTACTGCGGAAATTGTAAGCGGCGACCGTGATGACGTTGGCGGCGTTGCCGGGAGAGCCGACCATTCCGGTTTTCGTCGTTCCCGTGCCGAAGTCAACGGCGCGAAAGTTCGGCGCGTAAAAATCGAAATTGCCGTTGACAACTTTCGTCGTCGCGCCGAATCCCCAAATCCGATATGCGCCCGGCGGCAGACTGATCGCCAGCGTGTCGTTGATGTCGCCGAATTTGGAATTGCCTAAAATTTGCACTAAATAAGCGTCGAACCAATCGGGTTTGGTTACGCCTTCGTCAAGCAAATATCTTAATTCGCCGTCAACCTTAAAAAGTGAAAATGAAAGCGGCTTGCCGTCTTTGTCGGCGAAGGCGTTCGCGCCGACCGGCTGAATAATCGCGCCCCATTCATCGCGCGAATCAAAAACGCCCAATAAAACCGTTCCGTCTTTTCCGGCGCGGTCGGCGGGAATCACAACCGACAGCGGACGGCTGGAGATGTCGGCTTGTCCTTCGCGGCGCGGTCCGAATTGTCCGGCAGCGTGCAGATTATACTGCCCTTCGTTGCCCGCCGACACGGTAAAAATCACGCCCGGAATACCTTTGCCGGTTAGCGAATTCAAAAACGCTTCGGTTTGTTCCGTGCCGTTGTGCGCCGAGAAATGTCCGCCGAAACTCTGGTTGACGACGACCGGACGCTTCAACTCTTTCGCCGTGTTGACGATCCACTGCGCCCCGAAAATATAGGCATCAACGAATCCGCCGCAGTCAGAGGCTTTGACGATTATCAAATCGGCTTCCGGCGCGACTCCGGCGAGCGACGCGCCCGCGCTGCCGCCGTTGCCCGCCGCAGTTCCGGCGGTCGCCGTGCCGTGTCCCTGATTGTCAACCGAATTGACTTTGCCGCCGCCTTTGAGCGCGGCGTTGATTTGCGCGTTCGTGTAAATGGTTCCCGGCAGCGCGTCGCCGTCGGGAATCAGCGACGGCGGAATCGTCCCGATTTTCCCGCCCGACTGCGCGAACGAATCGTCGAAGAAATCCCAGATGGCGATGATGCGCGAAGTTCCGTCCGGCTTCAAAAAATCTTTGTGCCGCCAATCAATCCCCGAATCAATTACGCCGACCAAAACATTTTTGCCGGTCATTCCGGCTTTGTTAAATTCATTGGCGAGCGGCTTTTTTTTCGGTGCGCCGGATGATTTCGGCGCGGGCGCATCGCCGCCTTTCGAGTTCGGCAGACGCATCACCGGCGGCGCAGTCTCTTTCGGCAAATCCGGTGATTTCGCCGATTTCGTGGCAGCGATTTGGCTGACCGATTTTTCGCCCGCGATCTTCGCCAGATTCAAAACCGACGCTTCGCCGTAAATCGTGTTTCCCTGCCGCATATAAACTTTCATTCCGGCATTTTTGAGCGCAGCGATGTCTGACTTTGCGTTCGTCGTGACGGCGACGGCGACCGACGGATTGGCGTTTTCCGCATCTTTGATTCCAAAGACTTCCTGTAATTGTCCGTCGTTAAATTTAATTTCGACCGGACTGCCGCCGTCCGCGCCTTTACCGCCGCTTCCGCGATATTGCGCGTAAAGCATCCGCAATTCGGGAGTAAGTTTTTCAGTTTCACTCGCGCCTTTCGAGCCGCTGCCGCGACCGAGCGCGACGTTCGGATATTTCGGCGGCGTGATTTGCGTTTGCTGTGCCGAAACGATCAAAAATTGTCCGCTCGTTACGGCGAAAATTAAAATAAATGCGGTTATAAACTTTGTCGTCGGCTTCATTATTCTCCTTGCTTCGCCAAAAATTCCAGACACGGTTTTATCAAACCCGTTTTGATTTTAAGTTGTTTCCGAAGCAGTATTTTTGGAAGTTTAGAAAATCAAATGCGTAACAAATATAATCTAAAAAATATTTTTTGTAACTTCCAAAAGCGTCTCACATTCTCCAGTGCGTAAATTTTTCAAAAGGTTACAGTTTTACGATAAATAATTTTAATCTCCGAACTATCGCCAATTGCCGATTAAAACAAACGGCGACCAGTAGAACGGATGCGCGAACGGCGGATGTTTTGATTTATCCCACAACGGAGCCTCCTGGGCGTTAAAATACACGACATCGCTGCGCGTGTTTTTCGTGAATTGCTTTTTATCATCCGGCTTTTTTACGATAACGATTTCCACCGGTGGCGAATCGCTGCGCGTGGCAACGGGTTTTGCTTCGGAAGAACCCGTAATCAATGCCATCTGAGCTTGGCGCAAGGCTTCGGCTTTGTTCAGATTTCTGTTCAATTTCAAGTCGTAAAAATCCTTCATCAGCGCAGGTGTCGAATTGTCTGCCACCGACCAGAGCGTCGCCATCACCGCGCCCGCGCCCAAACGCTGCGCGAGTTCGGCAAATCCGTCAACTTCCCTGCCGTTGGCATCCGCCTGTGTTGCCGCCGTGTTACAGGCGGATAGCGTCAGCAAATCCACGTTTTGAAAGAGATTTGTCTCCGCCTTCATATCGTTTAAAGTAAATGCCGTGCCGTCACCGAGCAGCAAAAACGAACGCTCTTCGTCGCCCGGACGGAATGAAAAATGCGAAGCGATATGCACGACGGGACGATGCAGTTTGAGCGATGCGAGAAAACCCGTTTTCGTAAACTGTTTATCCGGCAAAACTTCACCGGCTAAAATTCCTGTTTTTGAAGTCGTCTGCTTGAAAACCTGCCTGAGTTCCTCGCTCACGCCCGGCAAAGCGTTGAAACTGATTCGGTCGCCTAGAAGTTCGACCGTCTGCGCGTTTGAACTTCCGAAGCCGGTTCCCGTCCATTTTGTATTCACAGCGCGGGTCATTCGTTCACCGTCGGCGCGGGTGAAATTAACATTGTTGTAGCGTTCGACTAAATATTGCTTGCCGTCCCACAGAGCCGCCATCGGCAGATAACGCAGATTGCCGTCCAGACTCCACATAATCGTCTTTGTGTCCTTCGGCAGTTCGGCTTCCAGCGGTTTGAGAACAACATCATAAATTTGTTCGGATAAAATGGTCGGATCGTAGCGTTCGGACTGTAGTAATCCCCACAGTTTGAGAGCTTTTTTATTAAGTTCGGTTGCGCTAATCGGCGTGGAAACCGCTTTGATTCCGTCGGGCGAAACAATCAAAGCTCGAAAATTATCCTCACCGACCAGCGTATAAACGGCGACGGCTTTTTGACCTGTCTGCCGGTTCAAATCGCGCAGAGCTTTTTGCATCTCCACTGTATCTGAAATTTCTCCGACTCTATCTTTTTCATCGGCGAGTTTTGAAAACTCTGCTTCGGCTTGTTTCAAAACGGCAAGAAAGGCATCGGTCGCGGTTTTCAGTTCACTTTCAAGTTTTTGCAATTGTGCGGTCTCATCCGCACCTAGTTGACGTGTTCCAATCCTTCTTTTCAGTTCGTTAAATTCAAAACTGATTTTGTCGATTTGTTCAATTGACTGTTGATAACGCGCTACAGATTCCGTTTCACGAGGAGTTTGAGTAATCCGCTTAATCGGTTCATTCGGATTGCGGTTAAAATCAAAAAACTGCTGGTCTTTAAAGGCGTTCAGAACCTGTTGCGCTTCGGGCAAACGCCCGGCGGCGATCAGAATCTCGGTGAACAGGCGATAGGTGCTTTCCACAGTTTTCAGGTAAGTTCGCTGCGTTTCTTTGTCGAAAGTTTCGATGTTGCGGCGCAATTCCTGATATTTGCCGATTGCTTGCTTACCGTAAAAAATAGCGAGTTGGCGATTTCCGACTCTGTTCCAAGAGAGCATCAAATTGTTGAGCGTTCCGGCTTCACCGCTTTTATTGTTTACGAACCGGCGAAGCGGCAAAGTCCGGTTGTAATAATCAATGGCTCTCGGTGCGTCGCCCAAATCGTCATAAGCCGCGCCGATGCCCTGCAAAGCCGTCGCTTCGCCGTTTGGGTCGCCGACGTTGCGGAACAAGATTAAGGCTTGGTTAAGGTAATCGAGGGCTTCTTCCGGCTCTTTTAATTGGAGATAAACTCCGCCGATGTTGTTCAGCACGGCGGCTTTGCCGGCTTTTCTGCCAAATAATTTTTCTAGCGATACCGATTGCTGATAATAATCAAGGGCTTTCTGAAAATCGTCCGCCTTCGCGTAAATGAGACCAATATTGTTCAGCGTGACGGCTTCGCCGCGCCGGAAGCCGACCGCTTTGTAAACCGACAACGCTTGATTATAAAAATCAAGGGCTTTTTGCCGGTCGCCTAATCTCGAATAAATTTTGCCGAGATTGCCGAGCGCGGTGGCTTCTTCTCTGTGGTTGCCAATGGCTTGGTAAATCAACAAGGCTTGATTGTGATAATCGAGAGCCTTTTGCCAGTCATCCGAATCATTGAAAATTTCGCCAATATTGTTGAGCGCGTTCGCTTCTTCGTTGCGATTGCCAACGGCTTTTGAGAGGGTGAGAGATTGTTTGTAATAATCGAGAGCCTTTTGCTTGTCGCCCAAACTCGAATAAATCAAGCCAAGCCGATTAAACGCGATGGCTTGACTATTCCTATCGCTGACGGATTCAAGTAGTGGAAGTGCTTGATTGAAATAATCGAGAGCCTTCTGATTCTCGCCCAAATCGCTGTAAATTTGACCGATGCCTATCAAACAAGCGGCTTCGGCTTGTTTAATTACTAGTTCGCGCGTCAGTTGTCTGGCTTCTTCAAACTTCGGCAAAGCGGCTCGCAACGATTCTTCGGTTGCTTGTTTGTAGAGTTCAAGCCCTTCGTTGATGAGCGTTGTCGCGCGGGCAATTTTGTCAGGGTCGAGTGGTTGAACAATCGAATTCTGCCCGAAAGTGATAAACGCCGGGAGCGCAACCATTAAAATCGCGCCGAAAATGTGCGGCAAATAAAATCTGTTAAGGATTTGAAATCGTCTCATATTTTTTTCGGTTGTCGCATCAATCATCGCCAATTTCCTATTAGGACGAACGGCGACCAGTAAAACGGATGGGCGAACGGCGCGTTTTCATCCTTCACGAATTTCGGAAAATTGTTCGCGTTCGCGCCGAACCGAATCGCGTCCGAACGATGTTTTTCAGCAACCTGAGCGGGCTTGAATTTTCCGTTGATTAATTTGATTTGCGCCTGCCGCAATGCTTCGGCTTTGCCGATTTTCGGGTTGTCTTCGAGTTGGCGGTAAAATTCCGTCATTAAATCGCGCGTCGAATCGTCCGCGACTGCCCAGAGCGTTGCCAAAACGGTTTTCGCGCCCTGATTCTGTGCTAACGCGCCAAAGCCTTCGATTTCCATACCGCTCGAATTCGCGCCCGAAGTCATCGCCGTATCACACGCCGAAAGCGTCAGCAATTCGACTTTATCGAGCCGCGTTTTTTTCAAACTGACTAAAGAAAATCGTCGTTCCGCGCCGCCGCCGAGCAATAAGTAAGAATCGCTTTCGTCGCCGGCGTTCAATGAAAAATGCGAGGCGATATGAATGACGGGAACTTTGCCGATGTTATTTTCAAAATTCTGCAAAGTGATTCGTCATCCGACAACATTAAGCCGCTGATAACTCCGGTTTGTTTCGCACCGGTCGTATTGCAGAAATCTTTTTTCCTCGGGTCGCTGATGACGCTGCACAATTCCTGCGGCACGGCGACGAGCGCGTCAAAATTTGCCGTCGAACCGTCGTCGTTTTTGACGCTTGCCGCCTTCGACACGCCCACGCTGAGCGCGAGCCATTTGGTGCGGTCGGTTGGTGTTTGCGCGTTGATTTTATCGCGGCTGGCGAGCGTTAAAACGGCGTTCGTATAGCGTTCGGCGAGATAATTTTTCCCGTCCCACAAAGCCGCCATCGGCACATAACGCAAAGTTCCGTCCAAACTCCAAACCAGCGTGTCGGCTTTAATGCCGTCCAAATCTTTTTGCAGGGCGGAAGGAAACAGCACGTTAAAAAGTTTCCCTCCAAGCGGTCACGGATCAACCGCCGGATTTTTCACCGCATCACGAAATTCCGAAACTAATTTATTCAAATCGGCGGCTTTGATTTCGACCGTGTGCGCCCGCTGCGTATCGCTCGTCGTAACAATTAAATTCAAACGGTCTTTGCCGACGATAGTTGAAATGATGACAATGCGCGGTTCATTCAGCCGTTTCAAAATGCCCTGCGTATCCGATTCGACAACGGCAACGCGCTTGTCATTCGTGCCGAATCGAACTTTCAAATCGTTCGGAAATTTATCGAACACGATGATTGCCGCGTCGTATTTTCCTTTGAGCGCGTCGTATTGTTTTTGGTCGGCGGCGATAAGCGATTCGCCGAGCGGCAAATCACTCTTCTTTTTTTCTAACGCGCCGAATTCCGCCGCCGTTTGGGTAATTCCGTCGGCGTGGATTTCATAATCGGTAAAGGCTTTTTTCTCTTCGGGCGAAAGCGAGATTTTCCCCTTCAAATCGGCGGCAACCTTGTCGCTGCGGCGCAGATAAGCAAAAAGTTCTTCTTCTTTGAGCATTGCCAAAACTTCTTCGGCTTCGGCGATGCGCCCGCCCGCAATGAGAATATCGGCGAGACGGCGGTAAGTCCGCTCGATAGATTTGAGGTAAGTGCGCTGAATTTCTTCGTCGAGCGAAGCGATGTTCGAGCGCAGTTCCTGATAAACATTGACCGCTTGCTTGCCATAGAAAACGGCTTAGCGCGGTTTTTTCAAACTGTTCCAATAAGCCTTCAGCCAATCAAGCGTATTCGCTTGCTGCGATTTGTTGCCGGTAGTTTTGCTGAGGGAAAGCGATTGTTGCAAATACTCAAGAGCTTTTTCCTGCTCGCCCGAAGCGTAATAAATCGCACCGATGTTATTAAGCATCTGGGCTTCGTTTGTTTTATTTTTCGCGGTGCGAAAAAACTCTAAGGCGCGAGAATAATAATCTAATGCTTGTTGCTTATCATCCAAAGAATCATAAACCGCGCCGACATTTGAAAGCGTTTCAGCTTCACCGGCTTCGTCGCCGATGGTGCGATAAAGCATTAAAGTTTCCCGATAATAATTCAATGCTTTTTGCTTTGCTCCTAAAACAAAATGAATCGGACCAATTTGCGTGAGCGTTTCGGCTCTCTTCCATCTGATTTCGTTATTGATCGGCGGAAGCATCGGCAAAGCTAAAGTGTAATAATCCAGTGCTTTTTGTTTCTCGCCCAACTCATTATAAACGCTGCCGATGTTGTTAAAGGTAATCGCTCCCAAATCATTATCGGTTGCTGTCAGAAGCGGTAAAACTCGAATGTATATTTGCAGCGCGGCAACGTAATCGCCTGAATTGCTTGCGATGGTTCCGGCGGCAAGCATTGAAACGGCTTGATTTTGTTTATCTTCGGCGACGGCGAATAAATCGGCAGCGGCGCAAAATTTTTCTTTCGCGGCTTGATAAGATTCCGCCGTGCCTTGTTGAAATAGTGCCTTTGCTTCATCAAGTGTTTTATTCGCCGCCGCTAATTTTTCTTCGTTCGTCTGCGCGAAAACCGCCGCGCCGAGCGTCAATATCAGCAGAAATGCCGTCGTGCTGATGTTGAGTTTTTCTCTGAGGCTTTTCACAACTTACTACTTTCGTCTTTGATTTCCGACTATCGCCAATTTCCGATTAAAACAAACGGCGACCAATAAAACGGGTGCGCGAACGGCGCGTTTTCGTCTTTGGCGAATTTCGGCATATTTTTCGCGCTTGCGCCGAAGCGAACGGCTTCGGAACGATTACGCTCGGTGATTTGTTCGGGCGTATATTTGCCGTAGAGCAATTCTAACTGCGCCTGCCGGAGCGTTTCGGCTTTCGTCCAATTCTGATTTTCTTTTCGCAAGCGATAAAATTCGCCCATCAAAACGGCGGTGCTTTCGTCGGCGACCGACCACAATGTCGCCAGCACCGATTTGGCTCCGCGCAATTCGATAAACTGCGCTAAGGAATCAACTTCCTTGCCGTTGTTTTCCGCCAAAGTCCGGCTGTTTTCCAAACCGCCGAAACCCGTATTGCACGCCGATAAAGTTACCAATTCGACATCGTTCAAATTCATCTCCGGCGAATCGGCGACTTCGGCGAGCGTTAAGGCTTTGTTATTTCCGAGCAGCAAAAACGAATCTGCCGTATCGCTGCCGAGGCGAAAATGCGTGGCGAAATGGACGACGTTGTATTTGCGTTTGTCGGCGGCGGTCTGCGTTAATCGGTCTTTCAGCGCGTCTTCGGTGAACGCCGTGTCAATCAAGCTGAACCCCGCCAAATCACCTTTGGATTTGCCGTCGCCCGTTATCGCCGATAATTCTTTGGCGACGCTTTTCAGTTCGTCGAATGAAAATTTCTGCGCCGTGTTCGCGTCGGTTACTTCGCTCGCTTTGGTTACGCCCGCGCCTAAAATTTGCCAGTTTTTGACGACATCGGCTTGCAGACTCTGGCGCGTCGTCGAGGTCAAGATCACGTTTTGATATTTTTGCAAAAGATATTGTTTGCCGTCCCACAGAGCGGCAATCGGTATGTAGCGCAGCGTTCCGTCCAAACTCCACAGCAAAGTTTTCGCATTCGCCGCGTCCAAATCTTTTTCGACCGGCTTGACTAAAACATCGTAAAGTTCCTTGCCCAAAGGCTTCGGGTCAACGCCCGGATTTAACAACGCTTCCCGAAACGCGAAAATTTTGGCGTTTAAGTCAGCCGCCGTAATTTCGGTTTTGCCGTCAATCTGCGCGTTCGAGGTCGTTAGAATCACGCGGTAACGGTCTGTGCCGACGACGGTCGAAAGCGCGACCGTGCCTGCGCCCCAACTTTTTAACTTGCCCTGCAAAGCACGATCCTGCTCGATTTCCTTTTTCTTGTCTTTACCAAGTTCCGCCGCCAATTCTTTTTCCAAAAAAACGCGGAACGCCGTGTTCGCGTCTTTCAATTGCGCCGCTAATTCATCATAACGCGCTTGGTCAACGAAAGTTTCGCCCGTCGCCAAACGCCTTTTTATATCTTCGAGTTTGCTGAGTTCCGCGCCGATTGCCGTTACTTTCGACGAGAAAAGATTGTATCTTTCGAGCGCGGATTTTTCGTCGGCGCGCAGGTCGGCGCGTTTCGATAAAGTTTCGATTTCTTTCGTATCACGCCGCACAAAGCCGGAGAGTTCTTCTTCTTTCAACATCGCCAAAACTTGATTTGCTTCGGGAATTCTGCCTTCGGAAATTAAAGTTTCGGCTAGTTGGCGATACGTCGGCTCGTTGTCCTTGACGAAATTCGTCTGGATTTCCTTGTCGAATTTGCGGATTTCCGTGCGCGTCGCCTGCAAAATGTTGATTGACTGTTTGCCGTAAAAAATCGCCAAAGCCTTTTGCCCGCGCCGGTTCGACGTTTTCATTAAACCGTCCAAAGCCGCCGATTCTTCGTCGCGGGCTTTGATGGTGCGCGAGAAAGTCAAGGCTTTTTCAAACGTCGCGCCGGCTGAATCTAATTTATTCTGCGCCAGATAATCGAGTCCGAGTTCGGTCAGTGCGCGGGCTTCAAATTTCGGAATGCGCGTTTTATCGGCGAGTTCGACGGCTCGATTGTGCAGTTCGACCGCTTTCTCGAATTCGCCGCGTTCGCGTCGGATCGTGCCGTAATAGGTGTAAGTTACGACCGAGAAAAGATTGTCTTTGAAATCTTCGAGTTTCGGCAGACATTCATCGAAATACTTGATGGCGGCGGCGTAATCTTTGAGTCGCGTTTTGACCGCGCCGAGATTCGCCTGAGCGCGGGCGATGGCGCGGCGGTCTTTCAATTCGAGGCTGATGACGTTGACCTTTTGAAAGTTTTCTTCCGCTTTGCCCAAACTTCCGAGCCACAAATAAATCACGCCGAGATTGTTAATGGCGACGCGCTCGCCGTCGCGGTCTTTGACTTTGACGAAAACGGCTAACGCTTTTTGATACAATCGGCTCGCTTCTTCGTATTCGCCGATTGCCACTTTTATCAAACCGATGTTGATCGAATCGAAGGCTTCTTCCTGTTCGTTTTTTATTTCACGGGCGATTTTTTGCGCTTCGAGATGATATTTCAGCGAAGTTTCATAGTCGCCCGCCGAACTTTTCAACAACCCGATGCTGCGTGACACATACATTTCCGCCAAACGGTCTTTGCCGCCTTGCGCGATTTTCAAAGCCTCTTCGTAAAACGGCAGCGCAGCGGCATTTTCACCGTAAGCGACGTAATTATCGCCGATCAGCGTTAAGTTTTTCGCTTCGTTCAGAGTGTCTTTCAGCCGCCGATTGATTTCCAGACTCTGCTGAAAATAAATGATGGCGGAAACCTGTTTGTCCAGCCGCCCCAGCGACAAGCCGATATTGAAAAGCGTAATCGCTTCGTTCTGCTCTTCCTTCGCCTGCCTGTAGAGCGGCAGTTGCCGTTGAAAATAATCGAGAGCCTTTTCAAATTCGCCGCCGGCAAAATAATTTCCGCCAATCGCGCCAAGCGTTTTCTTTTCGCCGTCCGCATCTTTTAATTCACGGGCGAGAGCGAGTTCCTGCTCGTAGAAAGCCGTCGAATTGACATAATCCTTGAGACTGAAATAATTTTCGCCGAGCGTCTCCAACGCGCCTTTCTCGACCGTCTGATTTTTCACTTCGCGCAAAAGCGGCAAAGCCTGTAAATAATAGACGTTGGATTTTTCGTAATCTTTAAGATTGTTGTAGCCGCCGCCGATGTTATACAAACTATTGGCTTCGTTCGCTTTATCATTGAATTGACGATAAAGCGGCGCGGCTTTTTTATAAAACTCAATCGCTTCGGCGTATTTTTGCCAGCCGTAATAATCGCCGCCCAGACTAAATAAAATTCCTGCGAGTTCATTGGCGACGGGCAAACTTTGCCGTAGTTTGAGCGCGTTTTCGTGATAGAAAATCGCCGAATCGTAATTTTCATTTTTATAAGCCGCCGTGCCGATCTTGTCTAAATCGGCGGCGGCAAACTTTTTTTCTTCAACGCTTTCGAGCGGCGCGGTGTTTTGCAGAACGTAGCCGCTGTCAGTCGAGACGGCATCAAACCCGAACACGCCGAAGATATATTCGCCGCTCACCTCCGCCGCAAAAGTGAGACTTTCCGTGCCGTCGGCGGTCGGCGCGTGATCGGTTTGAAGAATAATTTTTCGCTCCGAATCTTTTCCGGCAATCGCTGTCATCACATCAATTCCGCGCTGTTCGACGCGAATATGCAGCAGTTCGCCGCGTTTCAGACTGACCGTGTAAATGTGTTTTTCGTCTTTGGCAATTTTACGTTCGATGCGTTCATTCGGCTTCAATAAATACTCGTCCTGATAAACCGCATCGTTCGTTTTTTGCTGACCGAACGCCGCCGAACAAAACAAAATCAGCCCGCCCAGCAACGCCGCCGCGCCGTGCGTGAAATTGATTTTTTCCGAATAGATATTTTGTCGCATAAAACCTCTCACTTGCCTGTGCGGAAAATTGGAGAAAAGTTACACCGAGACTTTCATATTTAAATTTCGCAGTTTCTTGTAAACCGCTTTTCATATCTAAACGCAATTTTTAAAGCGCAAAACGGTCAATTTTCTTTCGGTAAATGAAAAATTATTTACCGAAAGATTAGGGAACTCAATTTTTTGTCTAGGCGGAAGCGCGGTGCTGACGACGAATTGGAAATCCGGCAATTCTACCGGCAGACAGTTTTAATTACAGAAAAATTTCGATTGGCGATTTGCCGTTTTACTGAACGCCTGATTAAAAATTACCGAACGAGTGTTCGTTTTGTTTTCAACATTATCCTCTAAATCGGCGGTCTGTCAATCTAATTTTCCGCGTCGTCGTCCTCACTTTTGCCGGCGCAAAACGTAGTTGTAGCGGCTGTCGTCGCTGCCGACGACGATTAGCAGATTTTCCGCGTCCGGCGACAGGTTTTTTGCCGGAAAACTGACGCGGACGTATTTGCCGCCCGATTTGGTTCGATTCGCTCTAAGGCGAGCGGCGAGCGGCGCGGAATTAAGCCGGACGCTGAAAGTTTCGGCGGCGGATTCCGGCGGGATTTGCAGAGTGGCGGCAATCATTTCGATGTTTTTGCCGACGCTGATGATTCCGGCATCGCCAACGCCTCTCCCGCCGATTGGCGCGAGAAAAACGGTCGCAATCGTCGGCGCGGGCGTTTGAATTTCCGGCGTTTCAATCGTTTTTCGCCGTTTCAGATTTTTCAATTCAAGCGTCAGCCGCGCTCTTTCCGTTTGTTCGCGGCTCAGTTGTTCGGTTAAAATCTCCGCCCGCCCGTTTTTCTCCGCCAATTCGCCAACCAAACTTTGTTCGCGTTCCTGAATCATTTTGATTTGTTCCCGCAACGCTTTTTCCCGCTCGATTTCCGCCGTGCGCTCGATTTCGCTTTGCCGCAAACGCGCCAATTCCTGCGCGTCGCGCCGCCGTTCCAAAACCAAAAATCCGCCGCCGACCAGCAGCAAAAATACCAGCGCGGCGGTCGCATACTGAAAACCTGCCGCGTTCAAACCGAAGAAACTTGATAATTTCCCCAAAAAACTCGGCGATTCTTTAGCGGCGGAAACGGTTTCCTCTTTGATAAAAGTTTGCAAAGATACGGCGTTGGCGAGTTTGGCGCGGCGTTCCGATGATTTGCCCAAACTTTCGGCGTAGCGTTTTTTATCTTTTTCGCCGAGTTCATTGCGGGCGTAGCGGTCGGTCAGATCGTTCTCCAAATCGAGCAGTTCGTAAAACAATTCTTCGCTCTCGAAGAACCGCGCTTCGAGCTGACCGCGTTCCGTCTCACTCGCTTCGTAAAACAGATAGCGTTTCAGTTCTTCCGATTGGAACGCTTCGGTTTTTAGGTTATTTTGCCGGTCAGCCATTATTTTAAGTGTCGAAACTTGCCCTTCGGTTGCATTTTTTCAAGCCGTCTTTGCGGCGCAATCGTTGATGCAGCGTTCCAGTCGTTCGCGCAGACGACACGCTTTGACTTTCAAAGTGTTCATCGTCAAGCCTAATTTTTCCGCCAGATTTTTGCGCTGGATTTTGTTTTTTTCGCCCGCGTCTGCGCCGTAGTAACCGATTATCAAATTTCGGTCGGAATCGTCTTTGGAGATTTCCGCCAGACATTTTTTCAAATGTTCCAAACGCACGTTCGGCTCTTCGGAAATTTCCGGCGGAGCGGCGATTTCGGGCAAATCGTCGCCGTAAGCGTCTTCTTTTTTCTGGCGAACGTATTCGAGCCAAACGAAGCGCGAAACTTCGAGGGCGTAAGCGTTGACGTTTTGGATTTCGATTTTTTGGGCGAGCTTCGACGAAACGCGGTCGAGCGTTTCGTCGGCGAGCGCGTCGGCTTCCGATTCGGCGCATCTGCGCTGCCAAACGAAGAATTTGACGAGTTTCAAACGCAGTTCTTCATATTTTCCGGCGGCGAGCGCGTCGTCCGCGTCGAGCCGCACGAGCAATAATCCGAACGCTTCCGCCGTTAATTCAGCCACATCGAAATCGCTCCAAAAGTATTGAAATAAAGTTCAGAGTTCCGTCTTTAGACGAAACTCTGAACTTTCAGCGTTTAAGCTCGCTGGTTTCCGTAAAGTCTTTATCGTCGGGTCGCACAATCGAGAAATTATTGGAACTGCTTTTGTAGTCGCGTTTGAGCAAATCCAGAATTTTTCTGATGATGATCGGTGCGCCGATCATGCCCGAATGTTCGGTTTTTAGTTTTTTCAAATCGGCGTAATAAATCGTATCAGCGTCGCTGGTTTCCGCGCTTCGCAGCGGAACGGTTCCGTCGCCGCCCGTCGTGTAAGTCAGTTTGATGCCATCGTTCGTCTCCGAAAGCATTTTCAAAGTCGGGACGTTGTAGCCGACGATCATCGAAACGCGCACGTTCGCCGGTTTCTTCCAATTGTCCAAATCGTCGTGAAATTTTACGGCGTGTTCGGCAAGCAAACTTTCGCTCAGACGGTCGAACGGCAGCGCGTCCACCGAAGGCTTCAGCAGACAGCGCGTTTCTTTGCCGTTGATTAAATTGTAAATCGTATGTTCATAATCAAGCACACCGCGCACCTGGTCGCCGTCAAGGTCGCTTTCGTCTTCAAAATAGCCGCCGCCGTTCGCTTCAAAATAACGGTGTCCGGGCAGCAGATTAAACATTCCTGGCATATTATGAACAACGCGCTTGAGTTTGCAGCCGTCAATAATTCGCACGTCGAGATTATCGCCGTAACGCAGAGCCTTCAACGCTTTCGGTGCGCCCAAGTGAGGCGTTCCGACGAAAATAACTTGACCGACATTGCTCGCGCTTGCCGGATTCAAAAGATATTGTTTGGCAATCAAACCGCCGAAACTGTGCGCGACAATATCAACCGGCTGATTTTTATTTTTGCGGCGAATTTCCTCGATCAGTTCGCCGAGTTTTGCCGCGTTGTAAACGGCGGAAAAGCGGAAATCATACGCGAATTCGTATAATTCCGAATCTTTGACGTAACCGTTTTTTTGCAGAAACTTCGACAAATCCGTGATATTTCTGCCGCCCGGCACGTCATAAAAACCGACGGCTTTGACATCTTTGGAAATCGTGTCGGTGCGCGGGCTGCCTTCCTGGTCAAATTGGAGATTCTGCGGATCGCCCGCTCTTCCGATCAAAACGTCGTTCGGAAAACCGTTGCTCCAAATGCCTTTGCCTTTTGGTTGATAATCCAAATCCGCGCCGCCGATGCCGTGAATCAAAACGACCGGCGTTTGCTTACTTGATTCGGATTTTTGCGCGTCCGCCTCTTTCGTCGAAGCCGCGAAAAGCAAAATCAGCAGCAACGCGCCGCACACATGTATTTTCAGAAAATTTTTCATAAGTTTATGTTTCGGTAGATTGAATCGTTCCTGCTGACAAGTGTTGAATTTCATCGAAAGGTTACAGGATTGCTTGAAGATTTTCAAATGATTGTCGTCGTCTGCCCATAAATTACTTTTCCGCACTGCTGATAAAATGCCGCCCGAACCGTTAGCCTGAAGCATCAACTATTCGCTGATAGTCGAGAAAATTCTTCGTTCAATAGTGAATAATTGACAGCGAACAGCGAATAGTTTTCCGAACGATTGCAGCGTGTCCGATTTATCAAACTGTTTCGTCAATATGCTTTCTACATCAAAACGCAGGAAAGCGGAGAACTTCGGTTCTCCGCTTTCCTGCGTTTCTTCGCGTCTGCGTTTCGATTTTATTCTTCCGCAGCGATCTCCTCCTCGGGAACTTCAATCAGCGACGCGCTCGTTACCAGATCGCCGTCGCCGACGTTGATAAGCCTCACGCCTTGTGCGCTTCTGCGGGTTTTGCGGATTAAGTCGGTTTCAAGCCGAATCAGTTTCGCTTGCTGCGTGATGATAATCACCTGCGAGTCGTCTTCGACCGGAAAAACGGCGACGACTTTGCCGGTCTTTTTCGTCGTTTTCATATTTATCACGCCTTTGCCGGCGCGTGATTGCAACCGGTAAATGCCGGTTTCCGATTGTTTGCCGTAACCTTGTTCGGAAATCGAAAGCATTTTTTCCGATTCATCAGTCGAAACCGCGCACGCCGAAACGACGAAATCGTCTTTTCTTAAGGAAATTCCGCGCACGCCGCGAGCGACGCGACCGAGCGGACGCGCATCTTCTTCGTTAAATCGAATCGCCATTCCGTCGTTGGTGGCGATGAAAATTTGCTTCGTGCCGTCGGTTACAAAGACATTCAAAAGTTCGTCGCCTTCGTCAATGTTGATGGCGTTAATGCCGTTGGCGCGAATGTTCTGATACTGCGACAAACTCGATTTTTTGACGACACCTTTTTTCGTCACCATCACGACGTAAACTTCTTCGGTAAAGTCACGAACCGGCAAAACTTCGACCAATTTCACTTCGCCCGACAACTGCACGAGATTGACGACCGCTTTGCCGCGCGCCGCCGTATCGCCTTCGGGAATTTCGTGAACCTTGATTTTGAAGACCTGTCCGCCGCCGGTGAAAATCATCAAAAAGGCGTGCGTCGAAGCCGTGAACAGATGTTCGACGAAATCGTCGTTTTTCGCCTTCGCGCCGAACCGACCTTTGCCGCCGCGTCCCTGCGTCGAGTAAGCCGTAACGGGCGTTCGCTTGATATAACCGGCGTTCGTTACGGTAATTACGACTTCTTCGTCGGCGATCAAATCCTCGATTTTCAGTTCGATTCCGGCATCCACGATTTCCGTGCGCCGCGCATCGCCGAAATTCTTTTTGATTTCCCGCAGTTCGTCAACGATCACCTGCCGAAGCAGTTGTTGATTGTTGAGAATCGCTTCGAGTTCCTTGATATGTTGCGAAATCGCTTCGAGTTCGTCAATGATTTTCTGACGCTCCAGAGCCGAAAGGCGGCGAAGCTGCAAATCGAGAATCGCCTGCGCCTGAATATCGGAAAACTCAAGTTTTGAAATTGCATCTGTAAACTTTCCTCTGAAAGCACCGTCATTCGTAATTCCTCTCCAATTTCTAATATCGTCTGGAAGTGAATCGAAATTTCCGGTCAGCCACTGTTTCGCTTCATCAATCGAACGTGAATTACGAATCAGCGGAATGATGTAATCAAGATCGTCAATCGCCTTTTTCAAACCTTTCAAAATATGCGCTCTGGCTTGGGCTTTGCGAAGCTCAAATTCGGTGCGGCGGCGCACGACTTCTTTGCGGAAAGCGACGAACGCTTCGAGAATCTGCTTGAGATTAAGAACTTTCGGTTGCCCGTCAACAATCGCAATCATTATGATTCCGAACGACATCTGCAAAGGTGTCAGTTTGTAAAGTTTATTCAAAACCACCTGCGGCACGGCATCGCGTTTTAGTTCGATGACGACGCGGATGCCTTCGCGGTTCGATTCGTCGCGGATTTCCGA
>JAYVGL010000051.1:0-3158 GCA_043772175.1 Pyrinomonadaceae bacterium | reverse complement strand
AGCCTTTCTTGGCGTTCTTTGCGCCTTTGCGTGAGAGAGATTTTTTTTCACGCAAAGGCGCAAAGAACGCCAAGGGAAAACTCAAGTCTTTAACTACTCTTTCGCATACTATCGGCTAATAATTTGACTATCTAACAGGTTTCGGAAAACTTACCGGACTTTTGTTGCCGTTCTTGTCAACGGCGCGAACGCCGAAGAAATAATTATCTTTAGACATTCCCTTCATCACGAAATTCGTGACGTTTCCGACCGTTTGCGAATTCGTCCAAACCGCGCTCGTCGTGTCGCGCCAGACGATTTCGTAACCGGCGATGTCGCTTTCGGCGGCGGCATCCCATTTCAATTCCGTATCATTTCCGAGCCGCGTCGTCACCATTCCGACGTTTTTCGGACGGGCGGGCGCGAGTGCCAGCCGCGCCAGACTTGCGGCGTTGATTTTAGTGACGTTCGCCACATAATCGAAATCTACAAATTCAAGCGTGTCGCCGTAAAATGTGCCGTTTTCCGTGCGGACGTTTTGATGCTGATGGTCGTAATCTTCGTTCGGTTCGGTGAATCTGACCGCCGTGAAACCGCGTTCGACGAACGGAATGTGGTCGCCGCCGCGCAAATATCGGTCGCGCCGATAAACCATCGAGACGCTGAATTTCGGCGAATATAAATCGGCGGTTTCCTTGATAAATCGCGCCATCTGACGCGATGCCGAATCGTTTTCGCCGCCCGTTCCGCGCCGCGTATTGGCTTCCGGTTCGGTTTCGTTCGACGGAATGCCTTCGCTGAAAACGCGAACGGTTTGGCGGTTGACGGCGGTTTTGAAACTCGTTACGCCGCCGATGATGTCGTTGGTGAACATCGCTTCGATATTCAACTGTTTTTGTTTGGCTTGTTCGGCGAAATATGTCGCGCCGAGCAGTCCCTGTTCTTCACCGGCGACGGTCATAAAAATTATCGTCGCGTCGAACTTTCTCTTCGACATTACCCGCGCCATTTCGATAACGGCGGCGGTTCCCGAAGCGTCGTCATTTGCGCCGGGAGCATCGCATTTCGCGTCGTCGGGTTTCGTACACATCGAATCGTAATGCCCGGAAACGACGTAAATTCGGTCAGGATTCGTCGCGCCTTTTAAGGTGGCGACGACATTGGTTAGATTCGTCGGTTCCAAAACGCGGCGATTTGCCGTCGGCGGCTGCAAAAAAGTCTGCTTTTCGACGCTCAGACAATTGCCGCAATCGTTGGAGATTCGTTGAAATTCACTGAAAATCCAATCACGCGCCGCGCCGATTCCGCGTGTCGGGTTGTCCTGTTCGGACAAAGTGTTGCGCGTCCCGAAAGAGACGAGTTTGCCGATGTCGGCTCCGATACGTTTTGCCGAAACCTCTTTTAACATCCGGCTGATTTCCGCGTCGGGTTTTGCCTTCGATTTTTGGGCAAAGGTAAATGAAACAAAAATCGCTAAGGCGCACAACAGGAGAACAAATTTTTTACTCATAATTAATTGATATTGTAAATCAGAATTGATTCAAGTAGTAGGAGAAAATTATCAACAATTGATCAAGTCAAATGTCAGAACCGCGTCGCGTGAGTGCGAATATAAAGTTTTTCAGCAAATCGCGTTTATCAAAATGATTTCGTTCAATAACGGTTTAGCCGCCCGATTACACTAGACGGTTCTGGTGCTGTGCGTTTATTAAAAATGCAAATCAATAGTTAAAATTCGCTGATCGCAATATTTCTTTCTTTGCGTCCTTCGCGCCTTTGCATGAAATCGCTCCTCACGCAAAGGCGCAAAAGATGCAAAGGAAAGCTAAGTTATTTCAACTGTTGATTTGCATCAAAAATTTCGGACGATGTTCAGAATGCTGACAAACATTGTTATTTCACTGTAAGATTGATATTTTTGATGAACACGAAAAGTTATGAAAATCATTTTAATTACGCTGGCTTTAACGCTTTCAATCCTGCCGGTTCAGACGCGGGCGCAAGTTGGCGAACCCGACAAATCGGCAAAAACAGACAAGACGCTGGTCAGCGTTCCGGTGATCGTCAGCGACCGCGAAGGGCATTATATTGCCGGTTTGAAAAAGGAAGATTTTACAGTGCTCCAGGACGGCGTAAAGCAAAACATCACTTTTTTTGCAAAATACGACGAACCGCTCAACATCGCTCTGTTGATTGACACCAGCGGAAGCACCGAAGACGTGTCGAAAAAAATCAAAAGCGCGGCAAAGGAATTGATAAATTTATTGAATCCAAGCGACCAATGTTTGATAGCGACGTTCGATAATCAGGTGAAAATTCTTAATCCGTTCACTTCTAATCACAAAACGCTCAAAGAATCTCTCGATAAAATCCGCAGTGCCGATTTGGGCGGAACTCTGATGTATCGCGCCGTCGAGCAAATCGCTCGCAATTCGTTTGCCGATGTTCAGGGGCGCAAAGTCATTATTCTGCTGACGGACGGCAAGGATTTCGGAAGTCCGGTAACGAAAGAAGATTTACTGGCGCAGTTTGAAGAATCGGATATTTTGATTTACACCGTATTTTACCGAACCGGCGCGGCTCCGATTGATCCGGCGAGCGACAGGAAAAAGAAAACTAAAAAGTCGCGCAAAAAGAAAAATGTCATCATCCCGACGGGTCCGATTTACATACCGACCGAGGAAGAACTCGCTTTACAGGAGAGAACCGACGAAGCCGAAGCGACGGATGTTTTGAAGAAAATGTCCGACGCGACCGCCGGAAGATTTTATGTCAGCGATACGCAAAAATTAAGTGGTATTTTCAAAAAGATGGCGGGCGAATTGCGCGAACAATATCGGCTCGGTTATCGTTCGCCGGATGCTGCCAACGACGCGGCGGTTCACGACATTATTATCAAAGTCGCCCGCCCCGACGCAGTGGTTCGTTTTCGCGGAAAGTTTCGCGCCAAACAGTTGTAATCGTATGAGAAAATATATCGCTTTGATTTTCACTTTATTTTTCGCTTCGGCGGTTTTCGCCCAAAGTCAGGCGGAAGTCATCGTCACGTCAACTTTTTTGCGGAAAATGCCCAACGCGGCTTCGGAAAAAGTTCAAACGATTGAAAAAGGCGAGAAAATCGTTTTCGAGAAATCTCAGGAAACGAACGGTTTTTACTATGTTTCCGTATCGAACCGGAC